>NZ_JBSPKW010000017.1:0-151426 GCF_053848065.1 Mesorhizobium sp. BHscii | reverse complement strand
CGCAACCAAATACCAAAACGGCCCGCCTCAGTGCGGGCCGTTTTGCGTTTGCGGCCTGCCGCGGTTGAGTTTGGCATCTACGGCATCGACGGCGCCCGCTACCGCAGGCTTTCCAGCTCGCGGATGCGTTTGGCGCCGTCGGCCTCGAGCTGCCGGGTGACGGCACCGATCAGCGTTTCGGCAACGACGAAAAGCGCCGCCGAAGAGTCCCAGGCCGAGGGCACGGCGGTGCGCCCGGCGATGACATGGCGGGCGAAGCGAGCGATCGGCGACAGCCACTGGTCGGTGAACAGCACGATCTGCACGCCGCGCTGATGCGCCGTCTCGGCGAAACGGACCAAACTGTCCTGGTAGCGCCTGATGTCGAAGATCACCAGCACGTCCCGCTTTCCCATGTCGATCAGCCGGTCGCGCCAGACGCTTTCCTGTCCGGCGAGGTGAAAGACATTGGGCTGGATGATGGCGAGGTGGGCGGCCATGTAGCGCGCCAGTGGATCGGTGAAGCGGCCACCGATCAGGAATGTCTTGCCGCGCCGATCGGCAAGCTTTGCAACGATGTCGGCAAGCTGCTTGTCCGACAGGTGCCTGAACGTCTCGCGCAGGTTGTCGAGCGTCGCCTCCAGCATCGGCGACACCGCGCCGCCGTTCGGCGATGGCGGGTTGAGCGTCCGTGACGCCGGCGACTGCAGTTGCGCCGCCAGTTCGTCCTGCAACGCCGATTGGAATTCCGGGTAGTTCTGGAAGCCGAGCCGGGCGACGAAACGCAGGATGGTCGGCGAGGAGACGCCAGCGGCAGCTGAGAACTCGGCGACAGTCTTCAGGCCGATCAGCGGATAGTTGGCGATCAGCGCTTGCGCTGCGCGGCGTTCGCCCGCCGGCATGGTGCCGATGCGATCCGAGATCAGTTCGGCAATGCTCGAAATCATCTTTTCCCCACCCCCTGGCTGCTTTGCTGAAATCGCATTTGACAAAGCCGGATGAACTGTATGAAATCATCCACAGGGACGCAATGAGGCAAAATACGTAATATACGATACAGCGCTCCCCCGGGGACTAAAACAATGGAGACAGCACGGCCCGCCAGCTTTGCATCGCCTGAAACCGTGAGGGTGACCAATCCTGGCGGATCGAGCCCATTCGTGCTGACCTGCGACCACGCCTCCAACTTCCTGCCGCCGGAATTCGGAACGCTCGGCCTCGCTGCCGAAGAGCTTTCCCGCCACATCGCCTGGGACCCCGGCGCGCTCCCGGTCGCCCGCCGCATGGCCGAGGCGCTTGACGCCACACTGGTCGAGACCCGCATTTCGCGCCTTGTCATCGACTGCAACCGGCCACTGGACGCGCCCGACCTGGTGCCGCCGGTCAGCGAGACCACGGCCATTCCGGGCAATACCGGCCTGTCGGAAAAGCAGCGCACCGCGCGCATCGCCCTGTCCTGGCAACCCTTCCATGATGCGGTCGCGAGTATCATCGACAAAAGGCTGGCGCGCGGGTTCGAGACGCGGCTGGTTTCAATCCATTCCTTCACCCCGGTCTACAAAGGTATGAGCCGGCCCTGGCACATCGGCATCATCCATGACGAGGATCGCCGGCTGGCAGCGCCGCTTGTCGCCGCGCTGCAGCGGCTCGCCGGCGTCACGGTCGGCATCAACGAACCCTATTCGCCGGCCGACCGCGTCTATTTCACGCTGGAACGGCACGCGCGTCCGCGGGGGCTACCCTGCGCGATGATCGAAATCCGCAACGACGAAATATCCGACGAAGCCGGGCAGCGGAAATGGGCGGATCTGCTCACGGGCATCTTCGTTGGCATTCACACGCCGGAACCATCAATGAGTCCCGATTCCCTGCCGCGGTGCGGCAGGCCGATCCCGGCCCATCCGATCCGATAATTCGACAGGAAGAGACCATTGCCCCGAGCCGCACAGCTTTTTGTCCGCTACGTTGACGCGATAAACTATCGCGTCGGACGCGTCGCCATGTACCTGCTGTTCGTCATGGGCGCGATCCTGCTCTACTCGACGCTGTCGCGTATCATTTTCGGCGTGCCGATCAACTGGGTGCTGGAAATGTCGCAGTTCCTGCTCTCCGCCTACTATCTGGTAGGCGGCGCCTATGCCCTGCAACTCGATCAACATGTGCGGATGGACCTCTTCTATAGCCGCCTCGATGCAAGGAAGCGTGCGATCACCGACGCCATCACCATCCTTTTTGTTATCTTCTTCCTGGTCGTGCTCCTCGGCGGTGGCCTGTCGAGCACAAACTACGCCATCCAATACAATCAGAAGAACTACTCGGCCTGGTCGCCCGTGCTCTGGCCGATCAAGATGGTGATGACGACGGGCGTCTTCCTGATGTTGCTGCAGTGCATCTCGACCTTCATCAAAGACGTAGCCATTGCCCGCGGGAAGCCGATCGCATGAGTTCCGAGGCGATCACCCTTTTCATGTTCGGAACCATGATGGTGCTGCTCTTCACCGGACAGCGCGTCTTTGGCGTCATCGGCTTCGTCGGTTCGGCGGCGGCCCTGTGGCTGTGGGGGCAGGGATCCTTCGAGATGCCCTTCAACGCCTCCTTCCAGGTATTGAACTGGTACCCGCTGATCACCGTGCCCTTCTTCATCTTCATGGGCTACATGCTGTCGGAATCCGGCCTGGCGGGAGACCTCTACCGGATGTTCCACGTCTGGTTCGGGCCGGTGCGCGGTGGGCTGGCGCTGGGCACGATCGGCCTGATGGTGCTGATTGCCGCGCTCAACGGCCTGTCGGTCGCCGGCATGGCGATCGGCGCGACGATCGCTCTGCCGCAGTTGCTGCGCCACGGCTACGACAAGTCGATGGTCACCGGTGTCATCCAGGCAGGTTCCTCGCTCGGCATCCTGATACCGCCGAGCGTCGTCCTGGTGCTCTACGCCATGATCGCCCGGCAGCCGGTGCTGGACCTTTGGCTGGCCGGGGTCGGCCCTGGCCTGCTGATGGCGCTGATCTTCGGCGTCTATGTCTATCTGCGCTGTCTCATCCAGCCGGAAGCCGGCCCGGCGCTGCCGGCCGAGGAGCGCGCGCTGATCACGCGCGCTGAAAAATTTGCGCTGCTCAGGGAAGGTCTGCTGCCGCTTGCCATTTTCGCCGTCATGATGGGCATGTTCATGACCGGAGTGACGAGCCTCGTGGAAAGCTCGGTCGTGGGGGCGGTGCTGGCAATGCTCGGCGCCTGGTGGGCGGGAAACCTGAACCGGAAATCCTTCGAGACGGCTAGCCGTAACACGCTGGGCATCAGTTGCATGTTCCTCTGGATCATTCTCGGCGCGCTGTGCTTCAGCTCGGTCTATGACGGGCTGGGCGCGGTAAAGGCGGTCAAGGCGCTGTTGATCGACACATGGGAGTTCAGCCCGTGGACCATCCTGGTGCTGATGCTCCTCTCCTTCATCCTCATGGGAATGTTTCTCGACGACACCGCGATGCTGGTCATCGTCGCGCCGCTCTACATCCCGCTGGTTATCAGCCTCGGCTTCAATCCGATCTGGTTCGGCATCCTCTACACGATCACCTGCCAGATCGCGTACATCACACCGCCCTTCGGCTATAATCTGTTCCTGATGCGCGCAATGGCGCCGCCCGAGATCACGTTGGCCGACATCTATCGCTCCATCGTGCCATTCTTCTTCCTGATGGTGCTGTCGCTGATCATCATCATGATTTTCCCGCAGATCGCGCTGTGGCTGCCAAGCCTCTATTCGGGACGATAGGCAACTGGAAATGGGTGATGCGTCGAGGAAAGAACCAAAAGAGGAAGAATGAGCTTCCCAGGAAATAGTGGACCTGCACGCATTCAGGAGTGTCGAAGAGGAGAACGGAACGATGTCTGAGCAAACAAGAAACATAAGCAAACGCGATTTCCTGCGAAAAGCGGGATTGACGACCGCGGGCGCGGTCGGTGCGTCCACGCTGGCCATGCCCTACGTCAAGGCACAGAGCCCGATAACATGGCGCCTGCAGACCTATGCCGGCCCGGCCTTGGCCGAGCACGTCATCAAGAACTCGATCGACTGGTTCAACAAAGCCGCCAATGGCGAGATGGTGATCGAGCTCTACACCGCAGATCAACTCGTCCCGCATGGCGAGCTGTTCCGTGCTGTCCAGTCGGGCACGATCGATGCGGCCCAGAGCGACGACGATTCCGCCGCCGCTCCGGTAGACGTCAAGGTATTCGGCGCTTATTTCCCGCTCGCCGCGCGCTATTCCCTCGACGTGCCGGCGCTGTGGCATTGGCACGGTCTGAAGGAGATCTGGGAAGAGGCCTATGCCGAGATTCCCGACGTTACCTGGCTCTCCACCGGCGCCTGGGACCCCTGCAACTTCGGCACCACAAAGCCGATCAGGTCCCTCGCCGATCTGCAGGGCCTGCGCGTCTACACCTTCCCTACCGGCGGCCAATTCCTGTCGCGCTTCGGCGTGGTGCCGGTCTCGCTTCCCTATGAGGACGTGCAACCCGCTATGCAGACCGGAGAACTCGACGGTGTGGCCTGGTGCGGCATCACAGAGATGCATACCGTGGGCTGGGCCGACGCACTAAAATACTACCTGACGAACCCGCTGTCGGGCGCCTGGGCCGGCTCCTACTTCGTCAATACCGGGAAGTGGAAGGCTGTGCCCGAGCATCTGCAGCAGCTCTTCCGCCTGGCAATCGACGCCTCACACTACTACCGCCAGCATTGGTACTGGGCTGGCGAAGCCAACTACCGCAACACCGGCAAGCTTGAGCTCACCACCATTCCAGATGCGGAATGGTCGAAGGTCGAGGAAGAGGCAGTAAAGTTCTGGGACGAGATCGCCGCGCAGAGCGAGCGCAGCGCAAAGGTCGTCGACATCATCAAGAAGTAC
This sequence comes from Mesorhizobium sp. BHscii, assembly GCF_053848065.1. Lineage (NCBI taxonomy): Bacteria > Pseudomonadati > Pseudomonadota > Alphaproteobacteria > Hyphomicrobiales > Phyllobacteriaceae > Mesorhizobium > Mesorhizobium sp. BHscii. The sequence goes on along the minus strand of NZ_JBSPKW010000017.1, from coordinate 146,546 downwards.
AACGAATCGATGAGGAAGGCCGGGGCGCCCTATCGCTACGGCTGATTGAGACTGCAAACAAGGCCGCGCGCTTCGGCGGGCGGCTTTGCGAACCTGGACGCTGGAGTTTTAAATGCCCGGAAATTTTTCGTTCGATCAGTTGAAGAAGGCGGTCTCCAGCGGGGAGGTCGACACGGTGCTCGCCTGCATCGTCGACATGCAGGGGCGGCTGGCGGGAAAGCGGTTCCTGGCCCAGTATTTCGTCGATTCCGCCCATGATGAGACGCATGGCTGCAACTATCTCTTGGCCGCCGACATCGATATGGAGCCGGTGCCCGGCTACAAGGCGGCGAGCTGGTCGAAGGGTTACGGCGACTTCATCATGAAGCCCGATCTGTCGACGCTGCGGCGCATTCCATGGCTGGAAAAGACGGCGCTCGTGATCTGCGACGTGCTCGACCACCACACCCATGATGACCTGCCGCATTCGCCGCGCGCCATCCTGAAGAAGCAGGTCAAACGGCTGAGCGAGCGCGGCTATATCGGCTATTTCGCCTCCGAGCTCGAATTCTATCTGTTCAGCGAAACCTACGATTCCGCTCGCAAGAAGCGCTGGCAAGGCCTCGACACAGCCTCGCCCTATATAGGCGACTACCAGATCGGCATCACCACCAAGGAAGAAGGCGTCATGCGCCGGTTGCGCAACGAGATGGAAGCGGCCGGCATACCGATCGAGAACTCCAAGGGCGAGTGGGGTCCGGGCCAGGAAGAAATCAACGTACGCTATGCCGAGGCGCTCGACATGGCCGACCGCCACGTCATCCTGAAAAACGGCGCCAAGGAGATCGCCGAGGCTGAAGGCAAGGCGATTTCGTTCATGGCCAAGTACAATTACGGGCTGGCCGGCAATTCCAGCCACATCCACAATTCGCTGTGGAGCGCCGACGGCAAGACGCCGCTTTTTTATGACAAGAATGCCGAATGGACGCTGTCTACGCTCGGCCAGCAATGGGCGGCGGGCCAGCTCAAATACGCCAAGGAATTCACCTGGTTCCTCGCGCCCTACATCAACTCCTACAAGCGCTTCCAGGCCGGCACTTTCGCGCCGACCAAGATCATGTGGAGCGAGGACAACCGCACCGCCGGTTTCCGCCTGTGCGGCGAGGGCACCAAGGGCATCCGCATGGAATGCCGCATCGGCGGCGCCGATCTGAACCCCTATCTCGCCTTCGCCGCGCTGATCGCGGCCGGCCTTGCCGGCATCGACGAAAAGCTCGAACTGCAAAAACCCTTCGTCGGCGATGCCTATCAAGCCTCGCAGCTGCCGGAAATTCCGAAAACCCTGCGTGATGCCACCGAGACGCTGGCGAGATCGGAGATGCTGAAGCAGGCGCTCGGCGACGGCGTGCTCGAGCATTATGTCCATACGGCCCACTGGGAGCAGTTCGAATACGACCGCCGCATTACCGATTGGGAACTGCACAGAGGGTTCGAGCGGTACTAAACTACGCCAGTGCTGCCTTCGGCCTTTGGTGCCGGACGGACGGGCGGCCCAAACCGAGATTGTCATTAACCGTGAGGACTCAAAGGAATGACCGAAACGGTCAAGATAAAATCTCCCGTCGATGGTTCGATCTATGCCGAGCGGCCTGTGGCCACGGACCAGGCGATCAATGCGGCGGTCGAGCGTGCCAAGGCGGCGCAGGAGAAATGGGCTGAGACACCGATCGTCGAGCGCGGCAAATACATGCTTGCCATGTTGGAAGCGTTGGTCGCCATGACCGACGAGATCGTGCCGGAGATCGCCTGGCAGATGGGTCGTCCGGTGCGCTATGGCGGCGAGTTCGGCGGCGTCAGGGAACGTACCAGCTACATGGTCGAGATCGCCGAAGCGGCACTCAAGCCGGTCCTCGCCTCCAATCCGAAGGACGGGTTTCGCCGCTATGTGAAGAAGGTGCCGCTCGGCGTGGTCATGGTGATTGCGCCGTGGAACTATCCCTATCTCACCGCCGTCAACACCATCGTGCCGGCGCTGATGGCCGGCAGTGCCGTCATCCTTAAGCATGCGGCGCAGACGCTGCTGGTCGGCGAACGTTTTCAACAGGCGTTCGACAAAGCAGGCCTGCCCAAGGGTCTGTTCCAGAACCTCGTCATGAACCATGTGCAGACCGAAAAACTGCTCGGCTCGGGCAAGATCGACCATGTCAATTTCACCGGCTCGGTTGGCGGTGGCCGCGCCATCGAAAAGGCCGCGGCAGGCACCTTCATGACGCTCGGCCTCGAACTCGGCGGCAAGGACCCGGCCTATGTCCTGGCCGACGCCAAGATGGATCATGCCGTCGCCAACCTGGTCGACGGGGCCTTCTACAATTCCGGCCAGTGCTGCTGCGGCATCGAGCGCGTCTATGTCCATGAGAAGGTCTATGATGAATTCATCGAAGGCTTTATCGCCGAAACCAAGAACTACGTCGTTGGCAACCCACTCGACCAGGCGACGACGATGGGGCCGATGGCACAGGCGCGCTTCGCCGACCTGATCCGCGAGCAGAAGGCCGAGGCGCTGCGCAAGGGCGCCAAGGCCCACATCAACATGAAGGTTGCCAATGACGAGCAAGGCTCGCCCTATCTGGCGCCGGAAGTGCTGACCGGGGTCGATCATCAGATGAGTGTTATGCGCGAGGAAAGTTTTGGGCCGATCGTCGGCATCATGAAGGTGCGCAACGACGAAGAGGCGATCGCGCTGATGAACGACAGCCCCTATGGGCTGACAGCCTCGATCTGGACGCGCGACACCGAGCATGCGGCGGCGATCGGCGATCGCATCGAGACCGGCACCGTGTTCATGAACCGCTGCGACTATCTCGATCCGGCGCTGGTCTGGACCGGTGTCAAGGACACCGGCAAGGGCGCCGCACTGTCGGCCATCGGCTACGACAATCTGACCAGGCCGAAATCATACCATCTACGTGAAGCCATCTGATTTTTCGAAAGATCAAAATGACAAAATTGATTTCCAAATGGAACTATCCGACAACCGTGCGCTTCGGCGCGGGGCGCATCAAGGAATTGCCTGATGTGCTTGATGCCACCGGCATCAAGCGGCCGCTCTTCGTTACCGATCCGGGGCTAGCCAAGCTGCCGGTGGTCGCCACGACGCTGAAGATCCTCGACGACGCCAAGGTACCCTATGGCGTGTTTTCCGAGGTCAAGCCGAACCCGGTCGACTCCAACCTGACCGCCGGCATTGCCGTGTTCCAGAAGGGCAAGCATGACGGCGTCATAGCCTTCGGCGGCGGCTCGGCGCTCGACCTCGGCAAGCTGATCGCCTTCCAGGCAGGCCAGACGCGGCCGGTCTGGGATTTCGAAGATATCGGTGACTGGTGGACGCGCGCCAACTCCGATGCGATCGCACCGATCATCGCCGTGCCGACCACCGCCGGCACCGGCTCGGAGGTCGGCCGCGCCGGCGTCATCACCAATGAAGCGACCCACACCAAGAAGGTCATCTTCCATCCGAAACTTTTGCCGGCCATCGTCATCGCCGATCCGGAGTTGTCGGTCGGCATGCCGGGCTTCATCACCGCCGGCACAGGCATGGACGCGCTTGCTCACTGCCTCGAGGCCTATTGCGCCCCGGGCTATCATCCGATGGCCGACGGCATCGCTGTCGAAGGCGTGCGGCTCGTCTTCGAGAACCTGCCGAAAGCCTATGCCAACGGTAAGGATCTCGTCGCCCGCGCCCACATGATGAGTGCGGCCGCCATGGGCGCCGCCGCTTTCCAGAAGGGGCTGGGTGCCATCCACTCGCTGTCGCATCCGATCGGCGCGCTCTACGACACCCATCACGGCATGACCAACGCCGTGTTCATGCCTTATGTGCTGGCTTTCAACCGCGACGCCATCGAGGTGCGCATCGCGCGGCTCGCAGCTTATTGCGGCATCAAGGGCGGCTTCGACGGCTTCGCCAAGGCCGTCATCAAGCTTCGCAAGGAATTGAAGGTGCCGCACGCGCTGCCGGGCCTGATCAAGGGGCTCGACATGGACAAGAAGCGCAAGGGCCTGATCGCCGACATGGCGGTGGTCGATCCGACCGCCGGCGGCAACCCGGTCAAGCTGACCAGGAAGGCGGCGCTGACGCTGCTCGACAATGCCATTGCCGGCACCGTCTGAGACGGTTTTGCGCGCCGAAAGTTGATCTGGGAAATTGAGGCAAAGAAAGGGCAAAAGATGAAAGGTAAGACAGAAATTCGTTAGCCGGAAAAATAATCGCGGGGCGATTGCTACAGCCGGTTAAAAAGAGTTTACTTTTTCGTACTGCAGGGCATCGCTTTCACAAAGCTTTCATCGGGCTGTCACACGAAAACGATACCGCATCGCAGGCGTCCAACGGCGTCAGTTCAACGGAGAGAACACATGTTCAAATTCACGGGAAAAGTGCTTTCCCTTACGGCCGTCGCCCTGATGGCGACCTCTGCCATCTCGTCGGCGCAGTCCATGGATGAACTGGTCGCCGCCGCCAAGGCGGAAGGCCAGCTCACCACCATCGCGCTGCCGCACAGCTGGTGCGGCTACGGCGACGTCATCGCCGGCTTCAAGGCGAAGTATCCGGAAATCACCATCAACGAGCTCAATCCCGATGCCGGCTCCGGCGATGAGATCGAGGCGATCAAGGCCAACAAGGACAATAAGGGCCCGCAGGCGCCTGATGTCATCGACGTCGGCCTGTCGTTTGGCCCGTCCGCCAAAGCAGACGGCCTGATCCAGCCCTACAAGGTGTCGACCTGGGATTCGATCCCTGACAGCGCCAAGGACGCCGACGGCTACTGGTACGGCGACTACTACGGCGTGCTCGCCTTCGGCGTGAACAAGGCCGTCGTGCAGAACGCACCACAGGACTGGGCTGACCTGCTGAAGCCGGAATATGCTAACTCGGTGGCGCTCGCCGGTGACCCGCGCACCTCGAACAACGCCGTCATGTCGGTCTACGCTTCGGGCCTCGCGGCTGGCGGTACCGGCGGCCAGGACGCCGCCGCCAAGGGTCTGCAGTTCTTCAAGCAGCTCAACGATGCCGGCAACTTCGTGCCGGTCGACGGTGAAGCGGCAGCTGTCGCCCAGGGCACGACGCCGATCGTGATGAACTGGGACTACAACCTGCTCGCCATGCGCGACAAGATGGCCGGCAATCCGGAAATCGAAATCGTCGTGCCAAAGGGAGCAGTGGTCGCAGGCGTCTACGTACAGGCGATCAGCGCCTATGCGCCGCATCCGAACGCCGCCAAGCTGTGGATGGAGTATCTCTACTCGGACGAAGGCCAGCTGGGCTGGCTGAAGGGCTACTGCCACCCGATCCGCTTCAATGATCTCGCCAAGAAGGGCGTGATCCCGAAGGAGATGCTGGACAAGCTGCCGGCCGCCGAGAACTACGAAAAAGCGATCTTTCCAACCTTGGAGGAACAGAACGCGGCCAAGAAGGAAATCAGCACGAACTGGGATGCCATCGTTGGCGCCGTCGTGAAGTAATTCATAGGGCGCCGGCCGTTCGCCGGCCGGCGCCCTATGCCAGACTTCGGGAATTCCATGGCAGACTCCACAATGTCCCAGACAGCCCGCGTCAGTCCTGGCGCGCCGGAGATCAGCCGCCTTCGGCTGCCACTGCATTGGTTAGGCGTAACTCCGTTCTTCGTTTTCGCGCTGGTCTTTCTGATCTTGCCCACTGTAGGGCTGATCGCGGGCGCGTTCAAAAATGCAGCCGGCGACTATACGTTCGACAACATCATAGCGTTGTCGCAACCCAAGCTCGCCGCAGCCTATTGGGTATCCATTCAGATCAGCTTTGTCTCTGCGGTCCTTGGTGCCTTGATCGGCCTGGCCATGGCGGTGGCAGTGGTTCGCGGAGGCTTGCCGCCGTGGTTACGCTCGGCAACCTTGACCTTCTCGGGCGTCGCCTCGAATTTCGCGGGCGTACCGCTGGCATTCTCGTTCATTGCAACGCTAGGTCGGCTCGGAGTGGCGACGATCCTGTTGCGTGACGTTTTCGGCATCAACATCTATTCGCTCGGCTTCAGTATCTTTTCGTTTTGGGGCCTGATTCTCACCTATCTCTATTTCCAGATTCCATTGATGATCGTCATCATCACGCCGGCGGTCGATGGGTTGAAGAAGGAATGGGGCGAAGCTGCCGCCACGCTCGGGGCAACCAATTGGCAATATTGGCGCATGGTGGTCATCCCGGTGTTATGGCCGAGCTTTCTCGGTACGACGGTCCTCCTCTTTGCCAATGCCTTCGGGGCGGTCGCAACGGCCTATGCACTAACGGGGCCGTCACTCAACATCGTGCCAATCCAGCTGTTCGCGCAGATTCGCGGCGACGTGCTGTACAATCCGAATCTAGGCTACGCGCTTGCGTTCGGCATGATCGTCATCACCGGCCTGGCCAACCTATTCTATATCTTGTTCCAACGGCGAGCCGAACGGTGGCTGAAATGAAGCAAGGCAGCCGCTTTTGGGCTTGGCTCGTTTTTGGCGTGGGAACCACTTATTTTGTCCTGCCGCTTTTGGCGACCTTTGAATTCTCTTTGCGTAAGCGGCGAGGGGAATACTCCTTTGACGCCTACCGCTCAGTCTTCGGAGATCCGAATTTCCAGACTACATTTACCTATTCCGTCGTTGTGGCGATCTTCACCATCCTTTTGGGCGTGCTGCTCGTTGTCCCGACGGCTTACTGGATACGGCTGCGGCTACCGAATCTGCGGCCGGTCATAGAGTTCATAACGCTGCTGCCGCTGGTTATCCCCGCTATCGTCATCGTCTTCGGCTACATCAGAATGTTCGGTTCGAATTCAACGCTGCCCTTTCTGGCGACAGCGCGCGGCACCGATGCTCTGCTGGTCATCGGCTATGCAGTGCTGGCGCTGCCTTATATGTACCGGGCGGTCGATACCGGTCTCAGGACCATCGACGTCAGAACGCTCACCGAAGCCGCACAAATCCTCGGCGCCGGCTGGACCACCATCATCGCCCGCATCATCCTGCCGAACGTACTGATCGCTGTCTTATCCGGCGCGTTCCTGAGTTTTGCCATCGTCATCGGCGAGTTCACCATGGCCTCGCTGTTGAATCGCCCAGCCTTTGGCCCCTATCTGCAGAACATCGGCGCCAACAGTGCCTATGAGCCGTCGGCACTGGCGCTCATTTCGTTCGCCATCACCTGGGGCTGCATGTCGCTGATCCAGATCCTGTCGCGTTTTGCGCCGCGATCGGCGAACCGGCCAAACTGATCGAAAAGTACTGACCGAAAGAAAAGCCATGGCCGAGCCATTCCTCTCCATCCAGCAGGTGCGAAAAGCCTTCGGCGCCACCACCGTCGTGCAGGATTTCAATCTCGACGTCGAGCCGGGCGAATTCGTCTCCTTCCTCGGGCCATCGGGCTGCGGCAAGACGACGGTGCTGCGCATGGTCGCCGGCTTCGAGGAGCCGAGCGCCGGCAAGATCGTGGTGGCCGGCAAGGACATCACCCGGCTCAAGCCCAACCAGCGCAATGTCGGCATGGTGTTCCAAGCCTATGCGCTGTTTCCGAACCTGACGGTGGCGCAGAACATCGGCTTCGGGCTGAAGGTCGCGGGCATGCCAAAGGCCGATGCCGACAGGCGCGTTGCCGAGATGCTCGAGCTCATCAAGCTGCCGCAGATGGGTGACCGCTATCCCTATCAGCTCTCCGGCGGCCAGCAGCAGCGTATCGCGCTGGCGCGGGCCATCGCGCCGAAGCCGAAGCTCCTGCTGCTCGACGAGCCGCTGTCGGCGCTCGACGCCAAGGTGCGCGTGTCGCTGCGCGAGGAAATCCGCTCGATCCAGAAGAAGCTCGGCATCACCACCGTCTTCGTCACCCACGACCAGGAAGAGGCGCTGTCGATCTCCGACCGCATCGCCGTCATGTATGGCGGCAAGGCCGAGCAGGTCGGCACGCCGTTCGAGATCTACAACCGGCCGGCGACCAAGTTCGTTGCCAATTTCGTCGGCACGCTGAACGTGCTCGAAGGCACCGTCACCGACGCGGCGTCGGGCAAGGTGCGCGTCAACGCGCAAGAGATCTCGCTGCAGGGAAAGCTCAACGGCTCCAAGTCCGGCGACACGCTGTCGCTGGCACTGCGGCCCGAGGCGATTTCGCTCGGTCGCCATCCCGGCCGTGACGCCAGTCTTTCGGGCGAGATCACCGAAGTGCATTTCCTCGGTTCGGTCATCCGGGTTCGCGTCGGCATCGGCGGCAGCACGGTATCGCTCGACACGTTCAACAGTCCGGCCACCCCGCCGCCCGCCGTTGGCGAAAAGGCCGAGATTTCCTTCTCGTCGGGCGACATGCTGGTGCTGCATTAGGGGAAAAGTGAATAGTGAATAGCAAGAAGGCGCTTTACGGGCCGAAACGTCTCTGCATGCAACCATTCACCATTCACCATTCACCATTCACCATTCACATTAGCCAAAGCCGGTCGCCGTTTTTTTGCAGTGCCAATCGCCCGGCTTCACCGGTACGGTAGGGGATGGCGCTTTTCGAGCTGACCCTTATTCTTCTGCTGATCGCCGTCGCGCTGACGGCGCTGTCGCGGCGTCTCCAGGTTCCCTATCCTTCGTTGCTGGCGTTGGCGGGCGCCGGCATCGCATTCCTGCCGTTTGCGCCGACCATCGAGATCGATCCCGAACTGGCGCTCGCTTTGTTCATCGCGCCGGTGCTTCTCGATGCTGCCTACGACACGTCGCTGCGCGATCTCAATCGCTACAGACTGCCACTTGCCTTGCTGGCGCTTGGCGCCGTCGTTTTCACCACTGCTGCCGTGGCGCTTGTCGGATGGACAATGGCAGGCTTGCCGATCGCCGCGGCAATCGCCCTCGGCGCGATCGTGGCGCCGCCCGATGCCGTCGCAGCGTCGGCCGTGCTTGGACAGTTCAAGGTGCCGCATCGCGTCACCGCGATCCTGCAAGGAGAAAGCCTGCTCAATGATGCCACGGCACTCCTGATCTACCGCATGGCGGTTTCCGCTGCTGCCGGCTCCATCCTGCTGAGCAGCGCGGTTCCGATGATCTTGCTGTCGACGGTCGGCAGCCTTGCCGCTGGTTATGTGCTCGGCCGGCTGTCTCTCGTCACCCTCAGTCGCATCAGCGATCCGGCAAGTGGCACGGTGGTGCAATTTGCCGGGACTTTCGGCGTCTGGATCCTGGCCGACAAGATCGGGCTCTCCGCCATCATTACGATCGTCGTCTATGCCATGACCATCGCGCGCACCGCGCCGCGCCGCATGCCGGCCAGAAATCGCGTCAGCTCCTACTCGGTTTGGGAGACGGCTGTCTTCGTGCTGAACGTTCTGGCCTTCGTCCTGATGGGACTTCAGGCACGATTGATCGTCGGCCGGCTGGCCGAGCAGGGGCAGGTCGAAGCGTTCGTCTTCGCCGCAGCCGTGCTGGCTGTCGTCATCATCTCGCGCCTTGTTTGGGTTCTGGGATGCGGCGCGATCATCAGGTGGCTTGCCGCCTTCGGTGACGCGGAACGGCAGGCTGAAGCCCCGTCGTTCCGCGGCGGCGTGCTGATCGGCTGGTGTGGCATGCGTGGTCTGGTCACCCTTCTCGGTCGTTCTCGGCACATTGGTGCTTCAAGGCATGAGCCTGAAGCCGCTGCTGCGCTTGCTGCGTCTCGATCCGGACGAAACTGTCGACCGCGAGGTCGCGCAGGCACGCGCCGCCATCATGCAGGCAGCGCTGGACGTGTTGAGCGGCAAGACATCGAATGCCGCGGCCGTGGTCCGCGAGCAATTTACCGCGCAGCGTACGATCGCTGAAAACCCGGAGGACGCCCAGGCAGCGACCGAGTACGACAGATTGCGTCTCTATGCGATAAAGAGCCAGCGTGACGCGCTGGAACAGCTGCGTATCGACGGCACGATCGGCGATGAAGCGTATCATCGCCTGGAGGAGGAAATCGACTGGTCGGAATTGGCCGCCTCTCCGCCGGGACGATTCCAGCCCCTGACGACTTAGCTGCGCGCTGTCTGGCCCAAGCTCTCTCCATCCGGCTGTACATTGCAACCAATCCGCCAAACCGCTACTGCCATCACGAATTTGAGCCGGTTAAGCAATGAAGCTGGTCAGCTACAACATCCAGTACGGTTTCGGCAGCGACGGCCGCTACGATCTCGCGCGCTCAGCCGAGGTTGTCGCTGGCGCAGACATCATCGCGTTGCAGGAAGTGGAACGGCACTGGCTGCGCAGCAACGAAGATGACCAGCCGGAAATCCTTTCCCGGCTACTGCCGGAATACCATTGGGTTTATGGCCCAGCCTTCGACATGGACGCCAGCGAGCGACATGACGGTCGCATCGTCAACCGGCGGCGGCAATTCGGCACTATGATCCTGTCCAAGCTGCCGATCGTCTGGTCGCGCCTGCACACGTTGCCACTGCGCCGCACGGTGCGTCCCCTCAACACCCGCAACGCGGCGCTTGAATGCATGATCCGCACCCCTGCCGGTCCGGTGCGGGTGCTGTCGCTGCATCTCGCGCATATCGCCGTCGAAGAGCGGCTGGAGCAGATCGATTACCTGCTCGCCGAGCATCGCCGTGCACCGTCCGACGGCGGCCCGTGGAGCGGCGCCGATGACGAACCCGAGCGCAATTGGAGCAATGGCGAGCCGGAGCCGGAAAACCCGCTGGCGGCGATCTGGATGGGCGATTTCAACATGGAGCCGGGCAGCGCCGAGTGCCGGCGCATAGTCGGCAGCACGCCGTACCATCGCGGTGCTGCCTATCTCGACGGTTTTGTCGATGCCGCCGCTGTCGCCAGCGAACCGACGGCGGATTTCCATACCCATGTGAAGACCATCGACGGCAGGCTGGCAAAGCGCCGGCTCGACCATTGCTTCGTCGGCGGGATGTTGGCGGGCCGCGTGCGCTCGGTCAGTGCCGATATCGACGAAATCGCCTCGGACCATTTTCCGCTGCGGGTCGACATCGACCTGGAAACGCCGTTCACAACGGGGGCCGGAGGCGGGATGACCCGCCGATGAGCTTGTTCGTCTTCTTCGCGGTGCTTGCCGCCGCCGCCATGCACGCGATCTGGAACGCGCTGGTCAAGGTCCATCTCGACCGCTTCCTGTCGATCACGCTGATGACGCTCGGCATGGGCGCCGTTGCACTTCTGGCTCTGCCATTTGTCGAGGTGCCGAAGTCGGAAGTGTGGCCCTATATCATCGCCTCGGTGGTCTTCCACATGGGTTACAGAACGTTTCTGATCGGCGCCTACAAGGCCGGCGATTTCGCGCAGACCTATCCGCTGGCGCGCGGCACCGCACCGCTGCTTGCAGCACTTGGTGGCATGGTGGTTGTCGCTGAAGTTCCGACACCGCTGGCCATCGTCGGGATCGTTCTTTTGTCGGCCGGGACGCTGGTGCTGTCGTTTCGCGGCGGCGCGCATCTGGAAAGGCTGAACCCGCGTGCCGTCGGCTTTGCGCTGGGTACATCGATCTTCATCGGCAGCTATACGCTTTCAGACGGCAGCGGCGCGCGGCTGGCCGCAACTGCATCGAGCTATGCGGCATGGCTGTTCGTCTGTGATGCGGCATGGGCGCTGGTGCTGTGCCTGATCTTTCGCGGACCAAAGGCGCTGCCGGTGCTGGCGCGCGACTGGAAGGCGGGCGTGTACACCGGCGTGCTCAGCGGCGCCGCCTACTGGATCGTGATGTGGGCGATGACCAAGGCGCCGATCGCCTCGGTCGCGGCGCTGCGCGAAACCTCGATCCTGTTCGCCATGATGATTTCGGTGTTTGCGCTCGGCGAGAAGATGACGGGATGGCGCGGTGCCGCCGTGCTCAGCATTGTTGCCGGGGTGGTCGCGCTGAGGCTCGGGTAAGCTAAGCGCTTATATCCAGATCGAACACCATCAGTCCATCCGTGCCGCCTTCAAGCGCCGCGACCGGCCGGGCGCCGGCTCGGCTGTGAGCCTCATGCATCAGATAGGCGTCGCGTGCTGCGGCATCGCGGAAGTCGATGGTGAAGCCGGGCGTGAAGCCGCGCGCGAACGGTTCTGGGCTGGTGTTGGCGCTGAATTCGACCGTGCCCATGCCGTCGATCAGCCGTCGCAATGCTTCGAAAGCGGCATGGATTGCCGCTCGCTCGTCGTCGGTGACGTCATTGCGGAATCGAGCGAAGACACAGTGCCTGTCATTCTTGGGATCTCATGCCGCTTGGTTGGTGGAAAACACGGCCGGCGGCAGCGGTTCGCGGCCAAGGATCAGATCGGCGCCTTTTTCGCCGACCATGATCGTCGGTGCATTGGTGTTGGAGGAGGGGATGCGCGGCATCACCGAGGCGTCGCAGACGCGCAGACCCTCGATGCCGCGCAGCCTGAGGTCGGGCGTTACCACGCTCATCGCGTCATGGCCCATGCGGCAGGTGCCGACAGGGTGGTGGTCGGTCTTGGAACTGCGGCAGGCATAGTCGAACAGCTCGTCGTCGCTGGTGAGTTTCGGTCCCGGCAGCACCTCGCGCAGCACGTAAGGGGCAAGCGCCTTCTGCCGCATGATCTCGCGCGCCAGCCTGAGCCCCTTGATCGACATGTCGCGATCGTGGGGATCAGCCCAGTAATTCGGATCGATCAGCGGGCTGTCGGCCGGGTTGGCACTGTTCAGCCGTACCGTGCCGCGTGAACGCGGGCGCAGGAAGGCCGAGTTCAGCGTCACGCCCGGATTTTTCAGTTTCTCGACGCCGGCCTCGATGCCGGAGCCGAGGCCGAGATGGAGCTGGATATCGGGCGAGGCGGCGGTCGGATCGGCGTACCAGAAGCCGCCGGTTTCGAACAGGCTGGAGGCAACCGGTCCCTTCTTGAGCAGCAGATACTGCAGGCCGGCCCACACCGTCCGGTGCAGCTTGGCGTAGTTGTCGTAGGTGTGGTCGCCGGTGCATTCGGCAATGACGAACAGGTCGAGATGGTCCTGCAGGTTGGAACCGACACCGGGCAGGTCGTGGACCGGCGTCACGCCGACCGACTTCAGTTGGTCGGCCGGGCCGATGCCCGACTGCATCAGCAGCTTCGGCGAGCCGATGGCGCCGGACGAGACGATCACTTCGCGCTCGGCGCGCAGGATCGTCGGCTGACCGCCCGGCCTGTCGATGATCTCGACCCCGACGGCGCGGCCTTTGTCGATGACGATGCGCGTCACCAGCACATTGGTCCTGACGGTCAGGTTCTTGCGCTCGCGGATCGGCCTGAGATAGGCAACCGAGGCGGAGGAGCGCCTCGCGTCCTTCTGCGTCAATTGATAGTAGCCGACGCCTTCTTGGGCTACCCCGTTGAAGTCCGGATTGAACGGAATGCCTATCTCCTGTCCGGCGCGGAAATAGGCTTCGCAGATCGGCAGCGGCGCAATCGGGTTCGAGACGCCGAGCGGGCCCTGATCGCCGTGAAAATCGTTGGCGTAGCGCTGGTTGTTCTCGGCCCGCTTGAAATAGGGCAGCACATCGCGATAGCCCCAGCCGACAAGGCCTTCTTCCTTCTCCCAGGCGTCGTAATCGCGGGCATTGCCGCGCGTGTAGATCTGAGCGTTGATAGAGGAGCCGCCGCCGATCACCTTGGCCTGCGTATATCGAAAGACGCGGTTCTTCATGTGCCTCTGCGGCACGGTCGACCAGCCCCAGGCGGCAATGCCCTTGGTCATCTTGGCGAAGCCGGCCGGCATATGGATCAGCGGATGCCAGTCCTTGCCGCCGGCCTCGAGCAGCAGCACCTGATGCGAGGGATCTTCGCTCAGCCGGTTGGCGAGGACGCAACCGGCCGGGCCGGCGCCGACGATGATGTAGTCGGTCATGGCGTCACCTGTTCACAGCCTCGGCACCGACAGTGCGCCGTCGACATTGATGATCGAGCCGGTCGAAAAGCCGAGCTTGCCGCCGGCGAGTGCCGCGACCGCGGCGCCGACATCGGCGGCTTCGCCCCAGCGCTTCGCCGGCACCAGCCCGCCGTCGATCAACGCGTCGTATTTGGCGGTTACGCCTGATGTCATGTCGGTGCGGATGATGCCCGGCCGCACCTCGAACACACCGATATTTTCGGCGGCGAGCCGCAGCGCGAGGGTCTTTACCCACATCGAAAGCCCAGCTTTGGAGATGCAATAGTCGGCACGTTCGGGCGAGGCCATTTCGGCGCTGACCGAGGTGATGGTGATGATCGATCGGCGGCAATCACCCGGCGTTGCAAGCATCGCCCTCGCAACGGCCTGGCTGAGGAAGACGGTGCCGCGCAGATTGATGCTGAGGATCCGGTCGAAATTGTCCGGTCTCAGTTCCAGCAGGTCGCCGCGCACGACCGCGCTGATGCCGGCATTGTTGATCAGGCAATCGATGCGACCGAAGGCGCTTGTCGCGGCATCGACCAGCGCTGCATGGCTGTCGAGATCGGCGATGTCGCCGCAATGATAGGCGAATTTCGCGCCGTGGGCGGTGATGTCAGCGGCTAGTCCGTCGGCGGCTTTTTCGGCAAGGTCCACGACAAAGAGGTCGAAGCCCGCATCGGCCAGCGCCGCGGCGCAAGCGAGGCCGATGCCGCGTGCGCCGCCGGTGACGATGGCTGCCGGGCGGGTCATGCGACAAGCTCCGTCTTGCGGATGTGGTCGGCGACGCGCAGTGCTTGTGCTGCGATCGACAGCGCCGGATTGACCGCCGCCGAGTTCGGCAGGAAGCTAGCGTCGACGACAAACAGGTTCCGGTGGTCGAACGAGCGGCAGAACGGGTCGAGCGGCGAGGTCGCCGGATCGTCGCCCATCTTGACCGTTCCGCACTGATGCGACGGCGTGCGCTTGTCGAAAGGCCGCGACAGGACGATCGGATAGCCGCAGGCACGGAAATTCTCGCGCATCACCTTGGTCAGCCCGTCGAGCGACTGCATGTTGGAGCGCCGCCACTGCATGACGATATCCTTGCCGTCGACCATGATGCGACTTTCGGGATCGGGCAGGTCCTCGCACATCAGGTACCAGTCGACGGCGTGGCCGGCCATGAAGTCCAGCGCGAATTTGGGTGCAAGCCTGACGTTGGCCCTCAGGATATGGCCGTCGATCTTGCCGAGAAGCTGGACGTTGCCGAGTGGCTTGCCGCCTTTGCCGTCGGACAGATAGTAGTCGTTGAGCATCAGCGTCTTCTGGTAGACGGATGTGTTCCTGCGGCGCGGGTCGATCGCCAGCATAGCGCTCGAATTGTGGTTCATGAAGTTGCGGCCGACCTGGTCGGAACGGTTGGCGAGGCCCTTGCCGTCAGGAGAGGGCGAGCGCAGCAGGATGACCGCCGAATTGACCGCGCCGGCCGAGAGAATCACCAACTTCGGCGTCACTTTCTTCAGCGTGCCATTCTGGCGATAGTGAACGGCGGCGATCGTTCTGACATCCGATGACGCTTCGAGATATTCGACATGGGCACCGGTCTCGAGCTCGATGTTCCGGTCGGCAAGTGCCGCCGCCAGCGGCCCCGTTTGGGCGTCGACCTTGCCGGCTCCGGTGTTGGGAAATGCGTCCCAGCCTGTCTTGCCGTCCTTTAGCCAGGCATCGATGTCGACACCGAGCGGCAGCGATGCCGGGTGCAGGCCGAGGCCCTTGAGTTCGGCTCGGGCGCGGGCGATGGGCGGCTCGTCCGGCACCGGCCCGAAGGCATAGGGGATGGAGTGGAACGGCTCGGTCGGGTCTTCGCCGAGTGCGCCGCGCACGCGAAAAAGCTGCTCGGCTTTGGAGTACCATGGCTCGAACTCCTCATAGGAGAACGGCCAGGCCGGCGAGATGCCGCCATAGTGCTCCATGGCGGAAAAGTCTTGCCTGCGGTAGCGGATCAGCACCGCGCCATAGAATTTCGAATTGCCGCCGACATAGTAGTAGTTGCCGGGGTTGAACGCAGCACCCCCGGCCTCGCGCCACATCTCCTTTGGCCGGTAGTGACCGTCGACGAAAATGGCGCGTGTGTCGCGCGTGTGCGGCGTTGCCGGCAGTTTCTCGCCGCGCTCCAGCATCAGGATCGAGGCGCCGCTGCCGGCAAGGCCGGAAGCGATCGTGGCGCCGCCGATGCCGGAGCCGATGATGACGATGTCCGGGTTTGTCATGGCTGTCAGAGGATACGGTTCTCGGTCGCCGGATCGAAGAACACCGCTTTGGTCAGGTTGAAGGCGAGCGGCGTGCTGGTGCCCGGCTGGATGTTGGCGTCGGCGCGCAGACGCGCCACCACAGCCTTGCCTCCCAGGTTGGTGACGGCGAAAGTGTCGGAGCCGGCCGGTTCCACGACCTCGATGTGACAGTCGGCGGTGGCGATGTTCGATGCGTTGCGTTCGGCCCCTTCGGGATCGGTCAGCGCCTCGGGGCGAACGCCGAAGATGATCGGCCTGTCGTGGAATGCCGACAGACCCGTCGGCGCATCGGCCAGCGGCAGCGAGATCGGCTCGCGCGCCTCGCGCTGCAGCACCACGGACAATGCATTGCCATTGCCGCCGATCGTCGCCGGGATCAGGTTCATGGCCGGTGAGCCCATGAAGTCGGCAACGAACAGATTGGTCGGATTGTTGTAGATTTCGGCAGGCGTGCCGAACTGCTGCACCTCGCCGTCGCGCATCACCGCGATCTTGGTGGCCAGCGTCATCGCCTCGATCTGGTCGTGAGTGACGTAGACGATTGTCGTGCCGGTGGTTGCATGCAGGCGCTTGATTTCGATGCGCATATCGACGCGCAGCTTGGCGTCGAGATTGGAGAGCGGCTCGTCGAAGAGAAAGAGCTTGGGGTCGCGCACCAGCGCCCGGCCCATGGCTACGCGCTGGCGCTGGCCGCCGGAAAGCTGGCTCGGCTTGCGCTGCAAGAGGTGGCCGATCTGCAGCACTTTCGCCACCTTGTCGATCGCCTTCTGGCGCTCCTGAGCCGGAACGCCGCGCATTTCCATGCCGAAGGCAATGTTTCCCGCGACCGTCATGTTTGGATAGAGCGCGTAGCTCTGGAACACCATGGCGATGTCGCGCTTCGAGGGGTGGAGATCGTTGATCGTCCGTCCGTCGACACGGATTTCGCCTTCGGTGATGGTTTCCAGGCCGGCGATGGTGTTGAGCAAGGTCGACTTGCCGCAGCCGGACGGGCCGACCAGCACGAGGAAGCCGCCCTTTTCGAGATCGAGGTCGATGCCCTTCAGGATCTCGACCGATCCGAACCGCTTCCTCAGCCCATCAATTTCGAGAAAAGCCATGCGATTATCCTTTGACGGCGCCGGCCATCAAGCCGCGCACGAAATAGCGGCCAGCGACCACGTAGACGAGAAGGGTCGGCAGTGCGGCGATCATCGCCGCCGCCATGTTGACGTTGTATTCGACGACACCGGTCGAGGTGTTGACGACGTTGTTCAGCGCCACGGTCATCGGCATCGCGTCACCGGTTCCGGCATAGGCCGAGGCGAACAGGAAGTCGTTCCAGATGTTGGTGAACTGGTAGATGACGGTGACGACGAAGATCGGCATCGAATTCGGCAGCATGATGCGCCGGAAGATCTGGAAGAAGCTGGCGCCGTCGACCTGTGCCGCCTTGACCAGTTCGGTCGGGAAGGCCTCGTAATAGTTGCGGAAGAACAAGGTGGTGAAGCCGAGCCCATAGACGACGTGGACAAAGACCAGGTTGACCGTCGGATTGCCCAAGCCGAATGAAAATCCCGTCGCGTTTCGCAGCGTTACGCCGAAACGGCCGAGGCTGCCGAGGATCGTCGCCATCGGCAACAGCACCGACTGGAACGGAATGAAGCAGGCAAACAGCATCAGCCCGAAAACCAGCGTGTGGCCGCGGAAGCGCCATTTGGTCAAGACATAGCCGTTGAGGGCGCCGAGCAATGTCGAGATCAGCACCGCCGGAACCACCATCTTGATGGAGTTCCAGAAATAGCCCTTGATGCCGGCGCAGGTCAGGCCGACGCAGGTCTCGCCCCACGCCTTTAGCCACGGCTCGAAGGTCGGCGCCTGCGGCAGTGCCAGCATGTTGCCGTTCTGGATCTCGTCCATCGTCTTGAACGAAGTCACCAGCATGACGAACAGCGGCACCAGGTAGAACAGTGCGAACAGCGCCAGCA
Source organism: Mesorhizobium sp. BHscii (assembly GCF_053848065.1). Lineage (NCBI taxonomy): Bacteria > Pseudomonadati > Pseudomonadota > Alphaproteobacteria > Hyphomicrobiales > Phyllobacteriaceae > Mesorhizobium > Mesorhizobium sp. BHscii. Next base: position 128,463 of record NZ_JBSPKW010000017.1, on the reverse strand, counting down.
GGCCGTAGATGACGATGCGGTTGACGGTCCTGGCGCTGATGCCGCCAGTGCTCTGGCGAGCGGGCGTGGCAATGACGCTCATCGCGGCCGCTCCCTGAGCTCGGAATAGAGGTAAGGCACGATGATCGCGGTGATGGTCATCAGCATGATTACGGCGCTGGCCGAGCCGACGGCCATTTCGTTGCGCTTGAAGGTGTACTCATACATGAAGTTCGAAGGCAGCCAGGCCGAGCCGCCCGGCCCGCCGCTGGTCAGCGCTACGACCAGATCGTAGGACTTGATGGCGAGGTGGGCGAGCACGATGAAGGCCGAGAGGAACACCGGCCGCAGCAGCGGGATGACGATCCGGCGATAGAGCTGGAAAGTGGTGGCGCCGTCGATCTGCGCCGCCTTCATGATCTCGCCGTCGATGCCGCGCAGGCCGGCGAGGAACATTGCCATGATGAAGCCGGACGCCTGCCAGACGCCGGCGATCACCACGGTGTAGATGACGAAATCCTTGTTCTTGATCCAGTCGAAATGGAAGCTCGTCCAGCCCCACTGGTGCAGCGTCTGCTCGAGGCCGAGGCCGGGATCGAGGAACCATTTCCAGGCGACGCCGGTGACGATGAAGGATAGCGCCATCGGGTAGAGGTAGATCGGCCGCAACATGCCTTCGCCGCGGATCTTCTGGTCGAGCAGGATGGCCAGGAAAAGGCCGAGCGCCAGGCAGATGAAGATGTAGAGAAAGCCGAAAATGCCCATATTGGTGATCGACGTGTACCAGCTCGACGGCGGGTCGCTCTCGAAAGTCCAGCGCCACAGCCGCTGATAGGCGCGCGGCCCTGATATGGCATAGGACGGGAAGGTCTTGGAGTTGGTGAAGGACAGATAGACCGTCCACAGGATGAAGCCGTAGACGAAGACGATGGTGATCGCAAAGCTTGGCGCCAGTACGATCTTCGGCAGCGCGTCCTGCAGGCGCGAACGCACCGAGGCGCGCGGGCGCGCATTATGCTCAGGCGTCAGCTTGATCTGGGTCGCGACCGTTGTCATGGGCTCCTCCCTCTCGGGGTCCCTTCACCGCCAGGCGGGGAAGGATAGCCCCGTCGAGACGGGGCGTGTTGGTTGATCGCCGGCGCCATTCCGACCAGAGGCCGACCATCCTGGCTTGGTGGAACCTTCCCCACCGGAGCGGGGAAGGTCCTTTCATGCCGGTTCTTATTTGGCGTCTTCGATTGCGTTAACCAGCTGGGTCACGGCCTCGTCCGAGGTCTTGATCTGGCCGTGGACGAATTTCGAGACGACGTCCTTATAGGCATTGGCGACGGCCGGCGGCGCGCCATAGCCTTGCGCCAGCGAACCGAACAGCGTGCCGCCTTCGTTGGCGGCCTTCAGGTCGGCCATGCCCTTCTTGCCGCAAGCGTCGAAGTCGGTGTCGGGCACGTCGGTGCGGGCCGGGACGGAGCCCTTGACGACGTTGAAAGCCGACTGGAAGCTCTTCGACAAAGTGGCGGTGGCTAACGCAACCTGGGCGGCCTTACGGTCCTCCGGAACGTTGAACATGCCGAACATGTCGGAGTTGTAGACCACGCTGCCGTCGGTGCCCGGGAAGCGGTAGCACAGGAAGTCGGTGCCCGGGGTCTTCTTGGCGGCGTTGAATTCGCCCTTGGCCCAGTCGCCCATGACCTGCACCAGCGCATCGCCCTTGATGACCATGGCGGTGGCAAGGTTCCAGTCGCGGCCGGAGAAGTTCGGGTCGACATAGGTGACGAGCTTGGCAAGGTTGTCGAACGACTTCTTCATCGTGTCGGACTTGAGCTGCTCCTCGTCGAGGTCGTTGAAGGCCTTCTTGTAGAACTCAGGTCCGCCGGTCGACAACACCACCGAGTCGAACATGGTGGCTTCCTGCCAGTTCTGGCCGCCGAGCGCGAGCGGGATGGCGCCCGCCGCCTTGGCCTTGTCGAGCAGCGCGATGAATTCGTCGAAGGTCTTGGGCTCGGTGCCGCCGATCTTGTCCATCACCGCCTTGTTGATCCACAGCCAGTTGACGGAGTGGACGTTGACCGGAGCCGCGACCCACTTGCCGTCATAGACCGAGAATTTCTGCAGGGCGGCCGGAACGGATTTGTCCCAGCCTTCCTTTACTGCCGTCTCGGTCAGGTCGCCCATCACGCCGGCCGCGGCATAATCGAGCACGGTATAGCCGAGCATCTGGGAGGCGGTCGGGTAGTTGCCAGCCGCGACCATCGCCTTCAGCGCGGTCATGGCGGCGTCGCCGCCGCCGCCGGCCACGGGCACGTCCTTCCAGGCAAAACCTTGCTTGGCCAGATCCTCCTTGAGCACGTTCAAAGCAGCCGCTTCGCCGCCAGACGTCCACCAATGCAGCATCTCGACTTCCTTGACGTCCTGAGCGTGAGCCGCGAACGCAAGACCCGAGCCGAGAGCCGTTCCGATAAGCAATTTGCGCAACATGTACTTCCTCCCTTGTTGCAGCTACACGACCGGCGGTTGTCCGCCGGGTTCTTCCCAACTCAGCCGACCCACCATCCGGTGCGCTGGCCGCGATGAAACTGGATCGTCTTTTCCTCGGTATAGTCCTCGACGGCGCGCTTGCCGAGTTCGCGTCCGAGACCGGACTGCTTGTAGCCTCCGAAAGGCAGCTCGGGATAACCTTCCATGAACGTGTTCACCCAAACGGTTCCCGAACGCACATTCCGCGCCACCGACATACAGGTGTCGATGCTGGCGCTCCACACACCCGCCGATAAACCATAGGGCGTGTTGTTGGCGATGCGCAACGCCTCTTCAATCGATTCAAACGTCAGTACCGAGAGCACCGGGCCGAACACTTCTTCACGTGCAATGGCCATGTCTTCGGTGACGCCGCGAAGGATGGTCGGGTCGAGATACTGACCGGCACTGGAGGCGATCTGCTTGCCGCCGCTATAGACGCTGCTGCCGTCGTTTGCCGCCGCCGCCACATAGCCGGTCACCTTGGCCAGGTGCTCGGAAGAGATCATCGCGCCGACCTTGGTGCTGATATCGAGCGGATCGCCGACGGTGACCCTTGCGGTGAGCGCCTTCACTGCGCCGAGGAAGTCGTCGGCGATCGCCTCGTGGACGATCAGCCGGCTGCCGGCGTTGCAGCATTCGCCGGCGTTGAAAAAGCCGCCGAACACCGCCGCGTCGGCCGCCGCTTCGAGGTCGGCGTCTGGAAAGACGATCTGCCCGTTCTTGCCGCCGAGCTCCATCGAGACTTTCTTCAGAGAGTTCGCAGCCGACGCCATGGTCATCTTGCCGACCCGGGTGGAGCCGGTGAACGACACCATTTCGACCAGCGGATGGCTGACCATCGGCGCGCCGACATCCGCGCCCAGGCCAGCGAGGATGTTGACGACGCCATCCGGCAAGCCGGCCTGCATCAGGATGTCGCCGAGCACGAAGGTCGAGGCCGAGGTCATCTCGCTCGGCTTCACCACCCCCGTGCAGCCGGCGGCGAGCGCGAACGGCAATTTCTGGCTGACGATGAGGAACGGAAAATTCCACGGCGTGATGATCGAGACGACGCCGATCGGTTCGCGCAGCACGACGCCCAGCATGGCGTCGCCGAGATTGGCATAGCTTTCGCCATGGAGCGTGCGGGCAAGCGCCGCGGCATAGCGCCAGATGTCGACGGCGCCGCCGATCTCGCCGCGCGCCTGGGCGATCGGCTTGCCGGATTCCAGCGCGTCGAGCCGGGCAATCTCCTCGAGCCGCGCCTCGATCAGGTCCGCCGCCTTGAGCAGGATCGCGGCGCGCTCTGCTGCCTTCATGCGCGGCCACGGGCCGGTCTCAAAAGCCTTGTGCGCGGCGGTCACCGCCGCCTCGACTTCGGCCGCGCCGGCTTGTGCATAGCGCGAAACGGTGAAGCCGTGGCCGGGGCTGTTGCGCTCCAGTGTGCGGCCGTCGCGGGCATCGACGAACTTGCCGTCGATCAGCAGCCGGTAGGTCTTCGGTGCTGCGGATGCCTCGGCGGGCATGGCGATGGTGAGGGGCAAGTTCATGTGATTTCCAGGTTCCGCATGCTTTTTAGGATCTTGAAAACGCTGGTTTCTGCTTAGTCTTGAAAGCGTCGATGCCGGCCTTGAGGTCGCCGGTTAGCGCGATGAAGCCGCTGGCCAGCGCCTCTGTCGCGGCAGCACTTTCCTCGCCCTCGGCGACCGCGATCATCAGCTTGGCGGCCTCCGTTGCCAGCGGGCCGCGCTCGGCGATCTTGCCGGCCCAGGCCTTGGCCTCGGTGAACGCCTTGCCTGTGTCGATCACCCGGTCGACGATGCCCAGAGCGAGTGCTTCGGCCGCCACGAACGTCTCGCCGCCGATTGCCATGCGCCGCACCGTCTGCGCACCGAAACGGCGTACCGCGCGCTGCGTGCCGGACCAGCCGGGCACTACGCCGATCGAGGTTTCCGGAAAACCTAATTTCACCTGCGTCTCGGCGACGCGGAAGTCGCAGGCGACCGCCAATTCCAGCCCGCCGCCCAGCGCATGGCCGGACAGAACGGCGATGGTCGGCTGCCGCAGCCGCGCCAGCCGGTCGAAGACGCGGTGGCCGTAGCGCACCCATTGCACCTGAAAATCGGCGGCACTCATTCGCGACCACGCTTCGACGTCGCCGCCGGCGCAAAAGCCCTTGCCTTCGCCGCACAGCAGCACGACGCGGACGCCGTCCGCGGCCTCGGCCGTATCGAGCGCGGCTTCCAGCGCGCGCAGCATCGGGATATCGAGCGCGTTGAATTTCTCCGGCCGGCGCAGCGTGACGATGCCGAGGTCGCCGTCGGTTTCAAAGGTGACGAGACGCTCAGCCATGCGCGCCTCCAAGGGAGGCGCCGCCATTGAGCGACAGTCCGATCGGCCGGTCACGATAGAGCGCGTCCGGTGTCACTTTCAGGTCGTTGGCGACACCGAGCGGGATCTCGGCCTGCGCCAGCACGTCGCGCTGAAGGTCGATGCCGGGCGCCAGCTCAGTCACCATCAGCCCATCCGGCGTCAGCTTCATGACGCAGCGTTCGGTGACATAGGTGATGTCCTGCCCTTGCGCGACGGCGCGCTTGCCCGAGAAGGAGATATGCTCAACCTCGCCGACCACCTTCTTGACCTTGCCTTCCCCGTCGATGCGGATGCCGCCATCGGCCAGCGACAGCTTGGCCCCAGCAGTGAAGAAACCGGAAAACACGATCTTCTTCGCCCGCGCGGTGATATCGACGAAGCCGCCGGCGCCGGCGGTGACGTGCGGCCTCGCTGAAAGCTTCGACACGTTGACCGAGCCGTGGCGGTCGATCTGCAGGAAGGACAACAGCGACGCGTCGAAACCGCCCGCCTGGAAGTAGATGAACTGGTGTGGCGAAGGCATGAAGGCGTCGGCGTTCGACGAGCAGCCGAACTTGAAGTCGAGCAGCGGCACGCCACCGACCGCGCCCTGTTCGATCACCCAGGTGACCTTGCCGTGCTGGCCTTCCTCGAGAAGGATGCGCGGCACATTGGCCGAGATGCCGAAGCCGATGTTGACCGCCATGCCGTCGGCAAGCTCCATGGCGACGCGGCGGGCAATGACCTTCTGGACATTCATTTCGGCGTTGCGGAAGCTTGACAGCGGCCGGAAGATCTCGCCCGAGATGGCCGGGTCGTAGGGTGTCAGTGTCGTCTGCAACTGATCGGCCGCGACCACGATGTGGTCGACCAGCACACCGGGCACGCGCACGTCATGCGGTTTCAGCGTGCCGTTCTCGACGACGCGCTTGACCTGCGCGATGACAATGCCGCCGTTGTTACGGGCGGCGAGCGCCTGTTCCAGCCCGCCGAGATAGGCGCCCTCATGCTCATAGGTGAGGTTGCCGCGCTCATCGGCCGTCGTCGCCCGGATGATCGAGACGTTAGGCACGATCGAGCGGAAATAGAGCCATTCTTCGCCGTCGAACTGCTGCACCGAAACGATCGGCTCGCTCGCGGCCGCATTCATGGCGCAGCCCTGGTGACGCGGGTCGGCGAAGGTATCGAGGCCGACCTTGGTCAGCACGCCGGGGCGCTTGGCGGCGGCCTCGCGATGCATGTCGAACAATATGCCGGATGGCACGTTGTAGGCGGCGACCGAATTGTCGCCGATCATCTTCCAGATCTGCGGCGGCTCCGAAGATGACGGGCCGGACGGATAGGAGCCGCACAGCGTCCGCCTCAACAGGCCAGGCTTGGCCAGATGGTCGATGCCCTTGATGCCGTACATGTCGCCGGCGGCGATCGGGTGCAGCGTCGTGATGTTCTTCGGATGGCCTTCCGCGTCGAAGCGCTCGCCGATGGCGGCGAGCACCGCATCCGGGCAGCCGAGACCGCTCGACGACGATACCGAAACGACCATGCCGTCACCGATCAGGCCGGCGGCTTGCGCTGCGGAGACAAGCTTGCTCACCCTGCGCCCCCGAGTTTCGGATCGATCGCGGCTGATTTGCCGGACTTGGCGGATTGCAACGCCGCTTCGGCTGATGTCAGCGACCAGACGCCGTCCTCGCCGGTGGCCGACGGCTGGCCTTCGCCACGGATCGCCGCATGGAACTGGCGCAGGGAACGGACATAGAGATCTTCGCGGTCGAAGCTCAATTCCTCCTCGCCCTTTGCCGTGCGCAGCAGCACAGAGCCGATCGGCTTCTGCGTCATCACATCCTTCGCAATCAGGGAGCCTTCGCTGGCATGCACCTCGAAGCCGGTGCCGGCGAATTTGGTAGTGAAACCCTCATGCGATTGGGCGATGACGCCCGATTTGAAGCGCCAGATGCACATGGCGCCGTCCTCCAGGCCGCCGGCGGCCATGCCTGCGGCCTGGGTGAACGCCGAAACCTCGAGCGGATCGTCGCCGAGCACGAAGCGCAGCGTATCGGCGTCGTGCACCGTAATGTCGAGCACCACGCCGCCGCCGGCTTCCGGCCTGGTGATACGCCAGCCCTGCAGATTCTCAGGCAGATAGACGGAGTGGAAGACGCGCGCGGCAATCGGTCTGCCGATGCGGCCGGCGGCGATGGCTTCGCGCATCGCCCGGTGCGAGCCGGCATTACGCAGATGGTGGTTGGTGCCGAGCACGATGCCGGCAGCTTTGGCGGCGGCGACCATTGCGCGCGCATCGGCGCTGGTCAGCGCCAACGGCTTTTCGCACAGCACATGTTTTCCCGCCCTGATGGCGGCTAGTGCCTGTTCGAGATGCAGTTCGTTGGTGGTCGAGATGTAGACGGCGTCGATGTCGGAGCCGAGCAATTCATCGAGCGTCGAGACGGCAAGCGGAATGCCGTTCTCCTTGGCATAGGAAGTGGCGCGCTCCGGGCTGGAACTCATCACCGCCGCGATCTCGCTGTTCGGTTGTGCGCGGATGGCGTTGATCATGAATTGCCTGGCGATCGTGCTTGCGCCGATCAGTCCCCATTTGACGGTCATGCCGCGTCTCCCATTCCAGCACGGCGATCAGGACCGCAACTGTCCCTGATGACAAGGTTGACGGCGCCGATATGATCCTCGGCGCGCGTGGTGCGCGACTGGATCATCTTCAGCATGACGTGGGCGGCGCGCTCGCCCAGGCCTGCCGAATCCACCGCGACGCTGGTCAGCGCCGGCAGGTAATGCTGGGCTTCGATCACGTCGTCGAAGCCGACGACGGCGAAATCCGCACCGGGCTCGAGGCCGCGCTTGCGCAGCGCCAGCATGACGCCGAAGGCGACCGCATCGTTGAAGCACAGCGCCGCGGTCGGCGGCTCGGCCATCGCGAGAGCTGTTTCCAGGCAGGCAATGCCGCCCTTGCGGCTGGTTTCGCCTTCAACGACCAGTGTATCGCGCTTGGCGATGCCGAGCGCCTCGCAGGCCTCGCGAAATCCGCCCAGCCGCTCATGATAGACCACTAGGTCCGATGAGCCGCCGAAGAACGCCAGCCGGCGATGCCCTTTGCGGATCAGATGGGCGGTGGCGAGCCAGGCGCCGCGATGATTGTCGGGCGCGATCACCGGAATGCGGCTTTCAGGAAGGCGGCGCATGGTGAAGACGATCGGAAGGCCCGCCATTTCGATGCGGCGGAACGCACCGGGAGTCGTGCCGCGCGCCGGCGACACGATCAGCCCGGCGACACCTTGCTCCATCAGCGATTTCAGCACTTCTTCCTGGCGCACCGGGTTCTCCGCCGTGTTGGCGATGAACGGCACGACGCCCGCCGATTGGAAGACGCGCTCCATGCCGACCGCCATTTCGGCGAAAAACGGGTTGGTGAGATCGTTGATGACCATGCCGATGACGTTGGAATGGGCCTTGCGCAGATTGGCGGCACCGCGGTTGTAGACATAGCCGACATCCTCGATCGCCTTGCGGACCTTCAGCGCGGTCTCAGGCCGGATCAGATCGCTGCCCTGCAACACGAGCGACACCGTCGACTTGGACACGCCCGCCTCGCGGGCAATGTCGAGTATCGTCGCCTTGGGCCTGCTGGCCATCCAGATCCGTCCTCCCGGTATTTTCTGGTCAGATTATTGGAACGTTCTAATTCCGGGCTGGATTTGAGTCAATCAGGATTTTTCCCGAATTCAGAAAAACGAGTTCTCAGCAGTTAATGGCTCCACTTTAAGGGTATTTCTCGCTGCGTGCAGCATTTTGGCGCCGTGGACTGAGAAATCGTAGAAGGTTGATTTATTGGAACGTTCCATTTATACGGGTGCGATCAAGGGAGAGATCGATGGACATTGCCTTGCCCGAGGACGGCGGTCGCGGCACTCGCTACCGCCTTGTCGGCCAGCCGGCACAGCCGGTGATCGGCGCGCGGTTTTCCCGCATCGCCTATGCCGCCGCCCATGTCGTTGCCGACCCCCTCGCGATGACCGATCCGTGGTCTCATCCAGCGGTCGACTGGGAGCGCACGATGGCGTTCCGCCATCATCTGTGGCGGCTCGGCTTTCGTATCGCCGAGGCGATGGATACCGCACAGCGTGGCATGGGTTTCGACTGGACAAACGCCAGGGAATTGATCCGCCGCTCGACCGCCGAGGCGCGAACCGTCGACGGCGCCGATCTCGCCTCGGGTGCCGGAACAGACCATCTGGCGCCAGGCACCGTCAGGACGCTCGACGATGTCATCGCGGCCTATGAAGAGCAGTTCGGTTTCATCGAAGGCCTGGGCGGCAAGGCGATCATGATGGCCAGCCGCGCGCTAGCGGCTGTCGCCAAGGGTCCCGACGATTATATCAGCGTCTATGACCGCATCCTGTCTCAATCGTCCGGCAAGGTCATCCTGCACTGGCTGGGCGACATGTTCGATCCGGCGCTGAAGGGTTATTGGGGCAGCCCTGATTTCGACACCGCGCTCGACACGGTGATCGCCGTCATCGAAAGCCACGCCGGCAGGGTCGAGGGGATCAAGATATCGCTGCTCGATGCCGGCAAAGAGGTTGCCCTGCGCAACCGGCTGCCTGAGGGGGTCGTCATGTTCACCGGCGACGATTTCAACTACCCCGAGCTGATCGCCGGCGATGGCGAAAGACATTCGCACGCGCTGCTCGGGATTTTCGACGCCATCGCGCCGGTCGCCAATGCCGCGCTGGCGAAACTGGCCGACGGCGACCGCGCCGGCTATGACGCGCTGATGGCGCCGACGGTCCCTCTGTCGCGGAAAATCTTCGAGGCGCCGACCGAGTACTACAAGGCTGGTATCGTCTTTATGGCGTGGCTGAACGGCCACCAGGATCATTTTTCGATGGTCGGCGGCATGCAATCGGCGCGCGGCATTTGCCACTACGCCGATGTGTTCCGCCTTGCCGACCAGGCCGGGTTGCTGGCCGACCCGGAGCTTGCCGTCGCAAGAATGAAGAGCCTGTGCGCCGTGGCGGGTGTCTGACCGCCATACCACAAGAAGAGTTCGTCCAAGTCTCCGATTTGCCTTGTCCGGGCAAATCTGTATGCGCTATGCGTCCGAGGCAGGCGATCCGGCGCGCCGACGCCAGATGGTCACAGCAGCCGTTCTGCATAGGGATACGCCAATGGATTTCGACCTTCACGGCAAGCGCATATTCGTGGCAGGGCATCGCGGCATGGTCGGCTCGGCCATCCTGCGCAGGCTGGCGGACGAGGACTGCGAGGTCCTGACCGCATCCCGCGATGAAGTCGATCTCATGGACCAGGCCGGCGTTCGGCGCTGGATGGCTGGCCACAGGCCCGATGCGGTGGTGATGGCAGCGGCCAAGGTCGGCGGTATCCTGGCAAACAACAGGTTGCCGGTCGATTTTCTGCAGGACAATCTCATCATGCAGACCAATGTCATCGAGAGCGCCTTTCGCAACGAGGTGCAGAAATTACTGTTCCTCGGTTCGTCTTGCATCTATCCGAAATTTGCGGCGCAGCCGATCTCCGAGGACGCCTTGCTGACCGGTCCGCTGGAACCCACCAACGAATGGTATGCGATCGCCAAGATCGCCGGGCTGAAGCTGTGCCAGGCCTATCGGCGCCAATATGGTGTCGAGTACATCTCGGCGATGCCAACCAACCTCTATGGCCCCGGCGACAATTTCGACCTCTCCACCAGCCATGTCGTACCGGCCCTTATGCGCAAGGCGCACAAGGCCAAGCGCGCCGGCGACAAAACCCTGGAGGTCTGGGGATCTGGCACGCCGATGCGCGAGTTCCTGCATGTCGACGACGCCGCCGACGCTCTGGTCTGGCTGCTGAAAAACTATTCCGGCGACAGCCACGTCAATGTCGGCTCGGGCGAAGACATCACCATCGCCGAGCTGGCCCGCACCATGCTGTCGGTCGTGGGCGCCGAGGCGGTGCTCACATTCGATGCGACGAAGCCGGACGGCACACCGCGCAAGCTGATGGACGTGTCGCGCCTGTTTGCCACGGGCTGGCGTCCGCGATACTCGCTTCAGAGCGGATTGGAGCAGACCTATGCCTGGTTTCTCCGGCATATTGAGACGGGCGATCTCCGCCTCGGCGCGGCCTGATCTCAATCGACGCTGGTTGCTGCTACCAGACATGACGGTTTGGGCGGTCTGTTGGCCATGGCCAATGCAAAATCGCTCGGCGAAGCATTGGCTGGGCTAAAAAATCAAGGCGTCCGATTTTGGCATTCTCGAAAATGCGGCATTCACGCCGCCCAGCCTAAAAGCGCCCGCAAGACGAGGAAATCTACGGGGCACGAGAGACGGTGGATTGTCTGGATGGTGGGCGTGACAGGGATTGAACCTGTGACCCCTGCAATGTCAATGCAGTGCTCTCCCGCTGAGCTACACGCCCATCCGAAGCCGCGCATACACCATTTTTGCCACGGCGCGTCAATAGGAGGAAAAGGGAAAGAACGGTTCGCCTTGCCGCGCCGTTGGAGACGCGCCGAAAGCCGGCAGCGGAAAGCGCGTCAGGCCGCCTGCAGCATCTTTTCGACCTCGTTGACGAGGTCGCGCAGATGGAACGGCTTCGACAGCACCTTGGCGTCTTTCGGCGCCTTGGAATCCGGATTGAGCGCAACGGCGGCGAAGCCGGTGATAAACATAACCTTGAGGTCGGGATCGATCTCGGTGGCGCGGCGGGCGAGTTCTATGCCGTCCATCTCCGGCATGACGATATCGGTCAAGAGCAGCGAAAAAGGCTCTTCGCGCAACCGCTCATAGGCGCTGGCGCCATTGTCGAAATCGCTGACCTGATAGCCGGCACGCTCCAGCGCCTTGACGAGGAACCGGCGCATGTCATCGTCGTCTTCCGCCAGTAGAATGCGTGCCATCTTATCCCGCTCGAATCACCCGTCCGAGACTGCCGTGGGGCAGCCCGTTAACCATCCTGTATATGAGGAGGTGACGGTAAACATCAAGTGAAGATAAAGGCCCGATCGGCCTTTAACAAAGCGGTCCGGACGCCGAAACGCTGGACATGCGGCCGGCGAGGTGGCACCTTTCCAACCATGATGCATTGGTGTTTCCGGATTCGTTCAAATTGAAAACGGCAGCCGAGGATTTTTCGGTCGTTCCTCCCTTCGAAATCCGGTCGGGCGCCGAACAGCGCGTCCCCTTCCTCTTCAACTCGCCGCATAGCGGCCGTCACTATCCGGACCGGTTCCTGGCCATGGCAAGGCTGGACCGAAACGCCATCCGCCGCTCCGAAGATTGCTATGTCGACGAATTGTTCGGTGGCGCCGTCGCGCTCGGCGCGCCGATGCTGGCGGCAAACTTCCCGCGCGCTTATCTTGACGTCAACCGGGAACCCTGGGAACTCGATCCGCGCATGTTCGCCGAACCCGTGCCGTCCTTCTGCAACATCCGCTCGGCGCGCGTGGCCGGCGGGCTTGGCACTGTCCCCAAGCTGGTGGGAGAAGGGCTCGACATCTATGCCGGCCGCTTGCCGCTGGCGGAAGCCGTCGCGCGTATAGAGGCTGTCTACAAGCCTTATCATGAGACGCTGAAGCGGCTTTTGACCAGGACCCATGCGCGGTTCGGCTTTGCCGTGCTGATCGATTGCCACTCGATGCCGGCGAGCATCAGGGTCGGCGACAGCGGTGTCAGGCCCGACTTCATCGTCGGCGACCGTTTCGGCATGTCCGCCTCGGCAGCGTTGACCGAGACGGCGATCGGCCTGCTGATCGGCATGGGCTACACCGTCGCCCATAACAAGCCTTACGCCGGAGGCTTCATCACCGAGCACTATGGTCGCCCCGTCCGCCATCTTCATGCACTGCAGATCGAGGTCAATCGCGGGCTTTACATGAACGAGCGGACGTTCCAGAAATCCGCCGGCTTCGATGCACTCGCCGACGATCTGGCACAATTCTCGGCCGACCTGATGGCGATGCCCGATCACGATTTTATCGATCTGCCGCTTGCCGCCGAATGATGCCAAAAATCGGAATCGATTTTTACATGGGAATTCTGGGCCAAATAACAGGTCTTGCGCCAGATAAAGGCATCGGTGTGCGGGTCGGAAAGGCGCGCGATGCGCTGGATGCCGCGCCGAAAAAAAGACCGCATCGTTTGCACGACACGGTCGAAGTCTAGGGAGGAAACGCCCAAGGAGGGCATGGACAGGAACGCCTGTCCGAGAACAAATCTATTGTGCGATGCACAAATGTCAAGCCGTCGACCGGCGTTTTAATTCACCGTTATGTTGAAACTGGATTCGAGGGCGCTAGCGTTGCAATCGAGCAACAGTTGACGATGCGCAAAAGTTCCGCACGCCCTTGTTTTGGCGGAAAACCACAGGCAAACGACGGTTCCAGCACGCTACAACGCGGGAGAATCAGTTGGACATCAGCATCGATTTCATGCGGCGCATTGCGCATGCCGCCGCAGCCGAAACCTTGCCGCGCTTCCGCAGCCAAGGCGCGGTCGCCAACAAGGAGCAAGGCAGCTTCGACCCGGTCACCGAGGCCGACCGCGAGGCCGAGCGGGTCATCCGGGCGCTTATATCAGCGGAATATCCCGATCACGGCATCCTCGGCGAGGAGCATGGCAGCGAGAACATATCCAGCAGGCATGTCTGGGTGATCGATCCGATCGACGGCACGCGCGCCTTCATTTCCGGCCTGCCGGTGTGGGGAACATTGGTCGGGCTGACGGTCGACGGCGATGCCGTCGCCGGCATGATGTCGCAGCCCTTCACCGGCGAGCTTTTCTACGCCAACGCTTCCGGTGCCCATTATGAAGGCCCGGGCGGGCCACGAAGGCTGACGACGCGCAAGACGACAAGCCTTGCCGACGCGACGCTGTTCACCACCACGCCGGCACTGTTCAAGGGAGACGCGCGTCTGCGCTACGACCTGTTCGAGCGGCAGGTCCAACTCGCCCGCTACGGCACCGACTGCTATGCCTTCGCCATGGTCGCGGCAGGAAGCGTCGACATCGTCGCCGACCCCGGTTTGAAACCCTACGATATCGTCGCGCTGATCCCGATCATCGAGAACGCCGGTGGCGTCGTCACCACCTTCGAAGGCGGACCGGCGGAAAGGGGTGGCGACATCCTGGCTGCGGCAACGCCAGAGCTTCATGCCGCCGCGATGGCGGCGCTGCGTGGCTGAGCGTGGAAAGCGTTCGGGCGGTGATTCCCCGACCCTCCTGACAGGAGGATGTCGGCAGCTCTCTGCTATGGAAGTGATGTCCGGAGGGATTCACATGCCGACGCAGTCAACAACCAACCATTCCGAAGATGCGTCGGCAGAAAACGCTCCAGCAGACGGGCGGGCCGATTTCGATTTCTTCTTTGGCCGCTGGAACGTCAGCCATCGGAGGTTGGAGAAGCGCCTGCAAGACGACACGAACTGGGACGTGTTTGGCGGGACATGCGAAGTGCGCCCGATCCTTGGCGGCCTCGGCAATGTCGATGACAATGTGATTGAATTGCCCGTCGAGGCCTATCGCGCCGCCACGTTGCGGACGTTCGATCCGGCGACGAGCCAATGGTCGATCTGGTGGATCGACGGCCGCAACCCGGCGACCATCGATGTTCCGATGCGCGGCACCTTCGAAGCAGGCGTCGGCACGTTCCTGTGCGAAGACGTCTTCGACGGACGCAATATCTACGTTCGCTTCCTGTGGTCGCGGATCACTGAAAAATCGGCGCGCTGGGAGCAGGCTTTTTCACCGGATGTCGGCAAGACCTGGGAGACGAATTGGATCATGCATTTCGCCCGGCAAGGGTAGGCGGGCCGATCGACTTGGAAGGCATTTTTTCAAGCCGAGGCATGGATTTCAATGATTTGAAGCGCTCTTTGCGCGTCCGGAGGGAGTGCGGTACTCAATCAGCCCGTGTCGTCGCTTCCCGGGATGAAGGCATCGAAGGCGGCAAAGAACTGCTCGCGATAGAAGTCGGCTTCCTGCAATATTTCATGGCGTGCACCATCGATCACCAGCAGCGAACCGAGGCGCAGACGCCTGGTGTAGGTTTCCACCGCCTTGGTCGAGACGACCTGGTCGGCGCCGGCGGCGATCACCAGCAAGGGTACCTGGATCCTGGCCATGAAGTCGGGGTCGCTGATGGCGTCGGACGCCTCCGCCGCCGCTTTCAGCCAGCGTATCGTCGGGCCGCCGAGTGCCAGTTGCGGGTAGGTTTCGTAGATCAGCGTGTTGCGCCGATACCGCTCCGGATCCGATGTCACCATGTTGGCGGCAAACGGAATGGTTCTTCTGGGCCGCGGACCCCAGGCGGCATAAAGCTTGCCAAGGCCCAGCAGACAGAACAGCGAGCAGAGGCGGCGAACGGTGGTTGTCGAGACCGGCAGGTCGGGCACGGCCAGGAATGGCGCGATCAGCACCATGCGCCGTACGCGGTTCACCATCGACGGCGCAGCAAGCAGCGTAATCACCGCACCAGCCGAATGGGCCAATATGTAATATGGCCCCCGGCAGTCGGGCAGCACGATCTCCTCGAAGAACTGTTCCAGGTCGCCGGTGTAGTCGAAGAAGCTCCGGACATAGCCGCGCTCGCGGTCGCTGATCAGCCGATCGGAACCGCCCTGGCCGCGCCAGTCGAGGGTGGCAACGCCAAAGCCGCGATCGGCAAGGTTGCGGATGGTCTCGAAATACTTTTCGATGCACTCGTTGCGGCCGGTCAGCACGACCACGGTGCCCTTCATCGGGCGGGCAACGGCGGGAAAGAGGCCATAACGGATCTTCTTGCCGTCGCGCGTGGTGAAGAAACCACCGGCCGCATTTTCCGGTAGCGGATTGCCCGGAACTTCGCGGAAGAGGGGAATTTCGTTAAGAAGGTCCGTCATTCGGCGCTGCGTTTGTGTGTCGCTGCCTGCATGGCGCAGGCTTTGGTAGGCATAGACGTCCATGCAGCAAAAGCAAAGGAATTCCGGACGCGTTGGAGAGGCTGAACGAGGCAGCCAGCAAGTGAGGCCGAAAGCAGCTTGCGGCATGCTTCCGGCCCCCGTCGATCCGGGAGGAAGGGACGTTACACCCGGTCGGCCTCGTTGCGGTATCTCGCGCATAACCCCGAAAATCGCACCCGATTTTCGCTGTGAATCATGCGCAATCAAACTGTTACAGCGTCCTTTGCGTGTCCGAGAGGACGCGCGACGCCGTAACCGCCGCCTGTTCCTTGATCCTGGAACCAGTCTAGCGCGACTTAGCTGAACGCCCGCCGAAGCCGCGGTTCATCTGCCGTTCATCGAGAAATCTTGAAATGCTTTCACGTGTTCCCCAAATGTCTGTTGCGGCCGCCAATGTCGGGGCCGCTGGCCTATCCGGAACGCCGTCACGGGTTTCGCACCGGCCATACGCAAACCTTGTTGCTCAACAGGAGAACACACTATGCGTCACGTTGATTTTTCCCCGCTCTATCGTTCGACCGTCGGTTTCGACCGGCTGTTCACCATGCTCGATTCGCTTGCGCAGCCTGAAAGTGCGCAGACCTATCCGCCCTACAACATCGAGCGCACCGGCGAGGATTCCTATCGCATCTCGATGGCGGTCGCCGGCTTCTCGGACGACGAGCTCTCGATCGAGGCTCACCGCAACGTCCTGACTGTCACGGGTGAGCGCAAGGAAGAGGGCAATGGCGAAGGCTCCGAACTGCTCTATCGCGGTATCGCCGGCAGGGCCTTTGAGCGCCGCTTCCAGCTTGCCGACCACGTTGACGTCGTCGGCGCCTCGCTGAAGAACGGCCTGCTCTTCGTCGACCTCAAGCGCAATATTCCCGAGGAGCTGAAGCCGCGCAAGATCGCCATCACCGCGTCTTCGGCGAAGGCCAAGCAGATCGAGGCTAACACCGCCGCGTAAGCCGCGTCACAAGACGACCTCAGGGACGAAGGGCGGCGCCTGGCGCCGCCCTTTTTTGTTGGATAAGGTGCCGCTATCGAGCAACTAGCTGGCCAAAGCGGTCGACCTCTTCGGCCGTGGTCGCAAAGCTGGTGACGAAACGGTAGAGCGCCTCGTCCTCGCCGATATGGCCGTCGAAGCCATACGGCTTGTGCCAGTCGTAGAAGGCGGCACCGGCCAATTGCACCCGTTCAGCCTCGGCCTTTTTCATCACCGCGAACACTTCGTTCGCTTGCGGCAGCCAGGCCAGGCGAGCCGACGGGGAATCCTCGATCAGTGCAGCAAGGCGTGCTGCCGTAACGTTGGCGTGCCGGGCCGTCTCAAGCCACAGGTCGTCCTTGAAATAGGCTTCGAACTGCGCGGCGACGAAGCGCGATTTCGAGAACAATTGCGCCGCGCGTTTGCGCAGGAAGGCCAGTTCCCTGGCGCGGTCGAGATCGAATAGCACGATAGCCTCGGCGCACCAGCAGCCGTTCTTGGTACCGCCGAAAGAGAGGATGTCGACGCCGCGCTTCCAGGTCATCTCCGCCGGCGTCGTCTCTAGCGCGACCAGCGCATTGGCGAAGCGGGCGCCATCCATGTGCAGTGGCAGTTTGTGATGCTTGGCGATCGCCGAAATCCGGGCAATTTCGTTCAGTGTGTAGATGGTGCCGACTTCGGTCGACTGGGTGATCGACACCGCCATCGGGCGCCCGGAATGGACGATTTCAGGCGCGAATCTGGCCACCGCCCTGTCCAGGTTGTTCGGATCGATCTTGCCCAGCGCACCGTCGACGGGATAGAGCCGTGAGCCGCCGGTAAAGTATTCCGGCGCGCCGCATTCATCCTCAATGACATGCGACTCTCGATGGCAGAAGGAAATGCCGCCTGATTTGTTATAGGCGGTCAGCGACAGCGAATTGGCGGCGGTGCCGGTCGCCACGAAAAACACCGCGACCTCGCGCTCGAAAATTTCGTTGAAGCTCTGGTAGACAGCCTGGTCGAGGGCGCCGTCGCCATAGGCGGTGGAGAAGCCGCCGGCGTGGGCGGACAGGCCCGCGGCGATGCTGGGATGGGCGCCTGCCCAATTGTCGGAAGCGAAATTCATACGTTTGCCTGTGCTAGAAAAATCGATGCAACCTTGGCCGCTTTCGCATGCCGCTCGCAAGTGCCAAGCACCGGATAGGCGGTAACGCCAGCGAGAGCGGAAAACAGGACATACGGGCGAAGGTTGCGTTTTGGCGTGGCCGCGCGTAATTTTCTGTCGCGGACAGCCCAAGATTGTTGTGAATCGGTCTTGTGCGCATACGTGATTTCTGTCATAAAAATTTAGGACAGTAGTGCTGTCTTATTTTGTCGCACAAAACAGGCTGGATTGGCGTATCATTAAGCCTCTCCGGCCGCTGCCGCGAGCGACAGATAGACGGCCGGCTCTGGCCTGTACGATTACCGGATGCGAACCAGGCCGCCTGGTTCGGCAAGGATTTCGCAAGACGTGCCGTAAGGATGAGAGGGAAGCTCATGCGCTTCCCAACGGAAACCAGCGCCCTAAGGGCTGGGGATGGAGGACAGGACGATGACGGAAGTGACGCCATCTGCGACGAACGGCCCGGCCGCGCAGACGAAAGCGCCAGCCGTCAAAAATCGGTCCCGAACCAAAATTGAGCGAACCGACACCGGCTTCGCCGCGCACGGCCTGTACGATCCGCGCAACGAGCACGATGCCTGCGGCGTCGGCTTCATCGTCAACATGAAGGGCGTGAAGTCGCATCAGATCGTCAAGGACGGCCTTGCGGTGCTCGAAAACCTGACGCATCGCGGCGCCGTCGGCGCTGATCCGCTGATGGGCGACGGCGCCGGCGTGCTGGTGCAGCTTCCCGACCGCTTCTTCCGCGAGGAAATGGCCAGCCAGGGCGTCGAATTGCCCAAGCCCGGCCACTATGCCGTCGGCCATGTGTTCATGCCGCGCGATCCGGAGCTTCAGGCGCATATCGAAGGCATCATCGCCGAGGTGGCGCAGCTCGAAGGCCAGCCGCTGCTCGGCTTTCGCGATGTGCCGGTCGACAATTCATCGCTGTCCAAGGCGCCTGATATCGCGGCTTCCGAACCGGTCCAGCGGCAGGTGTTCCTGGGCCGTGGCGCCGAGATCGAGAGCGACGACGATTACGAGCGGCGGCTCTACATCCTGCGCAAGGTCATTTCCGGTCGTATCCACGAGGAGACCAAGGGCGTCGACAATGGCTTCTATGTCGTGTCGATGTCATCGCGGACCATCGTTTACAAGGGCATGTTCCTGGCTTATCAGGTCGGCGCCTATTACAAGGATCTGACCGATCCGCGTTTCGAGACGGCGCTGATCCTGGTCCACCAGCGTTTCTCGACCAACACCTTCCCGTCGTGGAAGCTAGCGCATCCCTATCGGATGGTCGCCCACAATGGCGAGATCAACACGCTGCGAGGCAACGTCAACTGGATGGCGGCGCGGCAGGCTTCGGTCGATTCCGAACTGTTCGGCAACGACATCTCCAAGCTGTGGCCGATCTCCTATGAGGGGCAGTCGGACACCGCATGTTTCGACAATGCGCTCGAATTCCTGACGCAGGGCGGCTACTCGCTCGCTCACGCGATGATGATGCTGATCCCGGAAGCCTGGGCCGGCAACAAGTTGATGGATCAAGATCGCAAGGCCTTTTACGAATACCACGCCGCCCTGATGGAGCCGTGGGATGGGCCGGCGGCGGTGGCCTTCACCGATGGCCGCCAGATCGGCGCCACGCTCGACCGCAACGGGCTGCGCCCGGCGCGCTACATCGTCACCGACGACGATCGCGTCATCATGGCCTCGGAAGCCGGCGTGCTGCCGGTGCCGGAGGAGAGGATCGTCAAGAAGTGGCGGCTGCAGCCCGGCCGCATGCTGTTGATCGACCTGGAAAAGGGCCGCATCGTTTCCGACGAGGAGATCAAGTCGGAGATCGCGACCAGGCATCCCTACAAGAACTGGCTCGCCAACACCCAACTTATTCTGGAAGACCTGAAGCCGGTCGAGCCACGCGCATTGCGCAGGGACGTCAGCCTGCTCGATCGCCAGCAGGCGTTCGGCTACACCCAGGAAGACACCAAGCTGTTGATGTCGCCGATGGCGACCACTGGCCAGGAAGCGGTCGGCTCGATGGGCACCGACACGCCGATCTCGGCGATGTCGGACAGATCGAAGCTGCTCTATACCTATTTCAAGCAGAACTTCGCCCAGGTCACGAATCCGCCGATCGACCCGATCCGCGAGGAGTTGGTTATGAGCCTGGTATCCTTCATCGGACCGAGGCCGAACATCTTCGACCTCGTCGGCAATTCGCGTCGCAAGCGGCTCGAAGTGCGCCAGCCGATCTTGACCAATGGCGATCTCGAGAAGATCCGCTCCATCGGTCATACCGAGGACCGTTTCGACACCAAGACGATCGACATCACCTATGCTTCGAACGAAGGCGCAGCCGGCATGCAGGGCGCCATCGACCGGCTGTGCGAGCGCGCCGAGGCGGCGGTCGCCGGCGGCTACAACATCATCATCCTGTCTGACCGTCAGCTCGGGCCGGACCGCATCGCCATCCCGGCATTGCTGGCGACAGCGGCGGTCCACCATCATCTGATCCGCAAGGGCTTGCGCACCTCGGTGGGGCTCGTTGTCGAGTCCGGCGAACCACGCGAGGTGCATCATTTCTGCTGCCTTGCCGGCTATGGCGCCGAGGCGATCAATCCCTATCTCGCCTTCGACACGCTGCTCGACATGCATAAGCGCGGCGAGCTGCCGGCCGAGGTCGACGCCTATGAGGTTGTGTCCCGCTACATCAAGTCGATCGGCAAGGGCATTCTCAAGGTGATGTCGAAGATGGGCATCTCGACCTACCAGTCCTATTGCGGCGCGCAGATCTTCGACGCCATCGGGCTGAAGACCGATTTCGTGCAGAAGTATTTCACCGGCACCGCGACGCTGATCGAAGGCGTCGGGCTGGAAGAGATCGCGGCCGAGACGGTCAGCCGCCACGCCGACGGCTTCGGCAACGACCCGGTGCTACGCAACAGCCTCGAGGTCGGCGGCGAATACATGTTCCGCATGCGCGGCGAAGCACATATCTGGTCGCCCGATGCGGTGGCCACCCTGCAGCACGCTGTGCGCCAGGGGTCGTGGGAGACGTTCAAGGACTATTCCGCTCAAATTGACAGCGAGACGGCGCGGGCGCAGAGCATTCGCGGCCTGTTCAAGATCAGGCTCGCCGAAGAAACCGGGCGCAAGAAGGTCGCGCTCGACGAGGTCATGTCAGCGGCCGATATCGTCAAGCGGTTCTCGACCGGAGCGATGTCCTTCGGCTCGATCTCCAGGGAAGCGCACACCACGCTGGCGCGCGCCATGAACACCATCGGCGGCAAGTCGAACACCGGCGAGGGCGGCGAAGAGGCCGACCGGTACCTGCCGCTGCCGGGCGGCGGCAAGAACCCCGAGCGTTCGGCGATCAAGCAGGTTGCCTCCGGGCGTTTCGGCGTGACGGCGGAATATCTGGTGAATTCCGATGTGATGCAGATCAAAGTCGCGCAAGGCGCGAAGCCCGGCGAGGGCGGTCAGCTGCCCGGCCACAAGGTCGATGCCACCATTGCCAAGGTCAGGCATTCGACGCCCGGCGTCGGCCTGATCTCGCCGCCGCCGCATCACGACATCTACTCGATCGAGGATCTGGCGCAGCTGATCTACGATCTCAAGAACGTCAATCCGGCGGCTGATGTCTCGGTCAAGCTGGTGTCCGAAGTCGGTGTCGGCACGGTTGCGGCCGGCGTCGCCAAGGCGCGCGCCGATCACATCACCATTTCCGGCTACGACGGCGGCACCGGCGCATCGCCGCTGACCTCGCTCAAGCACGCCGGCAGCCCGTGGGAAATGGGCCTTGCCGAGACGCACCAGACGCTGGTGCTCAACGGCCTCAGGTCGCGCGTCGCGCTGCAGGTCGATGGCGGCCTGCGCACCGGCCGCGACGTGGTCATTGGCGCGCTGCTTGGCGCCGACGAATTCGGCTTCTCGACCGCGCCGCTGATCGCGGCCGGCTGCATCATGATGCGCAAGTGCCATCTCAACACCTGCCCTGTCGGCGTCGCGACGCAGGATCCGGTCTTGCGCAAGCGCTTCAAGGGTACGCCGGAACATGTCATCAACTTCTTCTTCTATGTGGCTGAAGAGGTCCGGGCGTTGCTCGCCGAGATGGGTTACACCCATCTCGACCAGATCATCGGCGACACCGATCTCTTGGAAAAGCGGGCGCTGATCCAGCACTGGAAGGCGCGCGGGCTCGATTTCAGCAAGATGTTCTTCAAGCCGGATGCCCCGCATGAGGCGGTGCACTGGACTGAGCGGCAGAAGCATCCGATCGACGACGTGCTCGACCGCAAGCTGATCGAGTTGGCCAAGCCGGCGCTAGAAGCCAGGCAGCCGGTCAGCATCGAGCTGCCGATCCGAAATGTCGACCGTTCGACCGGCGCCATGCTGTCCGGCGAAGTGGCAAAGCGCTTCAAGCACAAGGGCCTGCGCGAGGACACGATCGCGGTGAAGCTCACCGGCACCGCCGGCCAGTCGTTCGGCGCCTTCCTGGCGCGTGGGGTCTCGTTCGAGCTGGTCGGTGCGGCCAATGACTATGTCGGCAAAGGCCTGTCGGGCGGCCGCATCGTCATCCGCCCGCCGGAGAACACCAAGATCGTCGCAGCGGAGTCGATCATCGTCGGCAACACGGTGCTCTACGGCGCGACCGAGGGCGAGGCCTATTTCAGCGGCGTCGCCGGCGAGCGTTTTGCGGTTCGCAATTCGGGCGTGGCCGCCGTCGTCGAAGGCGTTGGCGACCATGGCTGCGAGTACATGACCGGCGGCATTGTCGTCGTCATCGGCCAGACCGGCCGCAACTTTGCCGCCGGCATGTCGGGCGGCGTCGCCTATGTGCTGGACGAGGAAGGTGATTTCGCCGAGCGCTGCAACATGGCGATGGTCGAACTGGAACCCGTTCCCGAAGAAGACGACCTGATGGAGAAACTGCTCCATCATGGCGGCGACCTCGACCACAAAGGCCGCGTCGACGTGTCCGGCGACATGACCAGCCATGACGAGGAGCGGCTCTATCAGCTGATCTCGAACCACGTCCATTATACGGGTTCGGTGCGCGGCCGCGAGATCCTCGACAACTGGGCGATTTTCCGGCCGAAATTCCGGAAGATCATGCCGGTCGAATACCGTCGCGCGCTGATCGAAATGGAGCGCATGCGCATGGGCGTGGCGGCGGAATAGGCTTTGGGAGTTGCCGGGAAGCCAGGCTTCCCTGTCGACGCCTTTATCAACAATCCTAGCCTCGGACTGAAGGTTGCCATGGCTGCCTTATGAGGTTAACGGGTGCGTCTTCGAGCGCGCCATCTGGACAGCAGGGACTGGACTATGGGCAAGGTAACAGGGTTTCTCGAGATCGACCGGCAGGTGCACAAGTACCAGCCGGCTTCCGACCGCATCCGGCATTTTCGCGAGTTCACGCTGCCGATGTCGGACAAGGAGGTCGAGAAACAGGCCGCGCGCTGTATGGATTGCGGCATCCCGTACTGCCACGGGCCGACCGGCTGCCCGGTCCACAACCAGATCCCGGACTGGAACGACCTCGTCTACAATGGCGACTGGGACAATGCGATCCGCAACCTGCACTCGACCAACAATTTCCCGGAATTCACCGGCCGCATCTGTCCGGCGCCTTGCGAGGAAGCCTGCACGCTCAACCTCGAGGACATTCCGGTCGCCATCAAGACGATCGAGCAGGCGATCGCCGACAAGGCCTATGAAACCGGTCATATCCGGCCCTATCCGCCGGAAAAGAAGACCGGCAAGCGCGTCGCAGTCATTGGCTCGGGGCCGGCCGGCATGGCGGCCGCCCAGCAGCTTGGCCGCGCCGGCCACGACGTTCACGTCTATGAGCGCGAGAGCCGGCCGGGTGGGCTGATGCGCTACGGCATTCCCGACTTCAAGATCGAGAAACACTATATTGACCGGCGCATCGAGCAGATGCAAGGCGAGGGCGTGAGCTTCCATTGCGGCGTCAATGTTGGCGTCGACAAACCGGTGGCGGAGCTGCTCGCCGAATACGATGCGGTGCTCTATTGCGGCGGTTCGGAAACACCGCGCCCGGCCAACATTCCCGGCGACGATCTCGACGGCGTGCATGATGCGATGCCCTATCTGGTGCAGCAGAACAAGCGCATCGGCGGCGAGCCGATCCAGTCGGTGGCGTGGCCCTCGCGGCCGATCGTCGCCGGCGGCCAGCATGTTGTCGTCGTCGGTGGCGGCGACACCGCATCCGACTGCGTCGGTACCGCCTTCCGCCAAGGCGCCGTTCGTGTCACCCAGCTCGACATCCGGCCGCAGCCGCCGGAAAAGGAGGACAAGCTTTCGGTCTGGCCCTACTGGGCGACGAAGATGCGCACCTCGTCCTCGCAGGCCGAAGGCGCCGAGCGCGAGTTCCAGGTGGCGACGCTCGAATTCATCGGCGAGGACGGCGCGTTGACCGGCGTCAAATGCTGCGAGGTCGATGAAAAGCGCAAGCCGATCGCCGGCACGGAATTCGTCATCCGCGCGGATCTCGCCTTCATCGCCATCGGCTTTGCCGGGCCGGCTACCGTCGGACCGGTGTCGGAACTGGCTGGCCAGATGACGATCGTCATCGACAGCCGCCGCTCGAACAACGTCGAGGCCAATGACCGCGACTACAAGACCAGCGTCGAAAAGCTCTATGCGGCGGGCGATGTGCGCCGCGGTCAATCGCTGGTCGTCTGGGCGATCCGCGAGGGCCGGCAGGCGGCTCGTTCGATCGACGAGGCGCTGATGGGATCGAGCGTGCTGCCGCGCTGAGGCTGTCTCGAGACCCTACTTGCGCGCCCTCTGAAGACGTTTTCTGCTATTCCGGTGCCCCGGGGCAGGTTTACGGAGTGGTCGCCGTGGTCGTTTCGGTTGCGGCGGCCGCAGGCTGTCCCCTGGGCGGCCAGGAAAAATCGTCGGCGCGGCCGGGCGAAGCAGCGGGCGCCTTGCCCTCGACGAGGAGCTTTTCGCCAGACCCGTCGGCCTTTGCCGGCGCTGCGGCGCCGAGAAGTTCAGAACCGCCATCGAGCGCCGGATCGTTGAGCAGCATCGGCACGGTGCGATCGACGGCCATGGGTGCCGGTGCCGGCGCCCCGACGGGAGCGCCCGCTGGCGCGTAAGCTGCCGGTGTGCCCGTGGGCGCGGTCATTCCAAGGATCTTCATCAAGGGTTTTTCGGCATAGAAGGCGAGCTTGCGTTTGCCGGCTTTCGACACATAGATGCCGTCGTCGGTGCGCAGGCGCACCGGCTGGCCGTTGATATCAGGTCCGCTGGTGACAAAGGCCCCGTCCTCGTCGACGAAACCGTCCCAGATGTCGACGAATTCGCCGCCATGGCTTTCGGCCGTCGAGCGGTAAATGTCGTTGAAAGCCAGCATGTCTGAGGTCATCTTCGGCGCCTTGAATGCCGGCATGCCGACCCATAGATACGGCACCTTGGCCGCTGCAATGGCCTTACCGAACGCTTCGGTCCGGCGTTCGTATTCCTTGGTCCAGGCCTCGGACCGCGGCTGTTCGCGTTCACCGTTCACGCGCATTTGCTGCCGATCGTTGGAGCCCAGCATGACGATTACGGCCGCGGGCTTTTCGGTCTCGATCAGCGACTTGATCTGTTCGGGCCAGTTGTAGAAATCGTCACGCACGAAACCGGACGAACCGTTGCTGCGGACGACGATCCTGACGTTGGTGTTTTCGGCAAAGGCGGTATCGAGACCTTCGCCGAGGCCGCTCGCCATGAAATCGCCGACCACCAGAACGGTGCGGGCATCCGACGCCTTCTCGACAATCGGGGTTGCCGGCTCAGCCGGCCGGCGCGGCGCGGCGCGGGGCTTTCTTGCTTTTAGCTTCCGTGGCCCGGCCCTCTGGATCTGTCGCGGTGGCTCCATCCACTCGGTTCGGCCCACCCGCTCGCTTCGGCGCAGAAACAACAAGTCGCGCAGCGACCAGCCACGCCTTTGTTCTTCCTGCGCCACGGCCGGCGTGTGAAAGACGGCGGCAGTGCTGACGGCCAGAACGGCAATAGCCAGAACCAGGATCGGCACGCGACGAAGGATCACCCGGATACGCCCAGCCGAAACCAATTACCCTCTCCATCCCTTAAGAGCGCCGGACCCTCAAATCCAACCCGGCCGCCGCTCTATCTTAGTCTGAGCATCGGATTTCCCAAAAAACCGGTTGGGTCCGAGGCTCTAGGTCGTCTCCCTATGCGAGGCTAGTTCTGCCTGAGCCATTTGAGCACTTCCATGCTCGGATGTCCGTCCTGGGTCAAGCCAGCCTTTGCCTGGAAGGCCATGATGGCGGCTTTCGATCCCTCGCCGATCTTGCCGTCGAACTTGCCGTCATAGTAGCCGTACTGGGAAAGCCGCTGCTGAAGCTCTTGCCTCTCCTCGAAGGAGAGCTTCGTGAAAGGCCGCTTCCAGTCCTGCACCAGCCCACCATGGCCGGCGATTTCGTCGGCAAGAAGGCCAACGGCAACCGCGTATTTGTCGGCATTGTTGTAGCGCTTGATGACCGAAAAATTCTTGATCATCAGGAAAGCCGGGCCGCCGCGGCCGCCTGGCACCTTCAGCGTGGCCTTCTCCGCGCTATTCTTGAACGGCTTGCCGTTGACGCGCGTGACACCCAGCGCTTGCCATTGCGACAGTGACTTCGATCCGGCCGGGAACTTCTTTCCGTCGGGAAGGCTGACTTCATAGCCCCAGGTCTTGCCGGCCTGCCAGCCGTTCTTCTTGAGCAGATTGGCGGCCGTTGCCAATGCATCGGGAATGGAATTCCAGATGTCGCGCTTGCCATCGCCGTCCATATCGACCGCATAGGCCTGATAGCTGGTGGGAATGAACTGGGTATGGCCCATGGCGCCGGCCCATGAGCCGCTGAGGTGGCTTTTGTCGATGTCGCCCCTTTGCAGGATTTTCAGCGCCGCGATCAACTGGGTGCGGGCAAATTTCGATCGTCTCGAGTCGGCATAGCCAAGCGTTGCCAGCGAACGCACGACATTGCGCATGACATCGTCGCGCTTGAGGATTTCGCCGTAATTCGATTCCATAGACCAAATTGCCAGCAGGATATGACGGTCGACGCCGTATTTTGCCTCGATCCTGTCCAGCCACGGCTTCCACTTCCTGGCCATCTGCTGGCCGACAGCGACCGACTGGTCATGGACGCGGTTGTCGAAATAGTCCCAGGCGGGCGCGGTGAATTCGGGTTGATAACGCGCTTTTTCCAGCACGACCGGGTCGGCATCGCTGATGCCCTCGAATGCCCGGTCGTAAACGGCGCCGGAAACACCGCTCCGCACCGCGGTGGCGCGGAAGCTGGCCACCCATTGCCGGAAACCGGCGTCGGCAAAAGCCGATCCGGTGGGCATCAGCAAGGCAAGCGACAGGCTGGCGGCCGCAACGATGCTTGTGAAGCGCTTTGCGGCGTTGCGAACGGACATCTTTTCCTCCTTCTTCATCACAGGAAGACTATTCATCGCCGAACCCGGTTAGCATTTAGTTTACCATAGGTGCCGTTGGGAACGAAAAGGCGGGTTGGTGCTTTACAGACTACGAATTTCTTCTGACCAGCCGTTCCATAATCCTCGATTCCGGCACGAAAATGTCTTGAAGCGGGATTGCCGAACAGGCTTAGAAGCGGATAATTTGACAGCATGAAGAGAGTTCGCAAGGCAGTTTTCCCGGTCGCCGGTCTCGGCACGCGTTTTCTCCCGGCCACCAAGGCCATACCCAAGGAAATGCTGACCGTCGTCGACAGGCCAGTCATCCAGTATGTGGTCGACGAGGCACGCGAAGCCGGGATCGAGCATTTCATCTTCGTGACCGGCCGCAACAAGGCGGTCATCGAGGACCATTTCGACGTCCAGTTCGAACTCTATGACACGCTCGCCCAGCGCGGCAAGGACGACGAGCTCGCCCGCCTGCAGCGGCTGCAACCCTCGCCTGGGCAGACCAGCTTCACGCGCCAGCAGGTGCCGCTCGGCCTTGGCCATGCCGTCTGGTGTGCCCGGGAACTGGTCGGCGACGAGCCCTTCGCGCTGCTTTTGCCTGACATGATCATGCAGTCGGAAAAAAGCTGCATGAAAGAGATGGTCGAGCTTTATGCGGAGACCGGCAACAACATCGTCGCGGTTCAGGAATGCGACCCCGCCGAGGCCCATAAATACGGCATCGTCGGCCGTGGCGAGGATACACATCACGGTTTCCGTATCACCGGTATGGTGGAGAAGCCGAAGACCGGCACGGCACCCTCCAATCTATACATCAACGGGCGCTACATCCTGCAGCCGGAGATATTTGGGATTCTCGAGGGCCAGGAGAAGGGCGCCGGCAACGAGATACAACTCACCGATGCGATGCTGAAGCTGGAGAAGCAACAGCCCTTTTATGGGTGCCACTACCAGGGGCGCACCTTCGATTGCGGATCGCCGGAAGGCTTTGTCGAGGCCAATGTCGCCTTCGCGCTGTGGCGCAGCGACATAAACGGACGCATGGCGGGCGTTATCCGCCAGCTTCTCGACGAGATGAAACCCTCAGAGCAGCGGGGCGCGGCGTTCTAGGTATGTCGCCCAAAAGCATGCCCTCGGGCTTGAACCGAGGGTGCGCAACGGTTTTGGGACAACGACAAGCATAAGAACAAGGTTCTCGAAACCACCGTTCTCGCCACGGCCTGACTTGAATCTCGACATGCCCCAACCTTCAACGGTTTGCTTTACGGCTGCAGTGTCACCCCGACGAAGATGCTGTGGGCGGTGTAGTCGCGGCCCTCCAGATTGCTGGTCTGTTTTTCAGTTCTGGCGCGGGTGGTCAGTCCGGCATACCGGTTCAGCCACCATGTCAGTCCGGCCTCGGCGCTCAGCGTCAGATCATGGCCGTCCGACCCGATGTAGTCGCGCCAGTCCACGCCGAGAGCTGCGTTCCCGATCAGGTTGGCACGGATTTCCCGCTCGCCGGTGAGGCGGCCGGAGTAAAGGATGTCGCCGCTTTCGTTGGCGGTCGTCGTGCCCTCGACGATCGTCTGCCCGGTGAGGCCGATCGTGGTGCCGCGTTCCGGCGACCATCTGAGGTCGGCGTTCACCGTGGCACCCGAAATTGCCGGCAGGCGGTCGTCGTCGATCGCCTCCCGCAGCCAGCCGGCCGAGAATTCGCCGGCAAGCTTCTCGCCAAGATCGACCTCGGCGCCGGCCCGAAGGCCGAGCCGCGTCGAGGATCGTTCGAAACCATTGGTGTCGACGCGCAAATCATAGACCCGGCGGCCGATTTCGACCTCGGCGAAAGGGGTGATGGCGGGAGAAATCTCATAGCCGGTGCGCAAGGTGGCGGTATAAAGCGTCGAGTCGCGGTCTTTCTGCGACAGCGTTCCGCCCGTCGAAAGCTTCGCGTCGCCGTAAATGTCGTGTTCGACAGCGCCGGTCAGGGCGAAGCGCATCTTGCCGGCATCCTTCTCGAGCGCAAGGCTGCCGTCAATGGTCTGGCGCACCGGCTGCTCGACGGTGCCTTCGATGACGACTGGCGACGAAGCCGATTCCGGCGCCGACTCGTAACCGAGCTTGGCGAGAGCGCGCAGATCGTTGTCGAGGTCGACACTAAGCGTGCCATCGACACGGCCCCGTGCCTCCTGAACCTCGTCGCCCGATATAGTCTTGAGAAAGGTGCCGTAGCCGTCGATGACAGCCGAATTCTCCCGCCAGTCGGAGATGGCATTGAAGCGCAGCGTCGTTTCCGACAGCAGGGCCGGCTTGCCTTCGCTGCTTGAATCGGCATTTGATGTCGCCGTCAGGCCTTGCTCGAGCGTTGGCCTGATCACGAAGGAGCCGAGTTTGATGCCGGTGGCGGCGAACGGGTCGTCCTCGGCCCTCTTATCCCGGCCTTCGATGGCTTCGGCGCGCTCAGCGCCCGGATCGAGCTGCTGCCTGTCGGCGGAATCAATGGTCATGGCACGGCGATTGGTGGCGTCCTGGTCAGTTTCGCCGGTATCCGTGTCATCCGTCGTGGCTGCAGTCGCGGCGGTGGCTTGTGTCTCGGCGGCTTCGTCTTGATCGGCCGCCCCTTGCGTTGCGCTCGATGGCCGGCGCGGCGGGACGGGAGCGGGGGTGTCCGCAAACGCATCGTCGGTGGCCTCAGGCGGATCAAAAATGCTGCCAGTCGCGGGTGCCGTGTCGTCGTCCTGTACGGCGCCCGGGCTGGCCGGCTGATAGGTGGGCGCCGGCGCAGTGCTCTGGGTGGTTGCGCCGGCCTGCGCCGTCTGATCCTCGGCGCTGGCCATGCTCAATTGCCTGGTCTTGCGCTGCTGGTCGTCCAGAATTGCCGATTCTGAAACCTCGCCGCGCAGCTCGGTTACCTGGGCATAGGGCTGCGCAGGCCGCAGCAAGGCGAAGACGCTGGTCGCCAGCAGCAAGGCGCAGACCGCTTTGCCGTTTCGTCTTCTTTTCTTTTCAGGCTGGGCCCCGGACATCGCCACCACTGCTTGCGCGGCGCACGCGCGCCATACTTACCGAACCGTAAATGGGGATGGTTAACGGAGGGTTGAGGCAGTGGTGGATCAGGCCTCGCTGGATGGCAATTCCGTTGGACAGGCGCGCGGCAAAGCGCTAATCGCATCAGCCATGCATGCGAGATCCCCAGACAAGAAGCGGCTCGATGGGCAAGCTTCGATCGCCTCGGCGCTTAGAACGGTAGCGACTGAGCAGGCCGGTGTCGCGGCGCTGGCGGCCGCGCTCGAAAATGGATTGACCGAACCGTTCGCGCACGCCGTCGACATGGTGTCGCAAATCGAGGGCCGCGTCATCGTCACCGGCGTCGGCAAGAGCGGCCACATCGGATCAAAGATCGCCGCAACGCTCGCCTCGACCGGCACGCCGGCTTTCTTCGTCCATCCTGCCGAAGCCAATCATGGCGACCTCGGCATGATCGCCAAGGACGATGCCATCATCGCCATGTCGTGGTCGGGCGAGAGTCGCGAGCTCAAGGGCATCATCGCGTATTCCAGGCGCTTCTCGATTCCGCTGATCGCGGTCACCGCCGGAGAGCGATCGGCGCTGGCGCGTGCGGCCGATGTGGTGCTCCTGCTGCCGCGTGCGCCGGAAGCCTGCCCGCACGGCCTGGCACCGACGACATCGACGCTGCTGCAACTGGTGATCGGCGATGCGCTGGCCATCGCGTTGCTCGAAGCGCGCGGCTTCACGCCGGATCATTTCCGCACCTTCCATCCCGGCGGGCAACTTGGCGCCAATCTGACGCAGATCCGCGACATCATGCATGTCGGCGACAGGCTGCCGCTGGTGCCTTCGGGCACCGGAATGCGCGAAGCGATCCTCGAATTGTCGCGCAAGGGGTTCGGCTGCGTGGCGATAACCGCCGCGGATGGTGCGCTGATCGGCATCGTCACCGATGGCGATATCAGGCGCCACATCGGCAGCAATCTTCTGGCGATGAGTGTCGATCAGGTCATGACCAAGAAGCCGAAGACCGCCGGGCCGGATACGTTGGTGGCGACGGCGCTGCAGACGATCAACAATTCGGCCATCTCCAGCCTGATGGTTGTCGAGGGCGGACGGCCGGTCGGACTTGTCCATCTGCACGACCTGCTGCGCATCGGCGCGGCCTGACAGACCTCAGGCCTGTTTGAAAAGTCGCCCGCCGAGATGGGTAGGATCGGTCCTAAACCGCCTCGACCGTCAGCTCCAGATCGGTGTCGGCAGCGCCCGTCACGCGCACCTGCGTGCCGGCCGGCAGATCGGGGCCTGAGACGCGCCATAGCGTGTCGCCCAGCTTTATGCGGCCGCGCCCGTCCTTGATCGGCTCGGCCAGTGTCGCCATCCTGCCGATCATTTGTTCGCCGCGGCGATTGAGCAGCGGCTGGTCGGTCGGGTCATGGCGTCCGCCCGCCAGTCTCTTGCCGACATAGGCTGAGATCAGCGACAAAGCGAGGAAGGCGAGAACCTGGATCTGCCAGGTCCAGAATCCTGCGTCCCAGATGAGCAGGGAGACTGCACCGATCAGCAGCGCGGCGATGCCGATCCATAGCATGAAGATGCCCGGTGCGATGACCTCCATTACGAGGAGAACAAAGCCGAGAACCATCCAATTCCAGGGACCGAGTTCCGAAATGATGCGGTCGAACATCGGATCGGCCTCAGCTTTCGCTCGGGCGAACTACCGGCGGACGTGAAGCTTGCCGCGGCGGGCCGGCATTGCCCTCGCTCCCGAAGACTTCCTTGGCGATCGCGCCGATGCCGCCGAGCGTGCCGATCAATGATGAAGCTTCCATCGGCATCAGCACGACCTTGCTGTTTGTGGCGGAGCCGATCCTGGTCAGCGCTTCGGTGTATTTCAGCGCAACGAAGTAGTTGAGCGCCTGCACATCGCCCTTGGCGATCGCTTCCGACACCACCTGCGTGGCGCGGGCCTCGGCCTCGGCCGAGCGTTCGCGCGCCTCGGCGTCGCGGAAGGCGGCTTCCTTGCGGCCCTCGGCTTCCAGGATCTGCGACTGCTTGAGGCCTTCGGCGTCGAGGATCTGCGCGCGCTTGTTGCGTTCGGCCATCATCTGGCGACCCATCGATTCGACGAGATTGGCCGGTGGGTTGATGTCCTTGATCTCGACGCGGGTGATCTTGATGCCCCAGGGATGCGCCGCCTCGTCGACGACGCGCAGCAGGCGTTCGTTGATGGCGTCGCGGTTCGATAAAAGCTCGTCTAGGTCCATCGAGCCCATCACGGTACGGATATTGGTCATCGTCAGGTTGAGGATGGCGTTCTCCAGCCCGGCGACCTGGTAGGCGGCCTGCGCGGCGTTGAGCACCTGGTAGAAGGCCACGCCGTCGACGGCGACGGTGGCGTTGTCGCGGGTGATGATCTCCTGGGTCGGGACGTCGAGCACCTGCTCCATCATGTTCAACTTGGCGCCGATGCGGTCGACGAACGGCACGATGAGGTTGAGGCCGGGGCTCAATGTCTTGGTATAGCGGCCAAAGCGTTCGACGGTATAATTATAGCCTTGCGGGATTGTCCGGATGCCTTTGAAAAGCACGAGCACGACAAGAGCGACAAGAACAAGAAGCGCGATATCGAAACCACTGAAATCCATTTGGCCCTCCCTCAGATGCCGGCCACAGAAGTGTTTCACGCGGCCGACTTCACCAAACACTTAAGTGTGTTTCAGGAACGTTACAATCAGGTGATAGTGGATTACGGTGCATAGAAAGCGGGTTAGCGGCGCGCGATTGTATCCGCTTCAGATCCAGCCCGACAGTTCGCGCCGCACCATCGCCTCGATCACCGCCATGCCCTCGGCACTGTCATTGAGGCAAGGGATGTGCGCGAACTTCTCGCCGCCGGCATGATGGAAAGTCTCGGCCGCCTCCCTGCCGATCTCGTCCAGCGTCTCGATGCAGTCGACGGAAAACCCCGGATTGACGATGGCGATCGATTTCACGCCTTCTCCGGGCAATTTCTCGACCGTCTTGTCGGTGTAAGGCTGCAGCCACTCCTGCGCACCGAAGCGCGACTGGAACGTGGTGATCAGCTTCTTCTCGCCCCAGCCGAGCTTTTCCCGCAGCAGCCGGGTCGTCTCAAGGCAATGGGCCTGATAGGGGTCTCCCTTGTCGGAATAGGGTTTCGGAATGCCGTGATAGGAGGCGATGACCACCTCCGGCTCGAAAGCGAGGGTCGCCAGATGACGCTCGATCGAACGGGCAAGCGCCTCGATATAAACCGGTTCGGCATAGTAGGGCGGCACGCTGCGGATCGCCGGGGCGCGGCGCATCTTCATCAGCGCGCGAAACAGCTGGTCGTTGGCGGTCGCGGTGGTGGTCGCGGAATATTGCGGATAAAGGGGAAAAGAGAGAATGCGGTCGCAGCCCTGCGCCACCAGCCCTTTGGCGACGCTCTCGGTGGAAGGATTGCCGTAACGCATCGCCCAGTCGACGGTGACGCCGGGCAGGTCGCGCAGCGCCTCGGTCAGCTTTTCGCTCTGAGCGCGGGTGTAGGTGCGCAGCGGCGACTCGTTACGCTGCCGGTTCCAGATCCTGGCATAGTTGGCGCCCGACTTCTTCGGCCGCGTGGTGAGAACCAGCCCGTAGAGGATCGGGTACCAGATCGCCTTGTTGAGCTCGATGACGCGCGGATCGGAAAGGAATTCCCTGAGATAGCGCCACATCGGCTTGAATTCTGTGCCGTCGGGCGTGCCGAGATTAACCAGCATGACGCCGATCCTGCCCGCCCCGACCGGCGGCTGTCCTGCCGGCGGCGGGCCGAGGACCTTCGCAGCCTTGGGATCGACAGGGTTGGAAAGCGTCATAAGGGATCTCCGGACACCGCGCGAAACTAGCGATGCCGCGCCGATTTTCAATGCAGCGTCTGGCCGCACCTTATCTTACCTCAGGCGGAAAGCAGAAAACCCGCCCGGTTACCCGGACGGGTTTTCCAACAATGACGGAAGAATTTAGTTTGCGGCCGGGATGGTCAAGGTCACGCCGACGGGAAGGCGGCGCGGCTCATAGTCCTTGTTGGCGTCGGAGATCGTTTTCCACTTGGCGCCATCGCCATAGGCTTTTTCCGCCAGATCCCAATAGGTGTCGCCGGCAACGATCACATGGCTGCTTTCGGCCGGCTTTGCCGGCTCGGCAGGCGCAGCTTCGGCTGGCTTGGCTGGTTCCTGGGCCGGTTCCGCCGCAGGAGCCGGTGCCGCGGGCGCCGTCTCGGCTGGCTTTGCCGGCTCGGCAGGTGCCGGCGTTGCCAGGGCGGGTTCCCCCGGCACGGCTGGCGGCGTCGTGGCGATATCGTCCGAACCGGCCGGCGGTTCGGGCATCGCTGGCTCCGCAGTCGCGGCTGGAGCCGTTTCTGCTGGTTTTGCGGGCTCGGCCGGAGCGGGCGCAGCCTCGGCCGGCTTCGCCGGTTCCTGGGCCGGTTCCTTGGCCGGTTCCGCCGCGGCGGCGGCCGTGATCTCGGTGATGCGGCCATCGAGCTTCGGCGTATAGGGCCGATGTGCACTGAGATAATCGGCGACCACCTGTTCGAGGCCCGGTCCGTAATCATAGGCGTTCTTGGCCTTGTCGGCGAACACCTTGTAGCCGTCGCCGCCCTGGCGCACATAGTTGTTGGTGGCGACCAGGTAATCCTTGTCCGGATTGATCGGGGTCCACGCGCCGCCTTGCATGACTTCGACCGACTTGACGCGCCCGGCATTCGGGGCAGCCGATTTGTCGAATGAGTACTTGAGGCCGGCAACCTGCGGGAAGCGTCCGGCGCCGTCCTCGATCTGGCTGAGACCGTTCTCGAGCCCGGCAATCAGATCCTTGCCGGAAATCTGGAAGGTCGCCAATGTGTTCTGGAACGGCAGCACGTTCAGCACTTCGCCCATAGTGACGGTGCCCTGGTCGATCGAAGCGCGCAGACCGCCGCCATTCGTGATGACGATCTCCACACCCTGGTCCTTGACGCGGTCAAGGACGGCATCGGAGACGAGATTGCCCATCTCGCACTCGCGGGTGCGGCAGTTCTCACGGCTGCCGTCGATCGCTTTGGTAGTTTCGGCGACCTCCTGGTTCTTCAATGCCTCGATCGGCGCGCCGAGCTCCTTGATGCGGGCAAGCACCGCGGGATCTGGCGTGATCGACTTGTCGAGGTAGATCGGGTCGCCGCTGGCTTGCTTGACGACGCCGTTGTCGTCAAACACGACCTTGAACTCGCCGAGATATTTCGAATAGGACGCCGCCTGGACGACCGGCACTTTGTAGCCGTCCGGATTGTCGACCATCGTCGGGTAGGGGCCTTCAGCCTTGGGGTCGGTGTTGGACAGCAGCGAATGGCTGTGGCCGCCGACCACCACGTCGACACCCGGGATCTTGGCGATGACGTCGCGCTCGCGCTTGTAACCGATATGGGTGACCGCGATGATCTTGTTGACGCCTTCTCCCTTCAGCTTCTCGACCTCTGACGTGATCGACTTGACGTCGTCCTCGATCGTGACGTTAGGGCCTGGCGAAGCAAGCTCCGGCGTGTCGTTGGTGACCGCGCCGACGACGCCGATCTTCTGGCCGCCGACCTCGATCACGATCGACGGTTTCACGCGGTCACCCAGCTTGGATTGCGCGTTGGCCTTCACATTGGCGCCGAGCACCGGAAATTTGATCATATCCAGGAACGGCGCCAGCGCCGCCTCGCCGTCGTCGAACTCGTGATTGCCGACCGCCATGGCGTCGAATTTCATCTGGTTGAGGAATTCGCCTTCGGTCTTGCCCTTGTAGGTGGTGTAGAAGAGCGAACCCTGGAAATTGTCGCCGGCGCTGAGCAGCAGCACGTTCTGACCTTCCAGCTTCTTGCGCTCCTGGCCGATCGCCGTGATCAGCCGCGCCGCGCCGCCGGTGCACTCGCCCTTGGCCTCCTCTTCGGCAGAGCAGGTCGATTCATATTTGTTGTTGCTTTCGATGCGGCTATGCCAGTCGTTGATGTGCAGGATGTTCAGCGTGTAGTCGGCAAAGGACACGCCGGCTGACAGGCCAAGCGTAGACGCCGACAGGGCGGCAATGGCGGCGATCTTCTTCATCTTCGTCTCCCGGATGACCTGTTTAACGCCCTTGCTCGACTGGAACATAACAGCCAGCTTTTCGCCCATGTTCACATCGCGTTTTAGGTGATGCAAGCGGAATCGGGGCCAGCTTTGCCGGCGCAAAAAGGACGGCGTCCTCAAGCCGCCGTCCTTTGCAAAGCAGTTCAGTATGGGCTCAGGTGCGTCGCGTCAGCACAAAGTTCTGCCCGCTCGCGCTGGTGCAATTAAGCTGCGAGGTGGAGATTAACAAGCAGTTGAAGCTTATCGGCGTCTGGCGGATCAGCGAAGTGCCATTGATCGCGACCGAAGTACCGCCGGTCATGGTGTAGCTGCCGTCGGCAAGTTTCTGGCCGGTGTCGGTCGCGACGGTATTGAAGCTGCCGGCGGCGAAGGTCGACAGGCCGGTGCCTTGCGCGTCGATCCATGAGCCTTCGACCGCGTTGCGCGTGGCCAATGACGGCCCGCCCGGGCCGGCGGTGGTGCACGCCGCCAAGGCGACGGCAGCGGCCGCGACAATGCCGGCCGAAAGCTGTTTGCGCGCAATCGTCATCATCAAAATCCTCTCCTCTCGCATCGGCCGGAAAATCGATCCGATTTTTCGGAAAGCACGATGCGTACATTCAAAGCGCTATACTTTATGCGTCCAAATGGACGCATACGTCGCTCTAGGCCCCACCTTTCCTTCAATCGCCCGATTTCCAGGCGAATGCAAGGCAGTGAAACATTGCTATCGAACGAGGATGTTGCACTATCGAACGAGGATGTTGCGGAATTGCCATGGGTCGTTTTTGTCGAGGTCTTCCGGGAACAGACCAGGGCGGTTATCGAGCGGCGTCCAATCGGTGTAGTAGCCCTTGATCGGCCCCAGATAGGGGGACTGCAATTCCAGGCAGCGCCTGTAGTCCATCTCGTCGGCCTCGACGATGCCGGCCTCGGGATTTTCCAGCGCCCAGACCATGCCCGCCAGCACTGCAGACGTGACCTGCATGCCCGTGGCGTTCTGATAAGGCGCCAGCTTGCGCGCTTCCGCCAGCGACAGTTGCGAACCGTACCAATAGGCGTTCTTGTCGTGGCCATAGAGCAGCACGCCGAGCTCGTCGACACCGTCGACCAGTTCGTTTTCATCGAGCACGTGATGCACGGATTGCGCCTTGCCGGCGGCACCGAACATCTCGTGCAGCGACAGCACGGCGTCGTTGCAGGGGTGGTAGGCGTAGTGGCAGGTCGGACGATATTGAACCTTGCCCTTCCTGCCGCGCAAGGTGAAAAAGTCGGAGATCGAAATCGACTCGTTGTGCGTCACCAGGAAACCGTATTGCGGACCGGGCGTCGGGCACCAGCTGCGCACACGCGTGTTGGCGCCCGGCTGCTCCAGATAGATCGCGGCCTTCGAGCCATGCTTGTGCTTCTTGGCGTTCTTCGGCATCCACATCTCATGCGTGCCCCAGCCGAGCTCGGCCGGTTGAAGCCCTTCCGAGATGAAGCCTTCGACCGACCAGGTGTTCCAGAACACGTTCATCGGCTTCGGCTTCTTGGTCCGCTGTGTGTCGCGCTCGGCGATGTGGATACCCTTGACGCCGGCCTTCTTCATCAGCCTGGCCCAACTTTCGCGATCGTGCTGCGCGGGCTCCGAGAACTCGAGGCCAAGATCGGTGGCGAGGTTGACCAGAGCCTGCTTGACGAACCACGAGACCATGCCTGGATTGGCGCCGCAGGTGGAGATTGCGGTCGCCCCGCCGGGATGCGCGTGCTTTTCTTCGATCATGGATTCACGCAGCGCGTAGTTGCTGCGGCTGGCATTGTCGGCCTTGGTATCGAAATAGAAGCCGAGCCACGGCTCTACGACGGTGTCGATGTAAAGCACGCCCAGCTTGCGACAGAGCCGCATCAAATCCACTGAGCCGGTGTCGACCGAGAGGTTGACGCAAAAGCCCTGGCCACCGCCTTTGGTCAGCAGCGGCGTCAGCAGCTTCTTGTAGTTCTTCTTGGTCACCGCATCCTGCACGAAGGTGATGTCGCGCTCGTCGAGCAGCTTGCGATCGGTATCGCGTGGGTCGATGACCGTCATGCGCGACTTGTCGAACTTGAAATGGCGCTCGATCAGCGGCAGCGTTCCCCGTCCGATCGAGCCGAAGCCGATCATCACGACAGGGCCGGTGATCTCGCCGTAAACGGGCCAGTTTTCATTCGCCATTTTATCGATTACTCCCTCAGACACGCTGAAAAGCCGGGGCATTCTTTGCCGGACGGCCAAGCGCTACAACCACAGATCATTGTCATAAACCAGCGAAAAACCGCGAGCTACGCCGCATTCGCCACGTGGTTAAGGAGGACGACCAGCCGTTCGTGGCCGTCAGAACCTTGTAGTCGTGTTGGGCAAAGTCGAGCGCCAGCAAATTGCGCGGCGAAAGGTGCGGCGAGCATTAGCTCTCGTCGACGGTTCCCGATCCGGGTCGCAGCACGATGCCTCGGCGACTCTTCCGCAAGCGCTCACAGCTTTGGCCTACAGGCCAAACATTCTGCGGATACGCCAATCTATTCACCCTTGCGGCAGATCGCGCGAGGTCACATCGGCGATTGCCTTGTGAATCCGGATCGTCTCGATTTTCTCGCCGGGACGCATTATGCCGATCACCGTTTCGATGTCGGGACAGCCATCTTTGCGGCATACGAGCTCCGTGACGGACACCACGACGTTGCCATCGAGCCCGCGGGCCTCGCGAACCCAGACCTTGATCTGGCTGGTCTTCTCCGGCAGGGCAAGCCCGCGCGGGGCGAGTGGGTTCGCGAGGCGATTCATATACAATCCTGTCCTAAAGGCGCCTTGCCGAACCTACGCACTCAGAGCCTCTACAGAGTCCACGTCGACACAGCATTTGAGGAAGCCGTCTTCAATCATGCCCTTGGGAAGGTTGCGGCCGATAAACACCAGCCGGCTTACGCGCTTCTCGCCCTCTTTCCATGGGCGCTGGTGGTCGCCTTCGAGCAGCATGTGGACGGCCTGGACGACAAAGCGGTCGTCATCGCCCTTGAACGCCAGGATGCCCTTCATGCGCAGCATGTCGATACCGAATTTCTGTGTGATCATCTGGATCCACGGCAAGAACTTGCTCGGATCGATCGAAGTTTCCGTGACGAGAGAAAAGCTGGTGACGTGATCGTCATGCTCATGCTCGTGTTCTGCGTCGAGAAAGTCCGGCTCGACTTCGAGGACACGGTTCAGATCGAACGCGCCGCGATCCAGAACCTCGTCGAGTGGAACATTGCAACGCGTGGAATGCTTGATTGCAGCCGTCGGTTGATCCTGCGAACGCGCGCCTCCACTGCCTTGACTTCGGTCGGCGTTACCAGGTCGGTCTTGTTGAGTATGACGATATCGGCGAAAGCGAGTTGCTCCTGCGCCTCGTGCGCATGATCCAACTCGCCGAGGAGATGCTTCGCATCGACGACCGTGACGATCGCGTCGAGTTTCGTCTTCTGCCTCACATCGTTGTCGACGAAGAAGGTCTGGGCGACGGGCGCCGGATCGGCAAGGCCGGTCGTCTCGATCAGGATGGCGTCGAAACGATCCCTGCGCCGCATCAAGCTCTCGATAATACGGATCAGGTCGCCGCGCACCGTGCAGCAGATGCAGCCGTTGTTCATCTCGAAGACTTCTTCGTCAGTATCGACGATAAGGTCGTTGTCGATGCCGACCTCGCCGAACTCGTTGACGATCACGGCGTACCGCTTGCCGTGCTGTTCGGTCAGGATGCGGTTGAGCAGCGTCGTCTTGCCGGCGCCGAGGTAACCGGTAAGAACCGTGACGGGCATTTGCTGGGAGGCTTCGAGAGGCATAGTCGTCTCCAAATGTTCGATTGCGGATTTCAGCTGGGTCATGCACAAGCCAATTGGATCGCCCGCGGACGGAAGGCCGGTGTCTCATCCATGCGCGCAAGCCTCGCACACACCCGAGAGCTCCACCGTGGCCGATTTGGTTCGGAAGCCCTGCCGTCGGGCAATCCGGCGTAGCACCCGCTCCAATGCCGGGTCGTGAACCTCACTTGCCCGCCCGCAATTCGCGCAGATTGCAAAGGCGGCGCGCCCATGGGTGCATTCGCTGTGGACGCAAAGCGCGAACGCGCTCAGGCTCTCGATCCTGTGAACCAGGCCCTCCTCGATGAGCCGATCCAGCGCGCGATAGATCTGTAGCGGTGAGCGGAGCCCTTCCTGGCGAAGGAGTTCAAGCAGTTCGTAGGCCCCCATCGGCCGCTCGGAGCGCGCGAGCGCACCGAGAACCAACTGCTGATTACGTCTAGGCATCCGTTGTTCCTTAGTGTTCCACGCAGTTTCGAGCACAACGGTTACCGTGAGTTATAACATAACGTTTTCGATTGACGAACGTGATAACATAACATAACGGATCGTCAAGAGCGGGGCTGACTTTGATGCTTTCCGTGGAGATGGAGCAAATGGCGGTCGGTGTGACCTTTCAAGACCTCACGCTGGGCTACAACAGCCATCCCGACGGAATGGTCCGGCCCGGCGGTCATCCGGTCGGCGGGCGTACATTCTTCCATCTTTGCCGGCGCGCAGCGTGCTCGGCACGCGTCCGGCATATGTCCCCACAGAGCCACTTGAACAGAAGGAGTTGATCGAATGTCCTGGACGCTGAAGCTTGCCGCCGTGGTGGGCGTCATAACATCATTGCCAATCATCCCGTCGGTGGCCGCGGCCGAGAACCTCAAGGTTGTCGCCAGCTTCTCGATCATCGCCGATTTCGCCAAGAATGTCGGCGGCGACCGTGTCGACATCATCACGCTGGTCGGCCCGAATGGTGACGCCCATGTCTACGAACCGAAGCCGGCCGACGCGGCCACCGTCGGTTCTGCCGACGTGGTGCTGGTCAACGGCCTTCAGTTCGAGGGCTTCCTTCAGCGTCTCGTCGAGGCGAGCGCGACGAAGGCGCCGGTCGTGGAGTTGACCAAAGGCGGCGAGGTGTTGCGCAACACCCAGGAAGAAGGTCACCACGATCAGGAAAAAGCCGCCAAGGGCGGGGAAGGCCACGCCGCGGAGGCGGAAGAGGGCCATGAGGAAGGGCACCATCATCACGGCGAGTCCGATCCTCATGCATGGCAGTCGGTGCACAATGCCGAACTCTATGTGAAGAACATCGCCGATGCCTTCTGTGCCGCCGATGCGGCCGGCTGTGACACCTATCGGGCCAATGCCCAATCATACGGGCGGCAGCTCGAGGCACTGGAAGCGGAGATCAAAGCTGCTGTAGCTGAGATCCCGGAGGACAAGCGCACGATCATCACCTCCCACGACGCCTATGGGTATTTCGAGCACGAATACGGCATAAAATTCTTAGCACCGGAGGGCGTCTC
The DNA here is from genome assembly GCF_053848065.1 of Mesorhizobium sp. BHscii. Taxonomy (NCBI): domain Bacteria; kingdom Pseudomonadati; phylum Pseudomonadota; class Alphaproteobacteria; order Hyphomicrobiales; family Phyllobacteriaceae; genus Mesorhizobium; species Mesorhizobium sp. BHscii. Next base: position 86,660 of record NZ_JBSPKW010000017.1, on the reverse strand, counting down.
CACCGAATCTGAGGCTTCGGCCTCCGACGTCGCGGCCCTCATCAAACAGATCAGGCAAGACAAGGCTTCGGCAATCTTCGTGGAAAACGTCACCAATCCCCGCCTGATCGAACAGATCGCCAGCGAGACGGGCCCGAAAGTCGGCGGTGAACTCTACTCCGACGCCCTATCGGATAAGAACGGCCCGGCTGCGACGTATCTCGAGATGATGCGGCACAACATCACGACGATCAAAGGCGCGATCCTCGGAAGCTGACCGCCACGGAGCAATCCGCCTCTTCGTCGACCACAATCAGTTATGTGATAACATTCAAGGAGATAACCGTGAGGACAAATTGGGCGTCAGCCACGGCCATCGCGCTGTTTCTGTCTCTATCAACAAGTGCTGCCCATGCCGAGGAGGTGACCGCCTGGCGCCTCTTCATCTCAGATCACGCGGACCCGAAGGTGACCGTAATCGATGCAGTCGATGGCGAAAAGCTCGACACGTTCCATCTCAAAGGGCCGGCATCGCTCCATCGGAGCGAAAGCGGCCGGACCGTGTTCGCCGTGCAGGGCGCGGCCGGCGTCGTTACCGGGATCGCAAGCGGCATTTCCTTCGAGGACCACGGCGAACATGGCGACATCGACGTCGAAGCGCCGAAGCTTGCCGGCGTCGAGATCGCAGGCAAGAAGCCGTCGCATTTCGTCGAGCATGACGGAGATCTCGCCGCTTTTTTCGACGGCGAAGGTGTCGCCCGCATCATCTCCGAGAAGGCCGTTCTGGAAGGCAAATCGGATTTCAGGGAAGTGAAGACGGACGCGCCGCAGCACGGCGTCGCAGTCGCCTATGGCTCCCATGTTCTCCTGTCGGAGCCGAACAGGGAAAAGCCGGACGAACTCCCGGTCGGCATCAGGGTCGCTGACGAAGCCGGCGCGCCGATCGGCGGCATCCACGCCTGCCCCGACCTCCACGGGGAGGCGTCTTCCGGCAATATCCTGGCTTTCGCCTGCGCGACCGGTCTGCTTGTTGTCACCGATGGCGACGGCACCCCGGCGATCCGTCACCTACCCTATGCCGATAGCCTGCCGGACGGCAAAACGACGACGCTGATCGGCGGCAGAGGCCTGCAATATTTCCTCGGCAACTACGGCGCCGACAAGGTGGTGCTGATCGATCCGACGGTCGAGAGCGACGCATTCCGGCTGATCAGCCTTCCGACGCGCCGCGTGCATTTCGCGGTCGATCCCGTTCGTGCGAGGTTCGCCTACGTCTTCACCGAGGACGGCCAGCTTCACCAACTCGACGTGGTGAAGGGGGAGATCGCAAACTCGCTCAAGCTGACCGATCCCTATTCGATGGACGGTCACTGGAGCGAGCCGAGGCCGCGCGTCGCGGTCGCCGGCGACAGGATCGTGGTTACGGATCCTTTGAAAGGCGTGCTGCGTCTCGTTGATGCGACATCGTTCGAGAAAACCGGCGACATGGCTGTCGAAGGCAAACCCTTCAACATCGTTTCCGTCGGCGGCTCCGGTCAGACCCACGAAGGCGAATAGTCGCTCCTCCCAAGCGGCTGCCGCGCGTCCGGCCCATTCTTGCCGGGCCGGACGCATCTTCCCAACTCGCAAAGGAAAACCATGCTCGAGACAAAGTCATGGGCGTGTTGTCTGGTGCCTTTTCGCTGCGTTTTCAGCCCAGCCGCGCCGGGATCAATCCGCGCAGGGAATTGCCGACGAACAGCGCTTTGGCCGATTTCAGATCATCCAAGGTGTAGATTGCTTCGCGGGCGCGGCCTTCGTCCAGCAATTCGCCGCGCAATACGCCAGGCAGCAGGCCGCAATCGAGCCGCGGCGTTGCCAGCGCGCCGTCGCCGAAATCGGCGAAGAGATTGGTGATCGTGCCCTCACAGATTTCGTCACGCTCGTTGGCCAGCAGCACCTCGTCGGCCCGGCTGATCAGATATTCGGCTCGCGCCCGCTGATAGGTGTCCCGGCGACTCGTCTTGTGGCGCAGCAGCGTGTCGCTTGAATCGAGCCGCACCCGCGCCAGTTGCAGCCTCCACACCTTGTCGGCTGCATGCGGCTCGTAAGGCAGCGCCGAGACCGTCACCTTGCCGCTGCGCGCCAGGACGAGGCGTGTGCGCAAGGCCATGTCCGGCCGGTCGACGGCGTTCCTGAGCATCTCGCCCACCTTCTGCGGATCGCAGGCAAAACCCAGTTCGGCTGCCGAGCCATAAAGGCGGGCCAAATGGCGGTCGAAACGGAGGAAGCCTTGGCCCGGCTGCCAGCGCATGGTTTCGATCAGCTCGAAATCGGCGGTGTTCCCGTCGCGTAGCGCGCTTTCAGCAGGCACTCCTGATACTCCTCCTCGGCGGTCGAATCGAAGACGACGCCACCACCGATATTGTAGACGGCTTCGCCACTGGAAAAGAGCGATATGGTGCGGATCGCCACCGAAAAGCGCATCCTGCCGCCGGGCGCGATCCAGCCGATGGCGCCGCAATAGACATCGCGCGGCGTGGCTTCCAAGTCGTGCAGGATTTCCATGGCGCGGATTTTTGGAGCGCCGGTGATCGATCCGCATGGAAACAGCGCAGCGAAGATCTGGCGGATGGTGAGGTCGGGCAAGAGCCTGGCCCGCACGCGGCTCACCATCTGATGGACGGTCGGGTAGCTCTCGATGCGGAAAAGCTCCGGCACCTCCAGCGTGCCGACCTCGCTGATCAGCGAGATGTCGTTGCGCAGGAGATCGACGATCATCCGGTTCTCAGCCTGGTTCTTCTCGTCATTGCGCAAGAACGCCTTCAGCCGCTTGTCCTCCGCCTTGGTCGCGCCGCGCGGGGCGGTGCCCTTCATCGGATGTGTCTCGATCATGCCTTCGGCGTCGACCTCGAAGAACAGTTCCGGCGAACGCGACAAGACGACCGGATCTCCGAGCGCGATCAGCGCGCCGTATTTCACCGGCTGGCGCTCCGTCAGCGCGTCGAAGGCGGCCAGCGGATCGCCCGACCACTGCGCACGAACTGGAAAGGTCAGATTGCCCTGATAGCAATCGCCCTTGCGAATGTGATTGTGGAGCCGCGCAAAGCGTTCTGCGTAGTCTTCTGAAGACCAGGCAGCCCTTGCATCGAAGATCGGACCGTTGGTCGCCGGCGCGTTGCTGGGCACGACCGCCTGTTCGACAGGCGCGTCGAAGATCCCCAGGCAGACAAGCGGGGCGCGGCGTCCGCCCGGCAGCAGCGGAACGAGCTTCGGTTCGAGCAGGTAGCCGGCCTCGTAGGAGAAATATCCGGCCAGCCATTTGCCGGCGTCATGCGCGGCCTGCGCGATTTCCAGCGCCGGCAGGAAATCCTCCGCCTCATGCGCCACGATGATGTCGGCCGGACGGTCGAAAACGAGCTGATGCGCGCGCTCGTCATTTCTGAAAATTGCAGAGGGCAGGGGCATGGGACTCGGATGCTGCGATCGATGACGCCAGCTATCGCTCTATATGGGGGCTCGAACGCGCGCAATCGAGACAGCGGCGTCTCAAGACGCAAAGGCAGCCTTGGTGCAAAAGCAAACCGGCGGCACCTCGAAGGGACCGCCGGTCTGTTATGTGCTCGATACCGCAGGCAATTCAGGTGTTGCTCGCGGTTCCCCCGGTCGGGAAGCGACGCGCGAATTCCTCCTCATCGCCGGCGGCAAGCAGTTTCGCCTGCTCGATCCAGCGCTCACGCTCGATGCGGCCGTCGAAGTTCAACGTCTCCTCGATTCGCTTGACGTCGGCGGCCGTCCAGGCGGCGATTTGCGCATAGGTTGTGACTCCGAGCCCGTTGAGCAGTCGCTCGTTAGCCGGGCCGATGCCGATCAGGCGGCGCAGATTGCTGGCTTTGCCAGCCGCCGCCTTTGTTGTCGCGGCTTTCTTTGCCGCTGGCGCAGCGCTCTTCGGTGCAGCACCAGTTTTCGATGCGGGAAGTTTTGGCGCACTTGCCTGCGACGCGCTCGCTTTCGACGCACTGGCCTTCGGCGCGGCTGCGGCCTTCGCGGCCGCCGGTTTCTTGGACGTGGTCGTGGCTGGCGCGGTCTTTGCTGGCCCGTACTTGGACGCGGTCTTTGCCGGCGTCGACTTGGCCGGCGCGGTCTTGGCCGGCGCGGATGTCGCCATCAATGCCGACGGTGCCGGGATTGCTGCCTTTGTCGCACCGGTCTTGGTGCCTTGTGCCTCGCCCAACTGACGCTCCAGGTCGGCGCGGGCGCCGCGGCAGACTTCCAGCTCACCGGTCAGGCGGTCGGCGTCGGCGCGCAGTCTGTCGCGCTCGCTGCGCGTGCGGTCCATGTCACCGCGCAGGCTGTCGAGCTCGCCACGCAGGCGTCCCCAGATGAACCAGCCAACCAACACACCTACCAGGAACGCCAGGAGCATGTAGAAAAAAGTGCCCATTGTCTTTCTCTCCAGTCCGATCCATCTGCCGTGGCCTGGAGTGGTGACCTTGGCACAAGGACCATTCAATGGTGGCTCCGCTGTTCGCGGAACAGCCGGCTTAGATCGAGCTGTCGGCGAACGGCTTTTCCTGCCATGGCCAACGGCCGCTGTCGCATTTGCCGAGCGCCGTGACCGGACCGAAGATTTTTTCCTGGCCTGAGCCCCGCGCCCGACTGAGCTTGAGGCGGGACGCTATCATACAGCTTCCGGAAAGCTAACGGAAAAATTCCACGGAGAGTTATTTAAGAACAGATATTTAGGGGCAAGAATAGAATGGTCTCAATATGCATTGCGGCTAAATTGTTCTGTCAGCCCCGGATGTTCAGCGCTGTGCGTCAATTGTCCAAAGCTTCGAGCTCGTCGATCAGCCCGCCGATCACGCCAAGTCCGATCTGCCAAAAGGCAGGGTCTGTGGCGTCAAGGCCGAAGGGTGCCAGGAGCTCGGAATGATGCTTGGTGCCGCCGGCGCGCAGCATGGTAAAATATTTCTCCTGAAAGCCACGCTCCGCATTCTGATAGACCGCATAGAGCGAATTCACCAGGCAGTCGCCGAAAGCATAGGCGTAGACGTAGAAGGGCGAATGGATGAAGTGTGGAATATAGGTCCAGAAGACCTCGTAACCGTCGCGCAGCTTGATCGCCGGCCCGAGGCTTTCCGCCTGCACTTCCAGCCAGAACTGGCCGAGCCTGTCGGATGTCAGTTCGCCGTTCTTGCGCTCGGCATGCACCTTGCGTTCGAATTCGTAGAAAGCGATCTGGCGCACGACCGTGTTGATCATGTCCTCGACCTTCTGGGCGAGCATGGCCTTGCGCTCGCGTTTGTCCGTGGTCTGGTCCAGCAGCGAACGGAAGGTCAGCATCTCGCCGAAGACGGATGCGGTCTCGGCCAGCGTCAGCGGCGTCGAGGCCATCAGCGCGCCCTGGCCTGCAGCCAGCACCTGATGCACGCCGTGACCAAGCTCATGCGCCAGCGTCATCACGTCGCGCGGCTTGCCCATGTAGTTGAGCAGAACATAGGGATGCGCCGACGGCACGGTCGGATGCGCGAAGGCGCCCGGCGATTTGCCAGGCCTTACCGGCGCGTCGATCCAGTTGCGGTCGAAGAAAACCCGGGCGATCTCCGCCATGTCAGGTGAAAAGCGCTGATAGGCGGAAAGCACCGTGTTCTTGGCCTCGTCCCAGCCGATGATCGCTTGCGGGGTCTCCGGCAACGGCGCGTTGCGGTCCCAGTGATTCATCACTTCCATGCCGAGCCAGCGCGCCTTCATCTGGTAGTAGCGGTGCGACAGACGCGGATAGGCGTCGCGAACGGCTGAGGCCAGCGCATCCACCACGCTGCGCTCGACGCGGTTGGCGAGATGGCGAGAATCGGCGATGTCCTCGAAGCCGCGCCAGCGGTCGGAAATCTCCTTGTCCTTGGCCAGCGTGTTGGTGACCAGCGTGAACGTGCGCAGATTCTTGCGGAAGGTTGCGGCCAGCGCTTCAGAGGCCCGGCGGCGCACCTCGCCATCGGCGTGCTGGAGGCGGTTCAGCGCCGGCTCCAGGGTAAGCTCCTCGCCATCGATGTCGAAGCGCAGATCGGTCATCGTTTCGTCGAACAAGCGGTTCCAGGCGCCGCGTCCGGTAATCGACTTCTCATGGAAAAGCTGCTCGACGCGATCTTCCAGCTGGTAGGGTTTGTCCATGCGCAGATCGAGCACCCACGGCCGGTAGTGAGCGAATGCGGGATCGGCAGCAAGCGCGGTTTCGATCGCGGCGTCGTCGATGAGATTCAGTTCGAGCGCGAAAAACAGAAGATGCGCGCTGGCGTCGGTCATCTTCTCCTGAATGTCGCCATAGAGCTTGGCGCGCTGCGGATCCGCGGTGTTGCCGGCATAGATCAGTCCGGCATAGGAGACGATCCGGCCGATCAGTTCCTCCAGCGCCTCATATTCGGCAAGTGCCTCGCCCAGCCTGCCGCCGTCGGCACGCTCCGCCTCGGCTGCGAGCGTGCCTTTCCAGCGGCTCTCGAAGCTGATGGCATCGGCCGCCGCCCTGGCGATGTCCCGCTTCAGCTCGGGGGCGTCCATCCCCGAATAGAGATCTGCGAGATCCCATTCCGGCAGGTCGCCAAGCTCCGCCGCGCCCTGACCGGACGCTGCCGCCGCAAGCTGCCGACCAAAAACCATGCGCATTGCCGATACTTTCCAGATTGCAGGACCCAAGCGGCCAGTCTCAAAGATTCAAATGGGTATGAGAAAGCCGGTCAAATCCTAAGGAATTCGTTCACCGGGTTTTTTGAAACCTTATTTAGAACCCTGTGCCAAGATGATCCATAGGGCGGATTCCCTTGGGTGGGCATATTGGGCGAGCATCGTTGAACCAGTCATGACAGGTTCCATACTCATAGTCGATGATGATCCCGTGCAGCGCAGGCTGCTCGAGGCGGCCGTGACGAAATTCGGCCACAGCGCGATCATCACGGATGGCGGCGAGGCCGGTCTCGACGCGCTCGACGGGCCCAACGCGCGCGACGTGTCGGTGGTCATCCTCGACCTCGTCATGCCGGGCCTCGACGGCATCGGCGTGCTGAAGGCGATGCGTGAGCGCGGCATCCAAGTTCCGGTCATCGTACAAACCGCCCAGGGTGGCATCGAGACCGTCGTTTCGGCCATGCGTCATGGTGCTTTCGATTTCGTCGTCAAACCGGCATCTCCCGACAGGCTGCAGGCATCGATCGGCAATGCGCTCAAGGTCGAGGCGGTCGAGGGCGAAGTGAAGCGCACGTCGCGGCGGCGCGGCGGCCATCTGACCTTCAAGGACATGATCACGCACAGCCCGGCGATGGACCGGGTGATCCGTCTCGGCCAGAAGGCGGCCGCGTCCAACATCCCGATCCTTATCGAGGGCGAATCCGGTGTCGGCAAGGAACTGGTGGCGCGCGCCATCCAGGGCAGCGGCGATCGCCGCTCAAAACCCTTCGTTACCGTCAATTGCGGCGCCATCCCCGACAATCTGGTCGAATCGATCCTGTTCGGCCACGAGAAGGGCTCGTTCACCGGCGCCACCGAAAAACACACCGGGAAGTTCGTCGAAGCGCATTCGGGCACGCTATTTCTCGACGAGATCGGCGACCTGCCGCTCGACGTGCAGGTCAAGCTGTTGCGCGCCGTGCAGGACGGTGAGGTCGATCCGGTCGGCGGGCGTTCGACCATCAGGGTCGACATCAGGCTGATCTCGGCGACACACCGCAATCTTCTGCAGCAGGTCAAAGACGGCAAATTCCGCGAGGATCTGTTCTATCGCCTGAACGTCTATCCGATCTTCGTGCCGCCGCTGCGCGATCGTCGCGACGACATCCCGTATCTGGTCGAGCACTTCCTGGAGAAGGTTGCGCCCACCGATCCACGTCACCGCCTGCACGGCATTTCGGCTGCGGCGCTCGCCATGCTGCAGGCCTACGACTGGCCGGGAAACATCCGGCAGCTGGAAAACGCCGTCTTCCGGGCCTCGGTGCTTTGCGAAGGCGATGTGCTGACCGAAGAGGAGTTTCCGCAGATCCGGGCGCAGGTCGAGGGCACCGTCAACCTCGATGCGGATGGCGCGTTGCACGCGTCGCCTTTGGTCATCGAGCCGCCTGGCGAGGACGTGCCGGCCGATAACGGCATCGCTGCAACCGAGCTCGATCCGCCGGCCAGGCCGCAGCCCCGATTCGGCACGCTGCGGGCACTCGACGAACGCGGCAATGTGCGCGCGCTGGCCGACGTCGAACTCGAAATGATCAAGCTCGCCATCGACCATTACAACGGCCAGATGAGCGAAGTTGCCCGCCGCCTCGGCATCGGCCGCTCCACGCTCTACAGGAAGCTCAAGGAGTACGGCATCGATCCGGAAACAGGCCGTATCGACCGGCTTGCTTCCTGACTAAGGAAGTCCGGACCAGCTTGTCAGCCTGGCACCAGGACAATCGACAGTCATCGACCGGGCGTGACGCGCGTCGGGGTGACGCGCTTGCCGGCAGTGTTCACGCATTGAGGCAGCCAGTAACAGATCGTGTTCAGGCAAAGGCCGAAACATGATCTAAACCAGCAGTTTACCAAGAAACCCCGCGCAATATTTTTGACGGGATATTGCCACGGTGTTACCGCATTTCGGCTTCAATAAGCGATGATTAACCATTAGGATCGATATTCGGATGCGAACACCACCGCATCCGTTGGTCAAATCCGGGGACAAACGGCAGCCTGCAAGGCCTTTTGATTTGAACAAAGTCGAACGACACACAAACGGGCGGCATTATCACATGAGCGTCTGGCCGAGATGGCTGGCAGCAGTGATTCTCGCCTTTGGCTTCCTTACAGCGGCTGCGACCGGCGCCAGCGCCCAGACACGTTCGCTGAAACTCTATAACCTCCACACCAAAGAGAAGGCGGAGATCGTCTTCAAGCGCGGCGGCCGCTACGACCAGGCGGGTCTGAAAAAGATCAACGTCATCCTGCGCGACTGGCGCCGCAACGAGCCGACCAAGATGGATCCGCGCCTGCTGGACCTGGTCTGGGAGGCTTACCGGCAGAGCGGTGCCACCGACTATATCCAGGTCGTTTGCGGTTATCGTTCGTCGTCCACCAACTCGATGCTGCGCAGCCGCAGCAGGGGCGTCGCCAAGAAAAGCCAGCATATGCTCGGCAAGGCCATGGACTTCTACATTCCCGGCGTGCCGCTGAAGAAACTGCGCGACATCGGTCTGCGGATGCAGGGCGGCGGCGTCGGCTATTATCCGAGGTCCGGCTCGCCCTTTGTCCACATGGATGTCGGCAATGTGCGCCACTGGCCGGGCATCAGCCGCCAGGAACTGGCGCGTGTGTTCCCCAATGGCAAGACGCTGCATGTGCCCAGCGACGGCAAGCCGCTGCCCGGCTATTCACAGGCGCTCGCCTCCTACAAGGCGCGCAAGGGCGCCGGCGCTCCCGCCATCGAACTGGCCAGCGCAGGTGGCGGTTTCAAAAAGTCCGGTGGTCTGCTGGCGGCTTTCTTCGGCGGCGGTGAAGACGAGGCCGATGACAGCGCCGATGTGGCAGCCGCGCCAGCGCCGAAGTCAAAGAGCGTGAAGCTGGCGACCGCGAAGCCGGCGCCGGCCGCCAAGAACAGCAAGCTTCCGGGCATTGCCATCGTGTCGCCTCAGGATGCGAAGCGCGCCGAGATTCCGCAAATCGCCGATGCGCCTGCTCCGGAACCGGAGGAGGACACGCCGGAAACGATCATCGCGGCGCTGCCGGCGCGCAGTGTGCCGCTGCCTGATTTCGCCCCGCGTCCGAAGACCGATGTCGGCGCTCAGCCGCCCGAAAACGTTCCGTTCGGCGTGGCGGATGCCACTGCCACCACTGAACAGGCGGTGGCGACCGCGCAAGCGCCGGCAGGCGCTCCCTTCGGCATGGCCGAGCCGTCCGCTGTCGCCGATGCGGCGCAGGTTGCGGCCAACAACATTCCGTTGCCGACCTGGCGTCCCGATCACTCGCTGCCGTCCGACCTTGCAGCGGCCGACCTTGCGCCGCAGGACAAGGATGTGCTTCTGGCGCTGGCGGATACGGCCGGGCACGGCAAGACCGCTACCGATGCGTTCCCGGTGCTGCCGTCGGCTCGGCCCGATCTGGCGCAGCCTGACTTGGCCCAGCCTGATTTGGCCCAGCCCGACTTGGAGCGGCCCGATTTGGCCCAGACGGACCAGGTTCAATCCGATGCGGTCAAGGCCGTCCTCGAGCGGGTCAGCGCAACCGACGAATACCAGGTCGCTTCGCTCTCCCAGCCGAGCTCGATTCTCAGCGATCCGGCGAACGGCAATGCCGCATCGCCGCGCGAGGCTGTCTTTACCCGTCCGGCCGGCTCGGATCCGGCCGCGGCGATCGGTGCGGGTGTGAAGACCACCCGCAAGGCAGCCAGGGCAACCGCCCGTGACCTGAAGCCTGGTCCCAAATCCGTGGTGGTCGCCGCCGAGCCGAAGGCCGCGCGCTGGGCATTGAACAGCGGCGAGAATGTCGCCACCGTCTCCAGCGCGACGACGGCGCCGCGCTATGCCTACAATATCGTGCACACGCCGCCGACCGAGGTCTACACCGCGGGCTTCCAGCCGAACGATCAGCTGGCCGACGCCAACCGGTTCACCGGCAATGCCGTCAAGTTCATGTCGGTAGCCCGCTTCCAGACCAAGTAGCGGATCGACCAAGCAAAACAAAGCCGCGCCGGACAACCCGCGCGGCTTTTTGCTGTTCGCAAACAAACGCCGCGATGCAGCCAGTCGGCTTGGGGATAAGAGTTTCTCTACCGCCCGAGCTTGCTCGCCGCGCGCGCCAACGCCTCGATTTCGTCCCACCTGCCGGCCGTGACCAAATCGTCCGGCGCCACCCAGGAGCCGCCGACGCAGATGACGTTGGGCAAGCTCAGATAGTCGGCGGCGTTCTTGCCGGTGATGCCGCCGGTCGGGCAGAATTGCACATCGGCCAGCGGCGAGGCGAATGCCTTGAGCGACGCGATGCCGCCCGACTGTTCCGCCGGGAAGAATTTCAGGAAACGCAAGCCTGCCTCGCGGGCGGCCATGATCTCACCCGGCGTGATGGCACCGGGCAGCAAGGGAACGTCGCTGTCCTTCGCCGCCGCCAGAAGCTCGCGGGTGATGCCGGGGCTGACGATGAACTTGGAGCCGACTGCTGCCGCCTCGCCGAACTGGCGGGCGTCCAAAATGGTGCCGGCGCCGACGATGGCGTCCTCGACTTCGCTTGCCACAAGCCGGATCGCCTCCAGCGCGTCAGCTGTCCGCAGCGTGATCTCGATCGCCGGCAGGCCGCCGCGCGCCAGGGCACGCGCCAGCGGCACGGCATCGGCGACGTTGGCGATCTTCAGCACCGGGATTACCGGTTGGCCGTTGAGGAGCGACAGGAGCTTTTCGGTCTTGCTGGGCATTGTCGTCTCTCCGGTATTGATCCGTTCAACCGGTTAGCAGAAGGCCGTTTTTCTGTCCACGAAACGAAGCGTGTCGCGATGTCACGCACTGCCGGCAATGCCGTCAGCACCGGCCGTCAAAGCCACCAGGGAGAGGCTGATCCACGCGTCAGCCTTGAATCGGCTTTCATGAGCGTTTAGTGGCTTCGGCGATGACACTGCCCAATCAACCTTTCCGCGTTGCCGCGCTCTACAGGTTTGCCCGGCTCGACGGCTTCGAGGCGTTGCGCGCACCACTCGCCGCCTTTTGCTGCGGACGCAGTATCAAGGGCACGCTGCTTCTGGCGCATGAGGGCATCAACGGCACGGTCGCCGGCGGCGAAGCTGACATCGCCGCGCTCATCGATCATCTCCAATCCATCGAAGGTCTCGCCGGTCTCGAGGTCAAGTACAGCAGCGCCGCGCAGACGCCGTTCCACCGCATGAAGGTGCGGCTGAAGCGCGAGATCGTCACCATGGGCGTTAGGGATATCGATCCGGCGGCAAGCGCCGGCACCTATGTGGCACCGGCCGATTGGAACGCACTGATCTCGGATGCCGGCACGATCGTCATCGACACGCGCAATGCCTACGAGGTATCGATCGGCACCTTCAAGGGCGCGGTCGATCCCGCCACGACGAGCTTTCGCGAATTCCCGGCCTGGGTCGAGCAGCACCGGGCCGAGCTCGTCGGCCGGACGGTGGCCATGTTCTGCACCGGCGGCATACGCTGCGAGAAGGCAACGGCCTATGTGAAGTCGCTCGGCTTCGAAGATGTGTTCCATCTCAAGGGCGGTATCCTGAAATATCTCGAAGAGGTGCCCGCCGAACAGAGCCTCTGGCAGGGCGAGTGCTTCGTCTTCGACGAGCGCGTCTCGGTGTCGCACGGGCTGGTCGAGGGTGAGGCGGAACTGTGTCGCGCCTGCCGGCATCCGCTGATCGGGCAGGACCTGTTATCGCCGAAATACGCCGCCGGCATCTCATGCCCGCATTGCTTCGATGCCCGTTCCGACGAGGATCGCGCGCGCTACGCCGAGCGTCAGCGCCAGGTCGAGCTTGCAGAAGCGCAAGGCAGGGCTCCGCACATCGGACGTTAGAGCGACGTGCGTCCGCTGGACGCACAAATTACGCTGCAACACATTGCATTTCGGGCCGATGCGTTAGGAGACGGCAGATCCTGACATCATCTCGTTTCCGCCATCATTGGCAAAGCGCTCATCGGTCATTGTAATGTCAATATGGGGGGCCTACCTCTTCAACGTCCGAAAACCCGCCCGTCCACGTTCGGCCGGGCCAATTCTGGAGGCATTGATGTTCGATCCCAAGAAGCTCCTCGACGATCTGCTCGGCTCGCAAATTCCCGGAACGGGGTCGACCGTCCGCGACAAAGGGGGTCAGGCGGTGCAGATGGCCAAGGACAATCCGCTGGCGGCCGGCGCACTGGCCGCGGTGCTGCTCGGAACCGGCGCTGGCCGTCAGGTCACCGGCACTGCGGTGAAGCTGGGCGGCCTAGCCATGATCGGCGGTCTCGCCTACAAGGCCTACCAGAACTACAAGAACGGCAAGGCGCCTGCGGAAATGGCCGCAGCCGGCTCGCCGGAATTGTTGCCGCCGCCCGCCGACACCAGCTTCCATCCCTCGCAAGCGCCGCAAGGCGAGGACGAATTCACGCTGACGCTGGTGCGGGCGATGATTTCGGCGGCGAAGGCCGACGGCCATATCGACGACGACGAACGGCAAAAGATCGCCGGCAAGCTCAGCCTCTCGGGCATCGGCTCCGACGCGGAGAAGTTCCTGATGTCGGAGCTGGAAACGCCGCTCGACCTGGATACGCTGGTCGCCGGCGCCCAAACCGACGCGCAGAAGCTCGAACTCTACACCGCCTCGCGCCTCACCATCGATCCGGATACGCGTTCCGAACGCGGCTATCTCGATCTGCTCGCCGGCCGCCTCGGGCTGCCGGACGCACTGGTCGACCATGTCGAGGCGACGGTGTCAGCGGCAAAGGTACCGGCGGCAAAGGTGCCGGAGTCAGGGGTGCCGGAGTCAGGGGCGCCGGAGTCAGGGGCGCCAGAGTCAGGGGCGCCAGAGTCGGACAAGGCAACCGCCAGCTCGCGCTGGTAGGCTTCAGGGCCGCGGGGGGCGGCAATCCGGGCGCCGCTCTCGCGTTAATGTCTCGTTTACCCAGGAAGCGCATAACTTTAGGTAGTCGGATCGGCTTTCCTCCTCCCAAGTCCGGTTCAGATCAGGGCGGCCGCCAATGGCCGCCCTTTTGTTGAAGCCGGCTGGCGCATAACCCGAAATCGGAATCGATTTTTGGAAGCGATCATGCGCAAAATCAAATTGCTCGAAATCAAGCTGCTATAGCGTCCTTGCGGACACGCGGCGCTGTAGGAGGACAGTTATGACAAACTACAAAACGGCCATCGTCACCGGCGCCGGCACGGGCATCGGCAAAGCCGTCGCTACGGCGCTCCTCAGGTCCGGCTGGAACACGGTGTTCTGCGGACGCCGCAAGCCGGTGCTGAACAAGGCGATCGCCGACGCCGGATCGACACAAGCCAAGGCGCTGGCGGTCGCCTGCGACATCAGCAAGGCCGATCAGGTCGACGAGATGTTCGAGACCGTGGCGGCGGCTTTCGGGCGTGTCGACCTGCTCTTCAACAATGCCGGCACAAGCTACAAGTCGACATTGATCGACGAGATCCCCGTCGAGGTGTGGAACGAAGTCGTCGGGGTCAATCTCACCGGCTCGTTCCTGTGCGCCCGCGCCGCCTTCGGCGCCATGCGCAGGCAGCAGCCGATGGGCGGCCGCATCATCAACAACGGCTCGGTATCGGCTTACGCACCGCGGCCGGGCTCAGTGCCCTATACCGCGACCAAGCACGCCATTACCGGGCTGACCAAGACGCTGGCGCTGGACGGCCGGCCTTATGACATCGCCTGCGGCCAGATCGATATCGGCAACGCCTTGACCGACATGGCGCAGGCGATGACGGTCGGGGTGCCGCAAGCCAATGGCTCCATCGCCGCCGAAGCGGTGATGGATGTACAGCAGGTCGCCAATGCCGTCGTCCATATGGCCAGCCTGCCGCTCGACGCCAATGTGCTGTTCATGACCGTGATGGCGACGAAGATGCCGTATGTCGGGCGAGGGTAGTCGCTCGAAGACTCGACGGCGGTCTAAGACTGAGTAGCCGAAAGCGGCACGCCGGGAAGATACAGCGAAATGGGGCGGATTTCGTAGACGGCGGTTGGATTGACGCGGCGTAGGTCGCGCGCAATCGCGATCGCGGCATCACGCGTGGCGCAATCGACGACGTAAAGTCCCAACAATTGCTCCTTGGTCTCGGCGAAAGGCCCGTCAATGACCATTCCGGCGCCCGGCCCGCGCAAGGTACACGCGTCTTGTGTCGCCCCGAGCCGCGCTGCCGGGCCAAGGGAGCCTTCGCGGTATAGCCGTTCGTTGATCTGGAGCAGGTCGGTCATCAGCGCCGCATCCTCCTCCGGCGTCAGCGCCGCGACCACTTCTTCCACGTGATAGGCGAGGATGGCATAAAACATCTGACGTCACCTTTCTTCGGTCGTGAATTCTTTCGCCGGACGCGCAATGAGCGCTGTAGCACTTTGATTTGCGCATGATCCCCAGCGAAAATCGATTTCGATTTTCGCGGTCATAGGTTTTGTCTTCACTTGCCCAGAAACGCCTCGATCCGCTCCAGCGCGCGCAGGATGTTCTCTTCGGAATTGGCGTAGGACAGCCTGATATAGCCTTCGCCGAGAATGCCGAAATCAGGTCCGCCAATCAGCGCCACGCCGGCATCCTCAAGCAAGGCAGACGCCAGCTTCTTGGCCTTCCAGCCAGTTTTTGAGACATTGGGGAAGGCATAGAACGCGCCCTTCGGTGTGATGCAGGAAACGCCTGATAAGGCGTTCAGCCCTTCGACCACGACCTTCCTGCGGCGGTCGAAGGCGCGCATCATCTTGTCGACGTCGTCCTGCGGACCGTCGATGGCGGCGATGCCGGCATATTGGCTCGGGGCATTGACGCAGGACCAGCAATTGACTGCCAGCTTGCGCACCTTGTGGTAGAGGTGGGCGCCCTTGTCGCCGTTCGGCCAGATCGACCAGCCCATGCGCCAGCCGGTCATCGCCCAGGTCTTCGACCAGCCGTTGAGCACGATCAGCCGGTCGCGGATTTCAGGGAAATTCAGCAGGGAGCAATGCGTCTCGCCGTCATAGGTCATCACCTCGTAGATCTCGTCCGAAAGGATGGCGATGTCCGGGTGTGCTTCCAGTCCTTTGACCAGCTTCTCGATCTCGGCGCGGGGGGTAACCCCGCCGGTCGGGTTGGCCGGCGAGTTTAGGATCAGCAGCCTGGTCTTCGGCGTGATCAGCGCCAGCGTCTCCTGCGCCGAGAAGGCAAAGCCATTCTCCTCGCGCATCGGCACCGGCACCGGAGCAGCACCGGTGAACTCGATCATCGAGCGATAAATGGGAAAGCCGGGATCGGGATAGAGAATCTCGGCGCCCGGTTCGCCGAACATCAGGATCGCGGCGAACATGGTCGGCTTGCCGCCGGGCAGGATCATCACCGCCTCGGGCGAAACCTCGACCCCGGTGGTGGTCAGCGTGCGCCGCACCACCGCTTCGCGTGTCGCCAGCAGGCCGTTGGCCGGCGTATAGCCGTGGTGGCCGTCACGCAGCGCCTTGATCGCCGCCTCGACGATGTGCTGCGGCGTCTTGAAGTCGGGCTGACCGATGCCAAGATTGACGATATCGCGGCCCTGATGGGCGAGCGCGGTGGCACGAGCCAGCACCGCGAAGGCGTTTTCCTCGCCGAGACGATCGAAGGCCGAAATCGTGTGGAGCATTTTTCCCGTCCGTGTGGTTCTTTCACCGAGCGAGCGTTTTTGTGAGCGTCCGCTCACAAAAGTCAAACGGAATGGAGCTTTGGGTGTCGGAAAATCTCAAGAATTGGCAACCGCGCCCGCGGCCCGAACGCAAAGTCCTGGAGGGGCGCACTGTCAGGCTGGAACCGCTCAACGCCGAAAAGCACGGCGACGGCCTGTTCGATGCCTCGTCGGTGCCCGATATCGATGGCCGCTTCGCCTGGCTGTTCGACTATCCACCGCAGACCCGCGCCGCCTTCCAGCCATGGCTGGACAAGGCCGAAGCCAGCGAAGACCCGCTCTTCTTCGCGGTCATCGACAA
Organism: Mesorhizobium sp. BHscii; assembly: GCF_053848065.1. Lineage (NCBI taxonomy): Bacteria > Pseudomonadati > Pseudomonadota > Alphaproteobacteria > Hyphomicrobiales > Phyllobacteriaceae > Mesorhizobium > Mesorhizobium sp. BHscii. The sequence goes on along the minus strand of NZ_JBSPKW010000017.1, from coordinate 70,051 downwards.
GGCCAGCGGCAAGGTCGCCGGACGCCAGACGCTGATGCGCATCGATCCGGCATATGGCGTGATCGAGATCGGCAACATCTATTGGGGGCCGCTGATCTCGCGCAAGCCGGCGGCGACGGAAGCGCAGTTTCTGTTCATGAAATACATCTTCGACGAGCTTGGCTATCGCCGCTACGAATGGAAATGCAACAACCGCAACGAGCCGTCGAAGCGCGCGGCGGAACGTTTCGGCTTCAAGTTCGAGGGCATTTTCCGCCAGCATCTTGTGGTCAAGGGCGAAAACCGCGATACCGCGTGGTACTCGATCATCGACAAGGAGTGGCCGGCCCTACGCAGAGCCTATGAGGCATGGCTCGATCCGGCCAATTTCGATGGCGACGGCCGCCAGAAGCGACGGCTCGAGGATTTCCGCGCCGAGTTCGGCGCCTGACCATGATCCCGAAAAGTGGAAGCCGGTTTTCGGGCAAGATCATGGTCAAACAAGAAGGACCATGATCCCGAAAAGTGGAAGCCGGTTTTTGCTGCGCTGACCTTCGGTTCGGGCAAGATCATGGTCAAACAAGAAGGACCATGATCCCGAAAGTGGAAGCCGGTTTTGCTGCGCTGACCTCGGTTCGGGCAAGATCATGGTCAAACAGGAAGATAAAGCCTCCATCACGATTCTGCCGGGATGGATTAGGCTCTAACAGGAGTTCGCAGATGGCGCACACCCATGACCATGGTTCGCAAGGGCATGACCACAGCCACGGCGCCGGTCCTGTGCACGGCTCGACCGACAAGAAACGGGTGCTGATCGCAGCCTGCCTGACCGCCGGCTTCATGGTCGTGGAAGCGCTCGGCGGTCTGTTCACCGGATCACTCGCTCTGCTGGCGGATGCCGGCCACATGCTCGCCGATTGTATCGCGCTCGGCCTTGCCTGGTATGCTTTTCATCTGGCCGGCCGGCCGGCCACCGTTCGCCTCACCTATGGATTCGGCCGGGTCAAAACGCTGGTTGCCTATACCAACGGCATCGCCATCTTCGCCATTGCGCTGTGGATCATCTATGAGGCTTGGGAACGCCTGCTGACACCTGCGCCCGTGCTCGGCGGGCCGATGCTGGTCGTCGCGATCGCCGGTCTGCTGGTCAATATCGGCTCCTTCTTCGTGCTGCATGGCGGCGACCGCGACACCCTGAACATGCGCGGTGCCATCCTGCACGTGCTCGGCGACCTGCTTGGCTCGGCGGCGGCGATCATAGCTGCGCTGATCATCCTGGCAACGGGCTGGACGCCTATCGATCCGATCCTGTCCGTCCTTGTCTCGCTGCTGATCCTGTCCACGGCCTGGTCGCTGATGCGCGAAGCAGCCCATGTCCTGCTCGAGGGCGTGCCGGCGAGCCTCGATCGCGACCTGATCGCAAGGGACATAGAGGGGACGGTCAAGGGCGTGCGCGAGGTGCATCACATGCATGTCTGGTCGCTCGACGGGTCGAGCAACATGGCGACCTTGCATGCCTGCCTCAACGATGGCGTTGATGCTCACAAAGCGGTCAGCGCCATCAAGAAGCGGCTTGCCGCCGAGCATGGCATTGCCCACGCCACCGTAGAACCGGAATTCGGCCATTGCGCCGACAGCCACGACAGCCACGATGGGCACGATGGCGAGCACGACCATCCGCACGATGCGGCTCCGCATCATGGCCACTGTCACTGACACCGGGAGTTACATGGCATTGGTAACGAACTTGATGAATTCCCGCCGCGTCAGGGCCACGTGATGGATCGCGACACGCGCAACGCGGCGATAGGCGCCCTCTGGGTGCTGCTGCTGTTCGGCATCGCCGCCTACTATTTGCCAACCGTGATGCTGGCGGTCGGCCGAGTCTCGACCATTCTTGCCGCTGTTATTGCCGCTGTCTTCATGGTGGCCATTTTCGTCGTGTTTTGGCTCCGTGGCCGCAGCCAGCGTAAAAAGGATCATTGATATGCGTATTTTGATTACCGGCGCGGCAGGCATGGTCGGCCGCAAGCTCATCGCCCGGCTGGCAAAGGACGGAACGCTCAGCGGCCGGAGGATCGCCGCGCTCGACCTTCACGATATCGTGCCGCCGCAGGCGCCGGCACTGGAAGGCGTCGGTGTCACTATCCATACAGGCGATCTCGCCGCGGCGAGCGCGATGGAACGGCTGGTCGCGTCGCGCCCCGACGTGGTCTTCCATCTCGCCGGCGTCGTGTCAGGCGAGGCGGAAGCCAATTTCGATCTCGGTTATCGCGTCAATCTCGACGGCACAAGGGCGCTGTTCGATGCCATAAGGCTGGCGGGGTTTGCGCCACGCGTCGTCTTCACCTCGTCGATCGCCGTGTTCGGCGCACCGTTCCCGGACATCATCCCCGACGAATTCCACCCGACGCCATTGACCTCCTACGGCACGCAGAAGCTGATGGGCGAAGCATTGCTCGCCGATTTTACGCGGCGCGGCTTCTTCGACGGCATCGGTATCAGGCTGCCGACCATCTGCGTCAGGCCCGGCAAGCCCAACAAGGCCGCGTCAGGCTTCTTCTCCGGCATCATCCGCGAGCCGTTGAGCGGCCAGGAAGCGATATTGCCGGTGCCGCGCTCTGTCGTGCACACCCACGCCAGCCCGCGCTCCGCGGTGAATTTTTTGATCCACGCAGCAGGGATCGACGGCAGCGCCGTCGGGCCACGCCGCAATCTGACGATGCCCGGTGTCGCCGTCACGGTCGGCGAGCAGATCGAGGCCTTGGAACGCATTGCCGGCGCCGAGGCGGTGAAACTGATCCGCGAGGAGCCCGACGATACGATCTGGGCCATCGTCAAGGGCTGGCCGACACGGTTCGAAGCGCGGCGGTCGAGGGAGCTTGGCTTTGCCGCCGAAACCAGCTTCGACGATATCATCCGCGTCCACATCGAGGACGAGCTGGACGGCAAAATTGCCGGTTAGCTAACGCGCGTTCGATCGGACGGGCGAAGGCGTCATCCGCCAGCGGTCAGGCTGGCCGAAAGCACCAGCAGCCCGAACAGGAAGACGAAGGCTGCGCCGCCGATCTCGACGATCGAATGTATGCGGTTGCCCATGCGGCCGTCACCGGCGAAATAGACCGCCCAGTTCTTGGCCGTCACCGCCAGTGTCGCCAAGATCGAGACAGTGATCGCGGTGCCGAGTGCCATCGCCAGCACCGACAGGATGCCGCCGAACCACAACCCGTTGAGCATCGCAAAGCTCAGCACGATCAGCGCGCCCGAGCAGGGCCGGATACCGACCGCAGCCACCGCCGACCAGGCGGTGCGCCAGTCGAAGCGGTCGCCGGAAAGCAGCGTCGGGTCGGGCGCGTGTGAATGCCCGCACGTCTCGCAGACTTCGCCCGCCGCATGGTGATGGTGATCGTGCCCGCCATGGTCATGGTGATGGTCGCGTGCGCCGTGATGATGGTCGTGACCGTCATGGCCATGTGCGTGAAGCGCATGCACTGAATGCGTATGTGCGTGGCCTGCATGTGAGTGGCCGGCATGGGCCGCCGACAGGCTGTAGGGAGGGTTGGCGCCGAACAGGCGAAGGATAGCGGGGCCGGCCTTGCGCCACAAAAGCCAGGCGCCGAACAGGGTGACGAAGACAAAGCTCGTGACTTCGAGGAACCATGCCGCATCGGTCATCGATATGGTGGTGCCGCGCAGGACGAAGTAGGCGAGCATCATCACGAGGATCGCCGTCAGCGCCTGCAGCAGGGCCGAGACAAAGGACAGCATGATGCCGCGCTTGAGCGCGACTTCGTTCGCGACCATGTAGGACGAGATCACCGCCTTGCCGTGCCCGGGGCCGGCAGCATGGAAAACGCCATAGGCGAAGGACAGGCCGATAAGCAGCCACAGCTTGTTGCCGTCCTCGCGCATCGCCTTCATTGCGCCGGCAAGCGCGCGGTAGAATTCCTGCTGGCGCAGGTTGATCCACATCAGGATGTGGGCGAATGGGCCGGTGGTGGGCGCCATCCCGTCATTGGTGCCGATGCCGAGCGAGCTCTGGGCGTGGGCGGCGCCGAGGAAGTGCGTCGTCACAAGAGCGACGGCCAAAAGGCCGTAGGCCAAACGCAGGGACGGTTTCGTCACCGGATTATCCTTCTGGCTGACAGTTCAGTTCAAGCTTGGTCGCGAAGATCTTGCTCATATCGGTGCCTGTCGGATCGTTGAAGAAGGCGTCCGTCAGGGTCTTCTGGTTCTCGGCGAGCGCCTCGTCGGGGTTCGGACGAACGACTTTGCTCGCGCATGTCGACGGCATGCCATCGACCTGCAGATTGGCATCCTCGGTGAAATCGATCGCCGTGTAGAAGGTCGGGTCGTAGACGCCGATATCGATCTTGCCGGCCAACTTCATCGGTGCCTTCGGTTCGGATTCGAACAGGATGATGAGTTGATCGTTCTCGAAATTGGCCATCAGCTGCGGCGGCGGGTTCATCGCCTCGTCCTTGCCGTCGACGGTGACGAGCTGGAAGTAATTGAACTCCGCCAGCGAAGCATGGACGGTGTCGGCGACTTCCTTCAACTCCTTGTCGTCGAGCTTCAGGTCGGAATTCTTGTCGAATTCCATCATAACCGTACTCGAAAACAAATCGTCGAAGCGCCAGAGATGGCGCAAAGCCTTCACAGTTTGGTGATCCGGACTGAGGACCACTTCGAGGCGAGCCTCGGCGAAGACGTGCGGATGCACCTCGGCTGGCCCGACCGTGGCAAATGTCGCCGCTGTGGCCGAAGCCATGATGATTGCTTGCCGTTTCAGGTGCATTCTCGGTCGCGATTCCATCAGCTTGGGTAAAATATCGAGAGTTACCAGAAAGGGGGCGAAAATGGGACCACAAGGCGGCTGAAAGCTCATGCGTTGTCAATCGTCTTGAACCACTGCACCAGGAAATCGACAAAGACGCGAACCTTCGCAGGCAAATAGCGCCGGTGGGGATAGACGGCGAAAATGCCGCCACCCGGTAGGACGCGGTCATCCAGCACGGCCACCAGCCGGCCACTTTCTATGTCGGGCGCGGCGATAAAATCCGGCAGGATGGAAAATCCCAATCCCGCCACGGCGGCGGCCCTTGCCGCCATCGGACTGTTGACCTCGATCGGACCGGAGACCGAAACGGTTACCGTATCGCCGCTGTCGCCCTTGAACGGCCAGTTGGTCAGCCAGCGGCCATTGGTGTCGATGATGCAGGGCACGCGGCCAAGGTCCTGCGGGCGCACCGGCATGCCGTGCTTGGCGATCAGTTCGGGAGATGCGCAGAGCCGCACCGAAAACGGCGCCAGGCGCCTCGCGATCAGCGAGGAGTTTTCCAGCCGCGAAATGCGCACGGCGAGATCGAAACCTTCCTCGACCAGATCGACGAAGCGGTCGTCGAGATGAATGTCGAGCACGATGTCGGGATGCTGCTTGGCGAAGTCGATCAGCGACTGGCCGATCGGTGCGTCAGCAAAAGTGCGCGGCGCCGACAGCTTGATCCTGCCGCGAACGTCGCCGGAGGATTCACGCACCGCATCGGCCAGGCTGTCGACCTCGCGGACGATTTCCGAGGCGCGGCGGTAATAAGTGTGGCCGGCCTCGGTCAGCGAGAACTGCCTGGTGGTGCGGTTGAGCAGCAACGCGCCGAGCTCGTCCTCCAGCTCGCGCACATATTTCGACAGCAGCGCCTTGGAGCGGCCGATCTTGCGCGCCGCTGCCGAAAAACCTTCGGCCTCGACCACGTCGATAAAGGCGCGCATGCGGGTCAGCGTGTCCATGTCATGCGCTCCCTTGGTGAGCTGAAAGGATACGCGCGGCAAGCGTCAGCAGCTGCCGGTCGCTGTTCTCAGGTCCAAGCAGCGAGAGGCCGAATGGCGCACCGTCGGCCTTGCCCAGCGGCAGGGTGATCTGCGGAAAGCCGGACAGGCCGGAAAGGCACAGCAGCCTTAGCGCGCGCTCGCGATAGGTCTGCAATTCGTCGAATGAGGCGGCCTTGAGCGGGGCGGCACCTGGAGCGGTCGGCAGCACAAGAACACCGTCCTCGCCAAGCAGGTCGGCAAGTTCAAGACGAAACGAAACGCGACGTTCCGTTTCGCGTTGTGCGGTTGCAAGGTCGATGGTCGCGCCATGCTCGAAACGCTCCTTGACGCCGGGGCCGAGCATCCGGTCACCCTGCGAGATCCAGCCACCATGATTTTGCCAAGCCTCGTACCCCTGCAGCTTGCGGAAGCACCAATAGAGATCATCGGTGGAATGCGACAGCGGGGCAACGGTGCGCGGCACGCCCAGCACCGAAGCGACAGTGCGGACCATGGCGCGATATTCGTCGGCCTGCTGCGGGCCGAGCACGAGGCCGTCCAGCGCGTCGAGGGCGAGGGCGCGTGCCAAGTCGTGGCGATGCCGATCGTCGTCGAGCAGCACCGTGCCGACCTTTTCGTAGGTGGCCATGTCCCTGGCGAACCAGCCGAACGTGTCCAGTGAAGGGGCCAGCGGCATGGCGCCTTCAAGCGAAATGCGGCCATGCGTGGTCCTCAGGCCGATCAAGCCGCAAAAACTTGCCGGCGCGCGGATCGAGCCGCCGGTGTCGGATCCGATGGCGATATCGGCCAGCCCGCCGGCAACCGCGGCGGCGGAACCGGAGGATGAGCCGCCGGTGACGCGGTCCGGCGCTGCCGGATTGACCGGCGACGGAAAATGCGCGTTCAGCCCCATCAGGGAGAAGGCCAGCTCGTCGGTCTGCGTCTTGCCGACAAAGCGCGCGCCCGAATCAAGCAGCGCCTGGACGGCCGGCGCTGTCGCCGAGGCGGGTGAAGCCTCCCGGTGTTTCTGCGGATTGCCGCAGCCGGTGCGGTAGCCGGCGACGTCGTAAATATCCTTGACGGCCAGCCGCAGGCCGGCAAGCGGGCCGGATTGCGCATTGGACACGGGGATATCGTCAAGGTCGAGAAAAGCGTTCAGAGGGCCGCAAGTGCCTGTCATGCGTTCGATATCCGGATACAGTTGTTGCAACATTGTTCGGCGCCAGGAATTTTACAACCTGGCGTACGATTTTTATTGATTGTGAAATCCTTCGACCTTATATCGCGCTTGCCCAAAGTCGCACGTGCCTGTGGGTGTCCGCCGATCCTCAAAATGGTGAGGGATATCGGTAAGGTAACTGGAGCTAACCCCTCCAGCCGGTTTAGCGGCCAACCGCCGGACCGAGGACACCTTGAAGCAACGACGGTGCGGGCCTTTCTGGTGTTCTGCCGGTCGTCCAAAGACCGGGGTTACTGAAGAGGCACACCTTCATTGCCGGCAGTGCGGAACGGGTTCTCCCAATCCAAGCCAAGGCAGACAAAGCGAACCGAGGCCGGGCAAGGCCAAGGTTCACCGCCGCGAGACGGCGCTTCATGGTTCCGGGGTCTCCACCGGCTGGTTCCATGGATTTGACGTCCCGCCTTTGTCCACCGCGTGTTCGCGAGTCGATGACCCGCGTCCCGCAGCCTTTGTGCGCGCCGAAAGGCGCTGATGGAGAGACCCCGATGGCTACCCAGCGCATCCTTGACTTCCTCGCCACCCGACGTCCGAACGGCCCCTGCCTCGTCGTCGATCTCGATGTCGTGCGCGACAATTTCCGTGCTTTCGAGAAGGCGCTTCCCGATTCGAAAATCTACTATGCGGTGAAAGCAAACCCGGCGCCGGAAATCCTGCGCCTCCTTGCTGCGATGGGCTCGTCCTTCGACACCGCTTCCGTTGCCGAAGTCGAGATGGCGATGGACGCCGGTGCGCCGGCGGACCGCATCTCCTTCGGCAACACCATCAAGAAGGAGCGCGACATCCAGCGCGCCTATCAGCTCGGCATCCGGCTGTTCGCGGTGGACTGCGTCGAGGAGGTCGAGAAGATCGCCCGCGTTGCACCCGGCGCCCGTGTGTTCTGCCGCGTGCTGACCGACGGCGAAGGCGCCGAATGGCCGCTTTCGCGCAAGTTCGGCTGCGTGCCGGCGATGGCGGTCGACGTGCTGCGCCATGCCAGGACGCTCGGCCTCGACGCCTACGGCGTGTCGTTCCATGTTGGCTCGCAGCAGACCGACCTGACCGCTTGGGACCGCGCGCTCGGCGACGCTAAAAAGGTATTCGTCGCGCTCGCTGAGGAAGGCATCGTCCTGAAGATGGTCAATATGGGCGGCGGTTTTCCGACCCGTTACCTCAGGGATGTGCCGGTGGCGCAGGCCTATGGCCAGGCGATCTTCTCTGCGCTGCGCAAGCATTTCGGCAACGCGATTCCCGAGACGATCATCGAACCGGGCCGCGGCATGGTCGGCAATGCCGGCGTCATCAAGTCGGAAGTCGTGCTGATCTCGAAGAAGGCCGACAATGACAATGTGCGCTGGGTGTTCCTCGACATCGGCAAGTTCGGCGGTCTCGCCGAGACGATGGACGAGGCGATCCGCTACCCGATCATGACCGCGCATGACGGCACCGAAACCTCGCCGTGCGTGCTCGCCGGCCCGACCTGCGATTCGGCCGACGTGATGTACGAGAAGACGCCGTATCCGCTGCCCCTGTCGCTGACCATCGGCGACGAGGTGCTGATCGAGGGCACCGGCGCCTACACGACGACCTACGCCTCGGTCGCCTTCAACGGCTTCGAGCCTCTGCGATCCTACGTGATCTGACGGCTTCGGCCCTCAGATCACCCGGTGCGGGCGACGAGATCGCCCGCTTCGGTTCGCCTGTGGAACAATCCGCTCGTGAAGGATCGCGGAAATGGAAATTGTGGATTTCATTGTTGAAGGCGCTGTGGGCTGGCAAATCTCCCCCCTTGAGGGGGAGATGGCCGCAAAGCTGCCAGAGGGGGTCGGCTCAGCTGTCGCGACCTCTCTTGGACTGTGTGGGGCCGGCGCTTCAGGCGCGGCGACCCCCTCTGTCGCCCTCGGCGACATCTCCCCCTCGAGGGGGGAGATTGCCGGCGCTTTCGTCATCACCGCCGAAACCGCTGCCGACGTTTCGGCGCGCGAGGCTTTGCTCGATCGCGCCATGGGGCCGAAGCGCCGGAAAAAATCGTCGGAAAAGCTGCGGCGCGGCCGCCGGCCTTCGGAAGGCCTGGCCTTTATCGCGCGCGATGCATCGGGCGCTGTCACAGGCACCGTGCGGCTCTGGGATGTCGTGCTGGGCGAGGGCGGTCGGGCAGCCCTTCTGCTTGGCCCGCTCGCCGTCGATCCGACAATCAAGAATGCCGGCATCGGCTCGGCGCTGATGCGCCATGCAATCGCTGAAGCCGCCCGTCTCGGCCATGCGGCGATCCTGCTGGTCGGCGATGCGCCCTATTACGAGCGCTTTGGGTTTTCGGCCGAAAAAACCGGCGCGCTGGCCATGCCTGGACCTTATGAGCGGCACCGCCTGCTGGCGCTGGAACTGGTGGAAGGCGCGCTCGCCGAGGCGCGGGGCACGCTGAGGGCGGCAGGGCGCAAGCTGAAGGCACAGCGGCTGCCGCTCGCTGCCTGATGGATCGGAGACAAGCCGCCGTCCATCGGGCGGCGGCTTGTTTTCATCCCGAATTGGAGGATCAGCCGATCAGCTGGCTCAGTGCCATGGCGACGCTCATGTCGCCTTCGACCTTTATCTTGCCGGACATGAACGCCATGGTCGGGTTGAGATCGCCTGCTATCAGCGACTCCAGATCGTCGAGCGAAAGCTTTATGGTGCAGTCGGCCGGCGCGTCGGTGGTCGAGACATCAGCGCCGTCGATGACGATGACACCGTCGCTGCCGGTGTCGAATTTCACGGAACGATCGAACCCGGCACTCGCCACGCGCGAGCTGATCTTCTCGGCAATTTCCTGAACGCCCATGGCCGTTCTCCTCGTCTCGTTGCGTTTGTCGCAGAATGGCACTTCGATCTGGCCGAAGTCGCCGTCTTGCGCATTTCGCGATCACGGTCGCTGGCGCATATAGCTTTGGGTTGACGTTTACGTCAACGCGGTTCCCCGAGATGAGGATGGGTTTAATCGCCGCAGCGAAGCTGCGCTGTCCATACTGCCTGTGCGGCCGGCATCGTGGTTGCCATATCGACGCTTCTGCGACGCTTGCGGCATTCCGCCGGCTGCTGACCCATCCGCGCAAATGTCGCCGCCCGGTGTTCGGGTTGAACGATTGACGGCCGTGAAGCACCCGGCGATTGTCGAAGACCGCCATTTCCCCCGCCTCAAGGCGGTAGGCTATTTGAAAACGCGAGCTGCGGATCATCATCATCAGCTTGCGATAAGCCGCATAAAAGGGCGCGCATATATCGGAGGGAAGGTCGATGACATCGACGAGATGAGCGTTGAACCGCAACTCTGTCACTTCCCCATTGCGCCGAGCTACGATCACAGCAAACCGACCGCGCAGATCGTAGTTTTCGTCGTGAAAACGATAGGGTATCTCGACCTCGCACAAGAGACGGTAGGCTTCCGGATCTTCCGCCTGTAATGCGGCCACGACCGCAAATCCGTCGGCAAAGACCGATCCACCGCCCTCAGCTTCGTTCGCGATACAATGCAGGAATTGATAGCCGGGCGGCACCTCCTGGTTGGCGAGATCGGTGTGTAACGGCAGGGCGACCGGGGTGCTATGTCGATCGGGGTGAGTTTCAGAGCCGCATTCGCGTCCTCTCCCGATAGCGGCACGACATAGCGGCACGACGATGATCGCGGATGTGCAGTCAGCGGCGGTCGGTACCCAAGTCTGGAACTCTGACGGACGCTCCTCCGGTTGTTTGTCCGAAAGCGGGCGACAATCAGGGCAGTTACACGGTTTGCGTCATTCAAACAGACGAGGACAGTGGCCAAGCCTGTCCCTAGCGTGGACTCGGCCTCATGCGCTCAGGGTGGTGTAAACGGGACCATGACAGCAGATTCAAGAGCGGTCATCCCACGCGGCGACCGCGTCAGGGGAGGTAGGATGAACCCGTATCTGGCAGGCGAGGATCAAGACCCCATGATGGCGCTACAAGAGGGGGATGTTCAGTCATGAGAATCAAAAGTCTGATCAAGCGTGCCGAGAAGGTGGACAGAGCGTTCAAGGAGCTCGAAGCCGATTTGGCGGATGCGTTCGATGAGTGTCTCAAGCTAGACGACCAATCGCCGTTGAATGACGTCCCGGATGAGAATCTCGCGGCAAAGAATGACAACTCTCAGCCTGAGGACGATGCGGACACTCCCGAGATCGCATTACGGCTGACTTCCCACGCACAAACCCGACTGGCTGCGTTAAACGCCGTTGATGGGCTCTTTGACGATGCGCGGGAGTATCTGGAGGAGATCAACACGAAACTGTCGGAGATCGCGACGTCGCATCATCTGACAGGCGAATTCCTGAAGCTGCTTCACGGGGACATTCTTCGCGCCAATGAACTGGAACTGGCAAATGTCAGCCTGACCACGCAGCAAAGAGTGCTGTCGGAGCAACTCCACGACGCGACCAAAAAGCAGCGCGAGCGTCAAAGTGCTGTCGAGGCCCTGCAGCAGCGCGAGACAAGCCTGGTCGAGGACAAGGAGGCACTTCGCGGTGCGCTGGCTGCAGCAAGGCTGGAACTCGTTGTGGCAGGCAATGCGAGCGCAGAACGCGAAGCGGAGTTCGGCGATCTCGTCAAAACGCTTTCGGCCAGAACCGCCGAGGCCAACAGATGCGCACGCGAGAACGACATACTAAGGGAAAAGCATGTCAGCCTGTCGATAGATCTCGACAAGGCGCTGAAACGGGAAGCTGAGGCGCGGCACAGGCTGGATGAACTCTCGACAATTCATGCAAGTGATGCGACGCGACTTTCGGAACTGCTGGCTGCGCTTGGCAAGAGCGAGAAAGAGGAGATGCGGCTGCAGAAATCGCTCGATATCGCGCAAGCGAAGCTGTCGGAAATGACGGAAGCGGCCCGTATCATGGAAAGTGACAGGGAAGCCGAGCGTGCGCGTAGTTTCACGGAGATCGGCGGCCTGCGTTCTGAAATTCGCAACCTCCAATCACGATTGGAAATTGCCTCGAACGAGAACAGTCAAGCCGCCAGCGAGATCGCCAATCTCAAGGCTCAATGCAGCGACGCTGTGGCCGAAAAGCAAATTGCGGAGGAAAGGTTGTCCGCTCTCAGAAAGGAGAACGAAAACGACAAGATACACCTTTCGACGGTGAGCGCGAATTTTTCGCAGCTTTCCCTGCAACAGGCATCCGAACAGATACAGCTCGATGTCCAGAGGCAGGAATGCGAGGATCTGCGAGCCGAAGTCGCGTTGCTCGATGCTCGGGTCAAGGAACTGTTGCCCTATGAGCGTCTCCACAAGGCCACAAACGCCAGACCGCATGAGAACGGCGTTGTCGAGATCACCGGTGTCGTGGCGGAGAAGGCCCGCGCCACAAGCAGGCGGCGCGTCCGTACGAGCCTGCGCGCTGCATCCTAAGGCGCGGGTGGGCCGCGCCGATTAGGGTACGTGTGAGCCATCAGCTTAGAGCGTCATGTGCTCATCCAACTGGACACACCGGCACGGCCTAATGCTCGATCGGTCCTTTCGGCATGACGATCGCCGTGCCGGCGGTTGTCGGACGCTCGATCATGCGGCGGACGCGCGGCGGCTCGTCGCCGCTGTGCAGTGCCCGTACGCGCTCGCCGACAACGGCGTCGGCATGGGTGGCCCGCTTGTTGTGGCGGATGTATTCGAGCCATGTCGGCGTGTGATAGTGCTCGATCCATATTGCGGGATTTTCGAGATCGCGCGCCAGCGTCCAGTTGCGGGCGCCGTCACGGCGGCGGATGCGGCCGCGTTCGGCCATGGTGGCCAGGAATTCCGGCACGTCCTCCTCGCGGATGATGTATTCGATCATGATGGCGATGGGGCCGCTGCGCAGTTTTAGGTCGAGCGCAAGATGCGGCTCCTTGAAACGGTTGGTAGGATCGAGATTGAGTACTGCCTGCTGCGGCAAAGGCAGCAAGAGGCCGATCGCGCCGCCCGCCAGCATCGCGACGGCAGCCGCGATCAGCGCGAATTCGGCGCCATGCGCATCGGCGACGACACCCCAAATCCAGCTGCCGAGCGCGATGCCGCCGAAGGTAGCCGTCTGATAGACCGAGAGCACCCGGCCGACCACCCAGCGCGGCGTCGACATCTGCACCGTGACGTTGAAATGCGACAGCGCGATTACCCAGCAGGCGCCGCCGATGAGCAGCCCGAGCGACGTCTGCCAGGCGTGGTCGCTGACGGCGGCGTTGAAGGCGCAAAGCGCGAAGCCGGCGAATGCCATGCGCACCATCGTCTCGCTGGACAGGATCTGCCTCAGCCGGACGCTGATCAGCGCGCCGCCGACGGCACCGATACCGAACGCACCGAGCATGATGCCGTAGGTCAAGGCATCGCCCTTGACGACATCGCGCGCCACCAGCGGCAGCAGCGCCAGAACCGCGCCGGCGCTGAAGCCGAAAGCCGCACCCCTGACCAGCACCTTGCCGATATTGGGCGACATGGCGACGTAGCGCAGGCCGGCGCCCATCGCCGCCCCCAGCGTCTCGCGCGGCAGTGTCGAGGCTGGCAGGTCCGGCTTCCAGCGGGCAAGCACGATGAGGAGCCCGACATAGCTCAAAGCGTTGGCGGCAAAAGCCGCCGCAGCACCTGCGGCGGCAACGATGATGCCGCCGATCGCCGGGCCGACGCTGCGCGTCAAGTTGAAGCCCAAGGAGTTGAGCGCGACGGCCGCAGGCAGCTTGGCGCGCGGCACCATGTCGCCGACAGAAGCCTGCCATGACGGGTTGTAAAGCGCCGTGCCGCTGTTGATCAGGAAGGCGAAGGCGAGCAGCGTCCACGGCGTTATCAAGCCAAGATAGGTGAACACGGTCAGCAGAACCGAGACGACCAGCATGAAGATCTGGGCAATCAGCATGACCTTGCGCCGGTTAAAGCTGTCGGCGATGGCACCGGCAACGAGCGCAAACAGCATGATCGGCAAGGTGGTCGAGGCCTGGACCAGCGCGACCTGATAGGACGAGGTGGCGATCGTGGTCATCATCCAGGCGGCGCCGACGCCCTGGATCAAGCCACCGAAATTCGAAACCAGACTGGCGGACCATACGGCGCGGAAAATGCCGTGCCGGAACGGCGCCAGCGCCGAGACGCGTTCGCTGTCCGGCTCGTCGTCGATCATAGATGCTTCCCCGACTTCAAATGCTGCCTTCTTCCAGAATCGATCCCCTCATACCGTTCCTTCAAGGTAGAGCATGACTTCGCAAAGGGCGAAGGCCTTTTCAAAGGAGATCATGGTCCAACAACAGGATAGCGTGCGCTGGAACAAGTCAGCGGCCACCCTTGCAGGCGGCGTGAAGCGCTTCGGTGAGGGCGGACGTGGGGCCAGCCGATGCGACTGCTGCCTACTAAATTTTTACGAATGTCGTTATCTCAAACCGCTGCGCACCCTCGGATCAAAACGCCCGAGGGGCAGGCTATGGGCGACATGCATTACCGATCTTCGAATCCGGTCAGCACGCCGACGGCGTTGATGCCGATTTCCTCGACGGCATAGCCGCCTTCCATGACGAACAGCGTGGGCAGGCCGAGCTTGGCGATGCGACGGCCAATCTTGGGATAGTCGCCGCTTTTCAGCTTGAACTTGCTGATCGGGTCCTTCTCGAATGTGTCGACGCCAAGCGAGACGACAACGACATCGGGAGCGTAAGCCGCAAGTTTCGCGCAGGCGTCCTCCAGCGAAGCATTCCAGGCGTCCCATGCGGTGCCGAACGGCATGGGGTAGTTGACATTGAAGCCTTCGCCGGGCCCTGAGCCGCGCTCGTCGGCATGGCCAAGGAAAAACGGATATTCGGTCATCGGGTCGCCATGCAGGTTCAGCACCTGCACGTCGCCGCGGCCGTAGAAGATCTCCTGCGTGCCGTTGCCGTGATGGTAGTCGACATCGAGGATCGAGACGCGCTTGGCGCCCTGGTCGCGGAACCATTGCGCGGCAACCGCGGCGTTGTTGATGTAGCAATAGCCGCCCATGAAGGCAGCACCGGCATGATGGCCGGGCGGGCGGCAGAGCGCGAAGGCTGATATCTCGCCGTCCTTGACCAGGGCGCCCGCAGTCAGCGCCACGTCATAGGACGACTTGATCGCCTCCCAGGTGCCTTTGACGAAGGTGGCGCCGCCGTCGAAGGAGTAAAAGCCAAGCAGCGCATCGATGGTGCTGGGTGGTACATCGCCGCGCAAGCCGCGCGTCGGCCAGGTGAAGGGGATGGCCGAACCTGTCCGGCCCGACGCTTCCCAGAGCGGCCATATGGTCGGCAGGAAATCGATGTAGTCGCTGGTGTGCACTCTCCTGGCGGCGGCGAGGTCGTGGGTCTTGGGTGGCAGGATCGGGCCGAGCTTTTCGCTCTCCACCCTCGCCTTGATGAACTCGGCCCGCGAGGGCTTCTCGAAGGCCGGCACGATGCTGCCTGAAATGAGTTCGAAATTGCCGGCATGGCCGGCGTGGAGAGGGGAGAAAACAGTCTTCATTTTGCCGGCCGGTTCGCTCTTCGAGTTGCGTATCTGTCGTTGACGGACTGCTTTGTGGCAGAGAGTTTCAGCGCCGCCAAGAGCATTCCGGACCGGTGTTGCGAGTGGCAGCGGACGGCTTGCCAGGCGCCAATACTCTGCTAGCCTAAGCTCAAACGGGAGAAAATTATGCTGTCGGCCGATCTGATCGTCGAGAACGCCAGTATATTGACGATGGATCCCGATACTCCCCGCGCCGAAGCCATAGCTATCAGGGACGGCGAAATCATTGCGATCGCAGATCGCGCGACCGTACTGGAGCACAAGGCACCCGGCACGCGCGTTATCGACGCCGAGCGCGGCTCGGTCGTCCCCGGCTTCATCGAAGCGCATATGCATCTTTTCGCCGGCGCGGCCGAGCTCGATCACCTCCAGCTGATGGGCATCCACGGTTTCGATGCGCTTTGCGATGCTGTTCGCCATTATGCAGCAAAGCGGCCGGATCTATCCGTCCTGCAGGCGCAAGGCGCCGACTATACCATCCTGTCGGCGACTGAGCGGGTCAGCCGCCATCACCTCGACCGCATCCTGCCGGACCGTCCCTTCGTCATGGCGGCGCCCGACCACCACACAATGTGGGCGAACACCAAGGCGCTGGAATTGGCCGGCCTGCTTAGAGGCAAGCGGCTTGGTCCCGGCAATGAGATCGTCATGGGCGACGACGGGCTGGCCAGTGGCGAATTGCGTGAGGGCGAGGCCTTCGGGCCGCTGATCGCGCTGGCCGGCGAGGATCGCGTACGGCTCGGCCTGGCCACCGGCGGCGAGCCGGACCCGAAGCCGACGCCGGCGGAGCAGGCCTCCGACCGGGCGATCATGCGCCGCGGTTTGGAATGGTGTGCCAGGCACGGTATCACGTCGATCCAGAACATGGACGGCAATTTGCACCAGCTCGAACTCCTGTCCGAGATCGAGACCGAAGGCGGCTTGCTGTGCCGCGTGCAGGTGCCGTTCCACTATAAGAATTTCATGACCCTCGACATGCTCGACAAAGCCTCAGTGATGGCAGAGCGCTACCAAGGCGAATGGCTGTCGTCGGGCATGGTCAAGGTGTTCTACGACGGCGTGCTCGATTCGTGGACGGCGGTGATGGTCGAGCCCTATGCGGATCGTCCGGATTGGGTAGGCGAGCCGCTTTTCACGCCGCAGCAATTCATCGATCTTGCCGTGGCCGTCGACAGGCGCGGGCTGCAGATGGCGGTGCACTCGATTGGCGACGGCGCCGTGCGCGCCGTGCTCGACGGCTACGAGTCAGCGCAAAAGGCGAATGGCAGGCGCGACAGCCGGCATCGGGTCGAGCATATCGAGGTGGTCACCGCCGCCGACGTGCCGCGTTTCGCAAAGCTTGGAGTCATTGCCTCGATGCAGCCACCGCATCCGCCGGGCAGCATGGGCGTGCCGCTGGAACCAACGGTGTCGCGCATCGGGCCTGCCCGCTGGCCTCTGAGCTATGCGTGGCGGACGCTGAAGAATGCCGGCGCGCGCGTCGTCTTCGCTTCCGATTGGCCGGTCTCGCCAATCGATCCGATTCTGGGCATTCAGGCGGCAGTGCTGCGCAAACCATGGGCAGACAGCGATCCCGACCAGAGTTTCTCGCTGCATGAATCGCTTGCGGGCTATACAGTGGAAGGCGCCTATGCCGAGTTCATGGAGCATCGCAAGGGCCGCCTGAAGTCAGGCTTTCTGGCTGATCTCGTGGTGCTCTCAGGCGACATCGAGGCGACCGCGCCGGAAGCGCTGCATACGGTGCGGCCGATGACGACGATCTGCGGCGGCAAGGTCACTTATCAGGCCTGACGGTGGCACGGGAATTGCGTTCTGAATCGACATTCAGATGTATGCTTGCCAAGCCATGCGCCGTGTGCTGACAATCGAGTGGGAACTGGATCCGCCCTGAAGAGCGGACACAAGAATGGGGTAATCGTGCCGGAACAACCGGGTAAAAGTGCAATTGAAGTTCGTGGCGTCCGCAAGGTATTCGGTACCGGGGAGTCACAGGTCGCCGCCCTCAACACGGTTTCGGTGTCGATCCGCGAGAATGAGTTTTTCACGCTGCTTGGTCCGTCCGGCTGCGGGAAGACAACGCTTCTGCGGCTGATCGCCGGCTTCGATTTCCCGAGCGCCGGCGAGATCCTGCTGCATGGCCAGGACATCGCACCGCTGCCGCCGTTCAAGCGGCCGGTCAACACCGTTTTCCAGAACTATGCGCTGTTCCCGCATATGACGGTGGCCGAGAATATCGGCTTCGGCCTCGAAATGCTCCGCAAGCCCAAAGCCGAAGTGAAGGCGCGGGTTGCCGAGATGCTGAAGCTGGTCAAAATGGAAGCGCTCAGCGGCCGCCGCACCAGCCAGATATCGGGCGGCCAGCAGCAGCGCGTGGCACTGGCGCGGGCGCTGGCGCCGCAGCCGAAAGTGCTGCTGCTCGACGAGCCGCTGTCGGCGCTCGACTTCAAGCTGCGCAAGGACATGCAGATCGAGCTGAAGCGGCTGCAGCACGAGACCGGCATCACCTTCATCTTCGTCACCCACGACCAGGAAGAAGCGCTGACCATGTCGGACCGCATCGCGGTGATGTCGTCGGGCAAGATCCTGCAGGTCGGAACGCCTTGGGATATCTATGACAAGCCGGCGGAGCGCTTCGTCGCCGACTTCATCGGCGAGACCAATTTCCTGACTGCGGCCATATCAGGCATGGCCAACGGCAAGGCACGAGCAACGCTCAAATCCGGCGCGACGATCGACGCGACCGTGGCTGAGGGCTTTCAGCCGAAGGACAATGCCACCGTGGTGGTCAGGCCGGAACATGCCAAGCTGACCAGCGGCAAGGGCGACCTGTCGGGCACGGTCGAAAACATCGTCTATTTCGGCACCGACACGCACATCCAAGTTCGCCTGGACAGCAGCGAGCCCTTCACGGTGCGCCAGCAGAACACGCGCAGCGCCGGCTGCGGTTTCGAGCGGGGAGACAAGGTCGGCATTTCGATCGGCAACGACGCCGCACAAGTTCTGAGGGACTGATGGCGAGCGCGGAAGAAGTCGCCAAGGAAGCCGAACGCAGAGATATCCGCCATCGCTGGCTGCTGTCAGCGCCGGCACTGATCATCATCTTTCTGGCGGCGACCGGCCCGCTGCTGATCGTCGTGATCTATTCGTTCCTGACGCCGGGCCCCTATGGCGACGTGGTGTGGAAATTCTCCACCGACGGCTGGCTGTCGGTGGTGATGCAGCGCGACATCTTCGACGACACGCTGGCTTTCGCCGACGCGCATTTGTCGATCTTCTGGCGTTCGGCCAAGCTGTCGTTTATGACAACGATCTTCACGTTGCTCTTTGGCTTCCCGACCGCCTATTTCATCGCCACCCGGCCCGCGCGGCAGCGCAACGTCTGGCTATTCCTGATCACCATCCCCTTCTGGACCAATCTGCTGATCCGCACCTTCGCCATCCAGGAGGTGATCCGCAACGAGGGCATCGTCAACACGGTGCTCATCAAGCTCGGCATCATCAGCCAGCCGATCCAGATGATGTTCACCGATTTCGCGCTGATGGTCGGCATGACCTATGTCTATCTGCCGTTGATGGTGCTGCCGCTCTATGCCAGCATGGAGAAGATCGACTTCCGGCTGGTCGAGGCGGGTTACGACCTCTACGCCAACCGGTTCCAGGTGCTGAGGCGAGTCATCATTCCGTTGGTCAAGCCTGGCATCATCGCCGGCTCGATCCTCGTTTTCATCCCGGCGCTGGGCGCCTATGTCACCCCGCGCGTGCTGGGCGGGACGAAGAATATGATGCTCGGCAATCTGATCGAGCTGCAGTTCGGGCAAGGCCGTAACTGGCCGCTCGGCTCGGCGCTGTCGCTCTCGCTGATGGCGATCGTGATGGTCGCGCTGCTCTTCTATGTCCGCTCCGCCGGGCGCCAGGGCGGCGCGCATGGCTAGCCGCTTCGACATTCGCCGGCAGACCGGCTTCACGACAATCGCGATGATCTGCTTTTTCGCGCTGTACCTGCCGATCGTGACGGTTGTCGTCTATGCCTTCAACGCAGGCAGTTCGATCGCGATCTGGGAAGGCGTGTCGCTGCGCTGGTTCTATCAGGCCTGGAACAACGACCAGGTCGTCGATGCCTCGATACGGTCGCTGCAGATCGCTTCGGTCGCCGCGACTATTGCCACGATCGTCGCCACCATGGCTGCACTCGCTACGACCCGAACGAAACCCTATCCCGGCCTCGGCTTAAAATACGCCTTCATCAACCAGCCGCTGATGGTGCCGGAAATCGTCACCGCGGTGGCGCTGCTGATCTTCTTTTCGCGCATCAAGATCTGGACCGGCTATTCGGGGCTGGGCTACCTGATGGCTGCGCATACGGCCTTTTGCATTCCCTTTGCCTATCTGCCGATCCGGGCGCGGCTCGAGAACATGGATCTGTCGTTGGAGATCGCTGCGGCCGACCTCTACGCGACACCATGGAAGGCTTTTCGGCGCGTCACCTTTCCGCTGCTCTGGCCAGGCATCCTTGCCGGGCTGATGCTGGCCTTCGTCATCTCGCTGGATGATGTCGTCATCACCGAGTTCGTCAAGTCCGGCGGCCAGGATACGTTGCCGACTTACATGCTCGGCCAGTTCCGGCGCGTTATCACGCCGGAAATCAACGCGATGTCGACGGTGTTCCTGCTGATCTCGATATTGATCGTCACCGTCTTCTTTTTCATCAGCAGGAAAAAGGATCAGGAGTGACAGGAGAGAAACGATGAATTGGAAACTGACTGCGACGGCGCTCAGCGCCGCGCTGTTCGCCTCGGCGGGTCTCGCCCGCGCCGATGGCGAACTCAACATCTACAATTGGGGCAACTACACCAGCCCCGACCTCGTCAAGAAATTCGAGGAAAAATACAAGGTCAAGGTGACAGTCACCGACTACGATTCCAACGACACCGCGCTGGCCAAAATCCGCCAGGGCGGCAGCGGCTTCGACATCGTGGTGCCCTCGGCGAGCTTCGTGCCGATCTGGATCCAGGAAGGGCTGCTCTTGGAGACAGAGCCCAGCAAGATGGAGAACTTCAAGAACATGGATCCGAAATGGGTCGACGTTCCTTTCGATCCGGGCCGCAAATATACCGTGCCGTGGCAATGGGGCACGACAGGCGTCACGGTCAACACCTCGGTCTACAAGGGCGACCCCAACACTTCCGCCATCTTCTTGGACCCGCCGCAGGAACTGGTCGGCAAGGTCAACGTCGTTCCCGAAATGGCCGATGTCATGCATCTCGCCATCAGATATGTCGGCGGCGAGCCCTGCACCGGCGACAAGGAGGTGCTGAAGAAGGTGCGCGATGCGCTGGTGGCGGCAAAGCCGAAATGGATCTCCATGGACTACGGCACGGTCGAGAAGTTCGCCAAGGGCGACTTCGCAGCCAGCGTCGACTGGAACGGCGCGTCCTTCCGCGCCCGCCTGCAGAACAAGGACATCGTCTATGGCTATCCGAAGGAGGGCTATCCGATCTGGATGGACAATCTCGCAGTGCTGAAGGACGCCAAGAACGTCGAAAACGCCAAGCTGTTCCAGAACTTCATCATGGAACCCGAGAACGCCGCGCTGATCTCGTCTTTCGCGCGCTACGCCAACGGCATCAAGGGATCGGAAGCCTTCATGCCTGAGGACATGAAGACGGCGCCGGAGGTCAACATCCCCGCCGAGTTCGCCGACAAGGGCAAATTCATGCTGAGCTGCGCACCCGACGTCCAGGCGCTTTACACCAGGATATGGACCGAACTGCAGAAGTGATCGCATCGTGACGGACCCGGCGGCGGGCGCCGCCGGGTCTGTTTTCATGTTTGCCTGGACGCATCTCATGACATCCCACCGCAACAGCGAACCGGTGCCGCCGATCATGCAGGGGTCGCCGCCCAAGATGGTGCCGCCGAAGCTCGACTGGGACAGGGGACCCTGGAACCGGTGGGCGTTCCAGCACATCCGCGAAATTCTGCCGACCGTCGAAGTCTGGCGCGGCAATGGCCATCGCCGCCGGTTCGAGCGAGCCGAAGTCGATCTCGATGCGCTGCCGGTGAACGACAGCACGGGCGCACCGACGACGCTGGCCGGGCTGCTCGACGAAACCTATACGGACGGGTTGCTCGTGCTCAAGGACGGCAAAATCGCCTATGAGCGCTATTTCAACGGCATGGCCGAGCGCACGCTGCATCTGTCGCAGTCGATGGCGAAGTCGGTCACCGCTTCGGTGTTCGGCATACTGGTCGGGCGCGGCCTGATCGATCCGGCCAGGCCGGTGACGGCCTATCTGCCGGAGCTTGGTGCGACCGGCTGGGCGGGCGCCAGCGTGCAGCACGTGCTCGACATGACGACAGGCGTGCGTTTTTCCGAGGAATACACCGACCGCTATTCCGATATCGGCCAGGTCGATGTGGCCAGCGGCTGGAAACCGGTGCCGCCGGACAGCGATCCGGCCTTCGAGTGGCCGTCGCATATGTTTGAATTGATCCTGCGGCTCAAGGAGACAAGCCGGCCGCATGGCGCTGCCTTCGAATACCGTTCGATCGAGACCGACGTGCTCGCCTTTATCATGGAGCGGGTGACCGGCAAGCGGCTGGCGCACTTGGTTTCGGAGGAACTCTGGCAAAAGCTCGGGGCGGATGAAAGCGCCTGTTTCACCGTCGACAGCGCCGGCTACGCCTTGGCCGATGGCGGCTTCAACGCCACGCTGCGCGACTATGGCCGCTTCGGCCAGCTGATCCTCGACAATGGCGGCGGCGTGGTGCCGGCCGACTGGATCGAGGCGACGCGCAATGGCAGGCATGGGCCGGATTTCAATCCCAGCCTGCCGGAAGGCAGCTACCGCAACCAGTTCTGGATCGAGGATCCGCTCTCACGCGCGCTGATGTGCCGGGGCGTGTTCGGGCAGCTGATCCATATCGACTGGAACACGAGAATGGTCGTGGTGAAGCTTTCGAGCTACCCGGATTTCACCGACATCGCCTATTCGGTGGCGACGATGAAAGCCGTGCACGCGATCGCCGCCGCGCTGGCCTAAGTTCCAAAAAAAACCGGAAGGAAACGCATGACCGGCAAGACCGCGTTCGAGACCAGATATGGCTTTGGCCGCAACCAAGTTCTGCTCGGCAACTGGCGCGAAAGCCCGTTCAGCCGGTGGTCGTTCCAGAATGTCGGTGAGTTAGTGCCGAGCGCACGCGTGGCAGCCGTGCCAGCCAGCGGTGAAGCGTCAGCGCGGGCTCTTGACGCGCTGCTCGGCGAGCGAGTCACTCTGGCCGGCGGACCGGAGACTGTTGCAGCCTTTCTCACGCGTTCCGATACCGACGCGCTGACGATCATGAAAGGCGGCAAATTCGTCGGCGACTGGTTCGCACCGCATATGCAGTTCGGTGCGCGCCACATCATCTTCTCGATCAGCAAGTCGCTGACCGCCATCCTGGCCGGCATACTGGAAGGCGAAGGGATCTTTGATCCGCAGGCCCCGGTGACCCGCTATCTGCCGGAAGCTGCCGGCTCGGCCTATGGCGACGCCAGCGTGCGGCATGTGCTCGACATGACCATCAGCCTCGACTTCGAAGAAGCCTATCTCGATCCGGAGAGCGCCTTTGCCCGCTATCGCCGTGCGACGCTGTGGAATCCGGGTGGCGGCACCGAAAGCCTAGTCGATTTCATCCTGACGCTGCAGCGCCTTGCCGAGCCGCATGGCCGGACGTTCCGCTACCGCTCGCCCAATTCCGACCTGCTCGGCATCCTGCTCGAACGCGCATCCGGCCAGCGCTTCGCCGAGCTGATGCACGAGAAATTGTGGCTGCCGCTCGGTGCAACGAGCGAAGCGTCGGTGACGGTAGACAGCGAGGGCACCGCCCGCACGGCCGGCGGCATTTCAGTCACGCCGCGCGATCTGGCGCAGGTCGGCGAGATGATGCGGCAAGGCGGCACGGCCAATGGCCGCCGCATCGTGCCGGAAGCCTGGGTGCGCGACACTGTCAGCACAGGCGGAGACAGCGAGGCCTGGCAGCGTGGCACGATGGCGTTCCTCTTTCCGCAAGGCCGCTACCGCAACAAATGGTACCAGACGGGCGCGGCAAGCGGCGCCTTCTGCGGCATCGGCATCCACGGCCAGTGGCTCTATGTCAATCCGAAGGCCGAGATCGTCATCGCAAAGATGTCGTCGCAGCCGGAGCCGGTCGACGAGCCGCTCGATGTCGATATGGTCGCCTTCTTCGAAGCGCTGAGCCGGATGGTCTGATTCGATCCAGGCCGACCGCCATCGCAGCTTTCCTGTGGACCTATTGGGCGGTTGAAAACGCCGCGGTTGGCGGAGCGACGCTCTGCGCTTATGGTCGCCGCTCTTTTCGACAAGACAGCAGGAACGACATGGCATCCGACATCAAGCGCATCGCAGCCATCATAGCAGCCGAGATCGCTGCCCGGCCCGAACAGGCCGCCGCGGCGATCGGCCTGCTGGACGAAGGCGCGACGGTGCCGTTCGTGGCGCGCTACCGTAAGGAGGTCACCGGCGGTCTGGACGACACGCAGCTGCGCCTGCTTGCCGAGCGGCTCGCCTATCTGCGCGAACTCGATGCGCGCCGCGACACCATCCTTGGTTCGATCCGCGACCAGGGCAAGCTGACCGAAGAGCTTGAGGCCAAGATCGCAGCGGCCGCCACCAAGGCGGAACTCGAAGATATTTATCTGCCCTACAAGCCGAAGCGCCGGACCAAGGCCGAGATCGCCCGCGAGCGCGGGCTCGGACCGCTGGCCGAGGCCATCCTTGCCGACCGCGCGGCGGTGCCCGCCGAACTGGCGCTGGCCTACATCGGCGAAGAGGTGGCCGACGCCAAGGCGGCGCTCGAGGGCACGCGCGATATCCTGTCCGAGCAGTTCGCCGAGAATGCCGATCTGGTCGGCAAACTGCGGACCTACATGAAGGAACGCGCCTTCATGCGGTCGCGCGTCGTCGACGGCAAGCAGGAGGCCGGCGCGAAGTTCTCCGACTATTTCGACCATGTCGAGCGCTGGGCCAACGTGCCGAGCCATCGCGCGCTGGCGATGCTGCGCGGCCGCAACGAAGAGGTGTTGTCCCTCGACATCGAGATCGATGCCGACGACGCGTCACCGTTGAAGCCGGTCGAACGGATGATTGCCGACGCCTACGCCATCGGCCGACATTTGCCGGGCGATCGCTGGCTGATGGAGGTGGCCCGCTGGACCTGGCGCATAAAGCTGTCGCTGCACCTGACGCTCGATTTGATGCGAGATCTGCGCGAGCGGGCCGAGGAGGAGGCGATCCATGTCTTCGCCCGCAATCTGAAGGATTTGCTGCTCGCTGCCCCGGCCGGCTCGCGCGCCACTATGGGCCTCGATCCCGGCATCCGCACCGGCGTCAAGGTGGCGGTGGTGGACGGCACAGGTAAGCTGTTGGCGACGACGACGGTCTATCCGTTTCCGCCAAGGAATGATGTGCGCGGCACGCAAGCCGAACTCGCAAAGCTCATCCGCCTGCACAAGGTCGAGCTGATTTCCATCGGCAACGGCACCGGCAGCCGCGAGACGGAAAGGCTGGTGGCCGACATGCTGTCCGATATGCCTGCCGAGTCCGGGCCGAAGCCGCTCAAGGTGATCGTCAGCGAGGCGGGTGCCTCGGTCTATTCCGCCTCGGCAACGGCGGCGGCGGAATTTCCCGGCCTCGACGTGTCGCTGCGCGGCGCGGTGTCGATCGCGCGGCGGCTGCAGGATCCGCTCGCCGAACTGGTCAAAATCGAGCCAAAGTCGATAGGCGTCGGCCAGTATCAGCACGATGTCGACCAGTACCGGCTCGGCCGCTCCCTGGAAGCGGTGGTTGAGGACGCCGTTAATGCCGTGGGCGTCGACCTCAACACCGCCTCGGCGCCGCTTCTGGCGCGGGTGTCGGGTCTTGGCACATCGCTGGCCGAGGCCATCATCGCTCACCGTGATGCGGCCGGCCCCTTCGCCAGCCGTCGTGACCTGTTGAAGGTGGCGCGGCTCGGACCGCGGGCCTTCGAGCAATGCGCCGGCTTCCTGCGCATTCCCAACGGCACCGAACCGCTCGATGCCTCGGCCGTGCATCCGGAGGCCTATGGCGTGGCGAAAAAGATCGTCGCCGCCTGCGGACGCGACGTCCGCTCGCTGATGGGCGACAGTGCCGCTCTCAAGGCGCTCGATCCGCGGGTCTTCGTCGATGAGCGGTTCGGCCTGCCGACAGTGCGTGATATCCTGGCGGAACTGGAAAAGCCCGGCCGCGATCCGCGCCCCGGCTTCAAGACCGCGACCTTTGCCGACGGTGTCGACGACATCAAGGATTTGAAGGCCGGCATGCTGCTGGAAGGCACTGTCACCAATGTCGCGGCGTTCGGCGCTTTCATCGATATCGGCGTGCATCAGGACGGCTTGGTGCACGTCTCGCAACTGGCCGACCGTTTCGTCAAGGACGCGCATGAAGTGGTGAAAGCCGGCGACGTGGTCAAGGTGCGTGTCGTCGAGGTCGACATCAAGCGCAAGCGCATCGGCCTTTCGATGCGTCGGGATGGTGACGGCGGTACACCGAAGCCGCGCGACAATGGCAACAGACCGGTGCCGCGCGCGCCGGCGCCGCAGCGTCAGCCGGAGCGGTCCGCGCAGCAAGGCACGTTCGGCGCCGCATTGGCCGATGCGTTGAAGCGGAAGTAATCACCCTACCACTGGCACGCGACTGAGCAGCCAGTCGCGAAAGCTGGCGACCGGCGGATGGCCGCGCTTGTCGTGCGGCACAACCAGGTAATAGGCGCTGCGGCTTTGCATTGGCCGGCCCGGCGCCGGCACGAGTTGGCCGCGCTGCAATTCGCCTGAGATGAGGACCTGCGGCAGCAGCGCCACGCCGAGCCCGGCCATGCAGGCCTGGGCGGCGGTGCCGAATTGCTCGAACTGCATGCCCGGCCCCGTCGGCGCGCTCAAACCCTGATGCTCGAACCACTCGGTCCATGCGCCGGGCCGTGTCGCCATATGCAGCAGCGGCAGGCGACCGATATCGGCGGGTGTGGCAATGGCGCGGCCGGCCAGAAATTCGGGCGAC
The DNA here is from genome assembly GCF_053848065.1 of Mesorhizobium sp. BHscii. Taxonomy (NCBI): domain Bacteria; kingdom Pseudomonadati; phylum Pseudomonadota; class Alphaproteobacteria; order Hyphomicrobiales; family Phyllobacteriaceae; genus Mesorhizobium; species Mesorhizobium sp. BHscii. The sequence goes on along the minus strand of NZ_JBSPKW010000017.1, from coordinate 43,461 downwards.
ACGACAGGCGCCACCTCTTCGCGGACCAGCAGCGTCGAGTCGGCGTCCGGCCAGTCGGGCAAGCCGAAATGGATGGCGGCGTCGAGCCTTTCGCGAGCGAAGTCGAAGCGGCCGATGCGGGTGACGAAATTGATGGTAATGTCGGGGTTGTTTTCGACGAAATCCGGGATGAGCGGCATCAGCCAGCGTGTGCCGAAGGTCGGCAGGATGGCGAGGTTCAAGATGCCACTATGCCGATTGCTCATCAATCCAAGGGCTGCGTCGCGCAATTGACCCAGCGCGGCGCGCACCGCTTCGGCATAGATCTCGCCTGCCGCTGACAGCCTGACATTGCGGCTGTCGCGTTCGAACAGCCGCCGGCCGAACTGGTCTTCCAGCAGCCTGATCTGCCGGCTGACGGCGCCCTGGGTCAAATCGAGTTCCTGCGCGGCGGCGGTAAAGCTGCCCAGCCGGGCCACCGCCTCGAAGGCGGCAAGGGCGCTGATACCAGGCAAAAGGCGGCGCTGAACGTTCATGATCCATTACTAACGCTCATTGATCGGTGAAGCAATTTCGTTTGATTTTTTCGAACTGGAAGCCGATAAGCCCGGGCATCCCCGCACTTGGAGACCGAGGCCATGGCAGCCGACAAGAACGCATTCGTCTGGAATGATCCTTTCCTGATCGAGGACCAGCTTTCGGAAGACGAGCGAATGGTGCGTGATGGCGCCTCGGCATTCGCCGCCGACAAGCTCGCCCCTCGGATCGAGGAAGCCTATCTCGAGGAAAAGACCGATGCCGGGATATTTCGCGAGATGGGCGAGGCCGGGCTGCTCGGCATAACCATTCCGGAAGAATATGGCGGACTCGGCGCCAACTACGTCACCTATGGGCTGGTGGCGCGGGAAGTCGAGCGCATCGACTCGGGCTATCGATCGATGATGAGCGTGCAGTCGTCGCTGGTGATGTATCCGATCCACGCCTATGGCTCGGAGGCGCAGCGCAAGAAATACCTGCCGAAGCTCGCCAGCGGCGAATGGATCGGCTGCTTCGGCCTGACCGAGCCGGATGCCGGTTCCGACCCGGGCGGCATGAAGACGCGAGCCGAGAAGACGGCGAACGGCTACAAGGTCTCCGGCTCGAAAATGTGGATTTCCAACGCGCCAATCGCCGATGTGTTTGTCGTCTGGGCGAAATCGGCCGCGCATGACAACGAGATTCGCGGCTTCGTGCTGGAAAAGGGCATGACAGGCCTCTCGGCGCCGAAGATCGGCGGCAAGCTGTCGCTTCGCGCATCGATTACCGGCGAAGTGGTGATGGAAGGCGTCGAGGTCGGCGAAGATGCGCTGCTGCCCAATGTCTCAGGCCTGAAGGGTCCGTTCGGCTGCCTCAACCGGGCGCGCTACGGCATCTCCTGGGGTGCGATGGGCGCGGCGGAAGATTGCTGGCACCGGGCCCGCCAATACGGCCTCGACCGCAAACAGTTCGGCAAGCCGCTGGCCGGCACGCAGCTTTTCCAGAAGAAGCTCGCCGACATGCAGACCGAGATCGCGCTCGGCCTGCAGGGCAGCTTACGGGTCGGGCGGCTGATGGACGAAGGCAAAATGGCGCCGGAGATGATCTCGATCGTCAAGCGCAACAATTGCGGCAAGGCGCTCGACATTGCCCGCCAGGCCCGCGACATGCATGGCGGCAACGGCATCCAGATCGGCTACCATGTCATGCGCCACGCGCAGAACCTCGAAACCGTCAACACCTATGAGGGCACGCATGACGTGCATGCGCTGATCCTCGGACGGGCACAGACCGGGTTGCAGGCGTTTTTCTAAACGGCCATGCCCTTCGCTTCGTCATCCTCGGGCTTGACCCGAGGATCCATGCCGTGAGTCGAGGCGCCGCTGCGGTGCAGGATCTTTCAGGGGCAGGGTCACGACAGTGGTTCGTGCTGCACTGCTGCATTCTTCGGTTAGCGTCACGGCATGGATGCTGGGGTCTGCGCTTCGCTTCTTGCTCCGCCCCAGGACGACGAAGACCCGAGGCCTTCGCCAATCGCAGATGCTGGAGGCCAGCGGTGGCCAGTCGCATTAAGCGGAGTTGCGTTCAATAGCTGCTTAAATTAGGTGCACCGCAACATCCCTGCTTGGAGAATGGCCAGCATTTGTGTCAGGGTTCGGCGAATTCGTTTGAAACGCCGATTTTCGGGGCCCCATGGCAATTCTGGCAGCCGTCTACCACCTGACCCATTACAAATATGACCGGCCGGTCGTTCTCGGCCCGCAGGTCATCAGGCTGCAGCCGGCGCCGCATTCCCGCACCAAGGTGCTCAGCCATTCCTTGAAGGTCGGGCCGGCGAACCATTTCGTCAATCTGCAGCAGGACCCCTACGGCAACTTCCTTGCGCGTTTCGTGTTTCCGGAACCTGTGACGGAGCTGAAGATCGAGGTCGACCTCGTTGCCGACATGACGGTTTATAACCCATTCGATTTCTTCGTCGAGCCGTCGGCCGAAACGTTTCCCTTCGAGTATCCGGAAGAGATCAGCGACGATCTCGCCATCTACCGGACGCCGGAGCCGGCCGGGCCGCTGCTGTCGGCGTTCCTGCAGACCATCGATCGCAGTCCTACCAACACCGTCAAATTCGTCGTCAACCTCAATGCGCGCCTGCAACGTGAGATCGCCTATATCGTGCGCATGGAAACCGGCGTCTTCTCACCCGAGGAAACGCTGGCCGCCAAGAAAGGCTCGTGCCGCGACACGAGCTGGCTGCTGGTGCAGATCCTGAGGAACCTCGGCATCGCCGCGCGCTTCGTCTCCGGCTATCTGATCCAGCTGAAACCCGACCTCGTCGCGCTTGACGGGCCGCCCGGCACCGCCGTCGACTTCACCGATCTTCATGCATGGTGCGAAGTCTATCTGCCAGGCGCCGGCTGGATCGGCTTCGACCCGACCTCCGGACTGCTCACCGGCGAAAGCCATGTGCCGCTCGCCGCGACGCCGCATTTCCGCAACGCCGCGCCTATTTCCGGCATGGCCAGCTTCGCCAATGTCGAGTTCGGCTTCGACATGCGGGTCGACCGCATCGCCGAGCATCCACGCATCACCAAGCCGTTCTCCGACGAAAGCTGGCAGGCGCTTGACGCGTTGGGCAACCAGGTCGATGCCGTGCTCGAGGCCGGGGACGTGCGGCTGACCATGGGTGGCGAGCCGACCTTCGTGTCGATCGACGATTTCGAGGCGGAGGAGTGGAACACCGCCGCCGTCGGCCCGACAAAACGCGAAAAAGCCGATGCGCTGATCCGCCGGCTGCGTGAGCGTTTCGCGCCCGGTGGCTTCCTGCACTACGGGCAGGGCAAGTGGTATCCGGGCGAAAGCCTGCCGCGCTGGACCTTCTCGCTGTACTGGCGCGCCGACGGCGAGCCGGTGTGGAGTGATCCATCGCTGATCGCACGGGAAAACAGCGAAGCAGTTGTCGGACCGAAGCAGGCTGAAGGCCTGCTGACGGCGATTGCCGATGAACTCGGCATCGACAAGACCATGGTCAGCGAAGCCTATGAGGACCCGGCCGAGTGGCTGCTCAAGGAAGGCAAGCTGCCGGAAAATGTCGATCCGTCCAATTCGAAGCTGGACGACCCCGAGGAGCGCAGCCGCATGGCGCGGGTGTTCGAACGCGGCCTGACCAAGCCATCGGGCTATGTGCTGCCTGTCCAGCGCTGGAACAGCCAAGCGTCCGGACCGCGCTGGCGTTCGGAGAAGTGGAAGACGCGGCGCGGCAAGCTGTTCCTGGTGCCGGGAGATTCACCGGTCGGCTACCGCCTGCCGCTCGGCACGCTGCCCCATGTGCCGCCGGCGCAGTTCCCGTATATCGTGCCGGTCGATCCTTCCCTGCCGCGCGGACCATTGCCGGCGCGCGAGACTATTTTGCCTGGAGCCGCTCCTTTACCGGAGGCTGCCCCAGCCGAATTGGAAGGCGCCGACGAAATGGTGCGACGCCAGCAGGCGGCGTCCTTCACCGCCGCGACCGGCCAGCAGGACCGTGTCGAACAGGAAATCACCGAGATCGGCGGCGCGGTGCGCACCGCACTGTCGGTCGAGCCGCGCGACGGGCGGCTTTGTGTATTCATGCCGCCGGTCGAGGCGCTGGAAGACTATCTCGAACTGGTCGCAGCGGCCGAGAACGCGGCAAAGGTTATCGGCCTGCCGGTGCATATCGAGGGCTACGGTCCGCCTCACGATCCGCGCCTCAACGTCATCCGCGTGGCTCCGGATCCCGGCGTCATCGAGGTGAACATCCATCCGGCTGCGAACTGGCAGGACTGCGTGGCGACGACTACAGCGATCTACGAGGAGGCGCGGCAGACGCGGCTCGGCGCCGACAAGTTCATGATCGACGGCCGCCACACCGGCACAGGCGGCGGCAACCATGTCGTCGTCGGCGGCGCAACACCCAACGACAGCCCGTTCCTGCGCCGCCCCGACCTGCTGAAGAGCCTTGTCCTGCAATGGCAGCGGCACCCGTCGCTGTCCTATCTATTCTCCGGCCTGTTCATCGGCCCGACCAGCCAGGCGCCGCGTTTCGATGAGGCGCGCCACGATTCGCTCTACGAGCTCGAGATCGCGATGGCGCAGGTGCCGCATCCGGACAGTGGCAGCGCGCCGTTGCCGTGGCTGGTCGACCGGCTGTTCCGCAACCTTCTGACCGACGTGACGGGGAACACGCATCGGTCGGAAATCTGCATCGACAAGCTGTTTTCGCCCGACGGGCCGACCGGCCGGCTGGGGCTGGTCGAGTTCCGCGGCTTCGAGATGCCGCCCAATGCGCGCATGAGTCTGGCGCAGCAATTGCTGGTGCGCGCCATCATCGCCCGCGCCTGGAAGAATCCGCTCGATGGCCGCTTCGTGCGCTGGGGCACGTCGCTGCATGACCGTTTCATGCTGCCGCACTATGTGTGGGCGGATTTTCTCGACGTGCTGGACGACCTCAAGCTGAACGGCTTTGAATTCCGTCCCGAATGGTTCGGCGCGCAGCTCGAATTCCGCTTCCCGTTCTGCGGCGAGGTCCAGCATGCCGGCATCAAGCTGGAACTGCGGCAAGCGCTGGAGCCGTGGCATGTCATGGGCGAGCAGGGCGCCATCGGCGGAACCGTGCGCTTCGTCGATTCCTCGGTCGAGCGGCTGCAGGTGAAGACCGAAGGGCTTAACCCGGAGCGTCACGCGGTCGTCTGCAACGGCCGCATCGTGCCGATGAAGGTGACCGACACCAGAGAGATCGCGGTGGCGGGCGTCCGCTTCAAGGCCTGGCAGCCGGCATCGGGCCTGCATCCCGCGCTGCCGGTCAATACGCCGCTGGTCTTCGACATCTACGATCGGTGGTCGGGCCGGGCGATCGGCGGTTGCGTCTACCATGTCGCACATCCCGGCGGGCGCAGTTACGACACCTTCCCGGTCAACGGCAATGAAGCGGAGGCGCGACGGCTCGCCCGCTTCGAGCCGCGTGGCCATACGCCGTCCGGCTACGTGCTGCGCGACGAACAAGCCTCTGAGGATTTCCCGATGACCCTTGACCTCAGGCGACCTGCAAGACTCTGATCAGCCATGGCAAAGGGGAATCACAAGAAAATACGCGGCAGATCGCATAACCTGCTGGAGCATTATCAGCCGATCGACGGTGTCGTCGACGAGATGGTCGATGCATCAGGCAATCCCCGCCCGGTCTGGAAGGACTTCATCGAGGCACTGGAGGAACTGGGCCCCGAAAAGCTCGCCCAGCGCTTCGCTCGCGCCGACCAGTATCTGCGCGACGCCGGCGTCTATTACCGCGTCTACGACAAGGCCGGCGCCAATGAGCGCGAATGGCCGCTGGCGCATGTGCCGCTGCTGATCGAGGACCAGGAATGGGCCGCGATCAGCGCCGGGCTGGTTCAGCGGGCCGAGCTGTTCGAGGAAACGATCGCCGATATCTACGGGCCGAACCGCCTGGTCAAGAAGGGCATCTTGCCGCCGGGGCTGATCGCAGCCAGCCCGGAATATTTGCGGCCGGTCGTCGGCACCAGACCGGCCAGCGGCCATTTCCTGCATTTCTGCGCCTTCGAGCTCGGCCGTGGACCGGACGGCCGTTGGTGGGTGCTGGGTGACCGCACGCAGGCGCCATCGGGTGCCGGCTTTGCGCTGGAAAACCGCGTCGCAACCACGCGTGCGCTGTCCGACATCTATGGCGAGATGCACGTGCATCGCCTTGCCGGCTTCTTCCGCCGCTTTCGCGACGCGCTGAACGGTATGGCCAAGGTATCAGGCGGCCGTGTCGCCATCCTGACACCGGGGCCGCTCAACGAAACTTATTACGAACATGCCTATATCGCCCGCTATCTCGGCATCATGCTGCTTGAAGGCGAGGATCTGACCGTCTCCGGCGGCCGGCTTATGGTGCGCACCGTTTCGGGGCTTATGCCGGTCAGCGTGCTGTGGCGACGGCTCGACGCCGCTTTCGCCGATCCGCTGGAGTTGCGGCCGGAGTCGCAGATCGGCACGCCAGGGCTGGTCGAGGCGATCCGCCGGGGAGCCGTCTCAGCCGTCAACGCGCTCGGCTCCGGGCTGATGGAAACGCGGGCGATGTTCGCCTTCCTGCCGAAGATTTCGCGCGAATTGCGCAACGAGGGACTTCTGCTGCCGAGTGTCGCGACGTGGTGGTGCGGGCGGGACGCGGACCGTGACCATGTGCTGGCTAACCTCGACCGCATGGTGATCGGTCCGGCGCTGTCGACGCGGCTTGCCTTCGAGGATGACGATTCCACGAGGCTGGGCTCGGCGCTGGTTGCCGGGGAGCGGGCCGAACTGATAGCCCGGATCGAAAGGGACGGCGGCGACTTCGTCGGACAGGAAGCGGTGACGCTTTCGACCACGCCGGTCTATGTCGGCGGCTGGCTGGAGCCGCGACCAGCAGCCCTGCGCGTCTATCTGGCGCGAAACGCGGAAGGCTGGACGGTGATGCCCGGCGGTTTTGCCCGCGTCGGCTTTTCGCTCGACCCGACGGCAATCGCCATGCAGCGCGGCGGCCAGGCGGCGGATGTGTGGGTGGTCAGCGACAGACCGGTGGAGCGCGAGACGCTGCTGCCGCAGGAGCACGACACCTTCACCCGCACCTTGCCGGGCAGCCTGCCCAGCCGCGCGGCGGAAAACCTGACATGGCTCGGCCGCTATATCGAGCGATCGGAAGACACGGTGCGCATCCTGCGCGCCTATCACGTGCGGCTGGCCGAGGCATCCGACCCGGACATGCCGCTGCTTGCCGATATCAGAGATTATCTCGAACCGTTCGGCATCGACGTCGAAACCGCGATCCCGCCGGGGCTGATCGGCACACTGGACAGCGCCGTCTACAGCGCCGGACAAATCCGCGACCGCTTCTCGCCCGATGGCTGGCTGGCGCTGAAGGATCTGTCGAAGACCATTCATCAATTCGCCACAACGGTGGCGCCGGGCGATGATGCGACGCGGGCGATGACGGTCATCCTGCGCAAGCTCGCCGGGTTTTCCGGCCTGCTGCATGAGAATATGTACCGCTTCACCGGCTGGCGCTTCCTGGAGATCGGCCGGCGGTTGGAACGCGGCATCCAGATTGCCCGCACGCTCGCCAGGCTGACCAGGGCTGCGGCGCCGGACGGCGCGCTCGACATGATGCTGGAGATCGGCGACAGCGTCATGACCCACCGGCGGCAGTATCCGGTGCAGGCCGGCCGGCGCACTGTGATCGACCTCCTGGTGCTCGATCCGCTCAACCCGCGCTCCATCCTGTTCCAGCTCGAGCGGCTGAAGGCCGAAATCGCGCTGTTGCCTGCTGTCGGCGGCGAGGGGCACATGTCGCCGGCGGCGAAAGAGATCCTGCAGCTCAACACGGCGATCGCCATCAAGGAGCCATCGGACATGACGGCGCCGGCCCTGGCCGATCTCGCCAACGAGATCGGCGGCCTCTACAACAGCCTCGCCAAATCCTATTTCGGGTAGGGACGGGTTCGGATAAAGGCGGGCATGCTCTACGACATCAGGCTCAATCTGCGTTACGATTACGATGCTGCGGCCGGCGGCGGCCGCCATCAGGTGCGCGTGCTGCCGCCGACGATATCGGGCGTGCAGCGCGTGATCGCCGCTTCGCTGTCCTTCGCACCGGCGCCGAGCGAACGCTCGGATTTTTCCGATTTCTTTGGCAACAATGTCACGTCGATCGCCTTTCGCGACGTTCACGATGCGCTCGACATCAGGATGAGCGCGCGCGTCGCGGTTTCGCGGCCGGAACCTGGGCTTGACGTGTCGCCCGACATTCGCCGGCTGAGGGAGGAACTCGATGCGGTGCGGTCACTGTCGCCTGATACACCGCATCACTTTCTGGCCGCCAGCGACCATGCCGGCATCGATGCGGCGATCACGGCCTACGCGCGGAGCAGTGCCGGCAACTCCGCTGTCAGCACGGCCATGGACCTGTGCAACCGTATCTACCGCGATTTCACCTATGATGGCGAGGCGACTACGGTGCAGACCCGGGCAAGCGATGCCTTCGACCTGAAGCGGGGCGTCTGCCAGGACTTTTCGCATATCATGATCGCCGGCCTGCGCGGCCTGGGTGTCCCCGCCGGCTATGTCAGCGGGTTCCTGCGCACCATTCCGCCGCGCGGAAAACCGCGGCTGGAAGGGGCCGACGCCATGCATGCCTGGGTCAAGGTGTGGTGCGGGCGCGACACCGGTTGGCAGGAGTTCGATCCGACCAATGGCATGCGGGCAAGCAACGACCACATCACCGTCGGCCATGGCCGGGACTATTCGGATGTAGCGCCGATCGTCGGCGTCCTGAAAACAACCGGAGGGCAGGTCGGCGAGCAAGCAGTCGACGTCATTCCAGTCGTGCTGGAAAAGGCATAACGGCAAGCGAGGCCGCACTCGATTTGTAGGCGCCGAACGTAGACAGAGGACGGCTCCTCGAACGCACACGCGGTGAGCCTGACATCATTCTGAAAGCCATTCGCGGAACCAGCGGCGGGTCCGGCGCTTATCTACGGGAAAATTTCTCGCGGAGAGGACATGTTGGACAAATCCGGGTCGCCATCCGGCCGATCGGCTGGCAAGGAGGCTGCACCAAAAGACGGGGCGCCGACAAATGGGTCGCAAGCCTCTGCCGATCGAGCCTCGCTTACCTACCTCACCGACGCCGAGCCCGGTATCCGGCGTCTCAGGGCTGGCAAGGGATTCTCATATAAAGGGCCTGACGGGCAGGGTGTCGACGACGACACTATGGCCCGCATCAGGGCGCTCGCCATTCCACCGGCGTGGACGGATGTGTGGATCTCGCCGGATGCTGACGGTCACATCCAGGCGACAGGCCGTGATCAGCGCGGACGCAAGCAATATCGGTATCATGCGCTATGGGCGGAGGAGCGTGACGGCGTCAAATATTCGAGCCTGGTTGCCTTTGCAGAAAGCCTGCCTGAGCTGCGACGCCAGATCGATGCCGATCTGCGCCGTCACGGCCTGCCGCTGGAACGCGTTGTCGCCGCTGTGGTCTGGCTGCTCGACAACACGATGATCCGCGTCGGCAATACCGCCTACGCTCGCGACAACAACAGCTTTGGGCTGACCACGCTGCGCGACCGCCATGTCGACATCAATGGCTCGAGCCTGCGTTTCGCTTTCAAAGGCAAGTCCGGCAAGGAATGGAAGCTGAAGCTCGTCGATCGCCGGATCGCCAGGATCGTGCGCGGGGCGCAGGATCTGCCGGGCCAGAAGCTGTTCCAGTATCTCGACGACGACGGAAGCAGGCGACCGATCCGATCCGACGACGTCAACCGCTACATCAGGGAGACGGCAGGGGCGGATTTCAGCTCCAAGCACTTCCGAACCTGGGGCGGCACTATCCATGCTGCGTCACTGTTTGCGCAAACCGAACGACCGGAAAGCCGGGCACAACAGAAGCGGGTGATGAACGGCCTCATCGACAAGGTCGCCGAGCGGCTGGGCAACACCCGCGCCATCTGCCGCAGATGTTACATCCACCCGCAAGTTTTCGATGCCTGGTCCGAAGGACGGCTGCTCAGCGAAATAGCGGATGCGAACAAGCGGAAACGATCGATACCCGGTCTTGACGACGAAGAGGCTCTCGTACTGAGATGGCTGAAGGCGCAGGGGAGCTGAACCGAACGGAGCCGCCGCAGGCTTTCGTGATCCGTGCAGGACGTAATTTTTTGTCGACGTCATGTCGGGATAGGCCCTAGTGTTTCGTCCTTTGACAGAGAAAAGGACGACCCATGCTTTACGCGATCCTCTGCTATGCCTCCGAAGACGTCGTCTGCTCCTGGAGCAAGGAGCAAGATGACGCTGTCATGAAAAAACTCCTGGGCGTGCAGGAAAAATACGCTCAGGCGGGCCGGCTCGGCCCGGTCGCGCGGCTGCTGCCGACAACCGCTGCGACAACCCTAAGAAAGGTCAAAGGCGAAGCGGTCGTCATCGACGGACCATTTGCCGAAACCAAGGAACAGTTCCTCGGCTTCTACACGCTCGAATGCGCCGATCTCGAGGAGGCCGTCGACTTTGCGCGTGAACTTTCCGAGGTCAACCCGAGCGGCGGCTCCTACGAGATACGGCCGGTTTCGCTCTTCAATCCCGCCAAGGTTTCCGCATGACCGACCTTACCTGGATCAGCACGGCGATCAGCACTGCCCGCCCCCAGGCGATGGGCGCGCTGCTGCGCTACTTCCGCGATCTCGATGCGGCGGAGGAAGCCTTCCAGGACGCTTGCCTGCGAGCCCTGAAGAACTGGCCGACAAACGGCCCGCCGCGCGATCCGGCAGCCTGGCTGATCTTCGTCGGCCGCAACAGCGGCATCGACGCGGTGCGCAAACGTGCCAAGCAGGCGCCGCTGCCGGAAGAGGACCAGATCTCCGACCTGGAAGATGCCGAGACCGACATCGCCGAACGGCTGGACGGCGCGCACTACCGCGATGACATATTGCGGCTGCTGTTCATCTGCTGCCATCCCGACCTGCCGGCGACGCAGCAGATCGCCGTGGCGTTGCGCATCGTTTCAGGCCTGACCGTCAAGCAGATTGCCCGCGCCTTCCTCGTCAGTGAAAGCGCCATGGAGCAGCGCATCACCCGTGCCAAGGCGCGCATCGCCGATGCCGGCGTGCCGTTCGAGACGCCGGGTGCGGTTGAGCGGTCCGAACGACTGGCCGCCGTCGCTGCCATGGTCTACCTGATCTTCAACGAAGGCTATTCGACCAACAGCGGCGAGGCACCGGCCCGCGCGCCGCTCTGCGAAGAAGCAATCCGGCTGGCCAGGCTGCTGCTTAGGCTGTTCCAGACCGAGCCGGAGATCATGGGCCTGACGGCGCTTTTGCTTCTCCAGCATGCGCGTGCGCCGGCGCGTTTCGACGAGAATGGCGAGATCGTGCTGCTCGAAGACCAGGATCGCAGCCTGTGGAGCCGCAAGATGATCGACGAGGGGCTGGCGCTGGTCGACAAGGCGCTGCGCCACCAGAAGCCGGGTCCCTACCAGGTGCAGGCCGCGATCGCCGCCCTGCATGCGCGGGCGGCGAAGCCCGAGGATACGGACTGGAACGAGATCGACCTGCTCTATAGCTTGCTCGAGCAGATGCAGCCGTCGCCGGTGGTGACGCTCAATCGCGCCGTCGCGGTCGCCAAGGTGCGCGGGCCGGAAGCGGCACTTGCCATGATCGAGCCATTGGAGCAAAGGCTTTCCGGCTATTTCCATTTCTTCGGCCTCAAAGGCGGCCTGCTGATGCAGCTTGGTCGTGGCGAGGAGGCGCGCATCGCCTTCGACCGTGCCATCGCTCTTGCCAACACGGCAGCCGAGGCCGCCCATATCCGCATGCATATCGACCGCCTGATGAAGGAAGGCGCCGCGCGGGGAACCGCGCAGACAGCGCGCTGAACGAGTCACTGGTTCAACGGTCTGACCTTGGCTTAGACCATGCCGGGGTGGCGATTTTTCCCTGAAACGAGTAATGCCACGCCATGACAGCGCCTGATGTGCCGATCGGTACAGGGACGGCATGGCACAAGGCTTTGGCAAGTTTGTTTTATGCATGTCGTTGTCCCAAAACCGCTGCGCACTTTTGGGCGACATGCATTATGAGCGACGGGATCTGAAAGGGAAAGAAAATGACGATTGCAAAGGAAACAGCCGGGTTACTGGCGAAACTGGGTGTCGCTGAGGACGCGCTTTCGGGCGGCGATCTTATCGTGCGCAGCCCGGTGACAGGCGAGCAGATCGCCGCGCTGAAGACGATCTCGCCGGCCGGTGCGGCAAAGACCATCGATGCCGCCCACAAGGCCTTCCAGGCCTGGCGTCTGGTGCCGGCACCGAAGCGCGGCGAGCTGGTGCGGCTGCTTGGCGAGGAACTGCGCGCGCACAAGGCCGAGCTTGGCCGGCTGGTGTCGATCGAGGTCGGCAAGATTCCGTCCGAAGGGCTCGGCGAAGTGCAGGAAATGATCGACATCTGTGATTTCGCCGTCGGCCTGTCGCGCCAGCTCTACGGCCTGACCATCGCCACCGAGCGGCCCGGTCATCGCATGATGGAAACCTGGCACCCGCTGGGCGTCGTCGGCGTGATTTCGGCCTTCAACTTCCCGGTCGCGGTGTGGTCGTGGAACGCGGCGCTTGCGCTGGTCTGCGGCGACGCTGTGGTGTGGAAGCCCTCGGAAAAGACGCCGCTGACGGCGCTCGCCTGCGAGGCGATCTTCAAGCGTGCGGCAGAGCGTTTCGGCGATGCTCCGGAAGGTTTGACGTCGGTGCTGATCGGCGATCGCGCCGTCGGCGAAATTCTGGTCGACCATCCCAAGGTGCCGCTGGTCTCGGCCACCGGCTCGACCCGCATGGGCAGGGATGTCGGTCCGCGGCTGGCAAAACGCTTTGCGCGCGCTGTGCTGGAGCTCGGCGGCAATAATGCCGGCATCGTCTGCCCGACGGCCGATCTCGACATGGCCTTGCGCGCCATTGCGTTCGGCGCCATGGGCACGGCCGGGCAGCGCTGCACGACGCTGCGGCGCCTGTTCGTGCATGAGAGCATCTATGATGCCTTTGTCCCGCGCCTCAAGAAGGCCTATGAAAGCGTCTCGGTCGGCAATCCGCTGGAGACATCCGCGCTGGTCGGACCGTTGATCGACAAGGCAGCCTTCGACAGCATGCAGAACGCGTTGAAGGAAGCCGCCGCTCACGACGGCAAGGTGACCGGCGGCACGCGGGTCGACAATGGCCATCCCGACGCCTATTACGTTCGTCCGGCGCTGGTCGAGATGCCCAAGCAGGTCTCGCCGGTGACGGAAGAGACCTTCGCGCCGATCCTCTATGTGATGAAGTACTCGGATTTCGACGCCGTGCTCGACGAGCACAACGCGGTCGGAGCGGGGCTGTCGTCGTCGATCTTCACCCGCGACCTGCAGGAATCCGAGCGCTTCCTCGGCGTCGACGGGTCCGACTGCGGCATCGCCAACGTCAACATAGGCACATCAGGGGCCGAGATCGGTGGTGCCTTCGGTGGCGAGAAGGAGACCGGCGGCGGCCGCGAGTCGGGCTCCGATGCCTGGAAGGCTTACATGCGGCGCGCCACCAACACGGTGAACTATTCCAAGGCGCTGCCGCTGGCCCAAGGCGTATCCTTCGACATCGACTAGGCTGGTGAGACCCTTGTCGTGGCGGCTATGCCAATAGCTGCCACGATTTATCTCGGTCGTCGTTCAGCGGCTTCCGGGAGATCCAAAACAGTCTGCGAAGCCGCATCAAGGATGGCGAGCTACGCCGGCCTTTCCCGTGCCCTCGCCATCTGGCGGAATCTGTAGAGCGCCGGTAGCGAGGTCGCGCGGCATGCGCGCCTGTTCGTCAGCGGCAATCGAAGCTGCCGCAGACCGTGACGATGAATCTTCGGATGTGGCTCTATGGAGCGGCTGATGTGGCCCACCACATCTCGTTGAAACGTCAACCGAGGCGACCCATATACGCACTGCGTCGGATGTTTTCCTCCCATTGCGTCCGGCGCGTTCCCCTCTGGAGGTTTTAAACCTTCATGCCTGGCCGGACTTCAACAGTCCGGCCTTTTTTCTATTGGTCCTGTGAAGCTGCGAGTTCGCGAGCGAGCTGTAGAACCGCCGTAGGTCAGAGCATCCACGACCGGGCAGGCCGCGGTGCTGGCATCGGGCACGGGTGCCCAGCCGGCATAATCAGCCCAATGAGCGAGAAAATGTCCGTGACATTGTCGTCATATTCCACAGCGGCCTAGCCGTAGGGGTGCGGCAACGGAAGCTGCCATTTTGTCGGGAAATCCACTAGGCTCGCTTGGTTTGCGAGACGGCGAGAGGTGCCCGACCTGAAACAGATGCCCGATATGAAACAAATGAGATTGCTCGGCATCGTGACCGCGACGGCGATCGGTCTGTATGTCTGCTATCTCTTGGCGTTGCCTTTTTTGCCCGCATTGACGTGGGCGCTGGTGTTGGCAATCGTCCTGTATCCGGCTCATCGACGGGTCGAGGAAAGGCTCAGGAACCAAAACCTGGCTGCACTGATGTCAGTCAGCATCGCGGCGGTTGCAGTCGGCCTGCCGCTCATCTTCGTGGCACAGCAGCTTGTTCGCGAGGCGGTAAACGGCGCCACCTATCTGGAGGAGGTCATCCGGGGTTGGAACACAGATGCCTTCGTGTCGGGCTATCCCAGGCTTTCGGCGGTTGCCCAGTGGGTTGAGAACCAACTCGATCCGGCCGGCACGGTCGCCGCATTTGTGCAATGGCTGACGGGACAAAGCACATCGCTATTGCGCGGCTCGATCAATCAGGCCGTGATGTTCGTGCTGACATTCTATCTGCTGTTCTATTTTCTGCGGGACCGTGAATCCGCCCTGCGGGGCATCGAGCGTCTCTCGCCCCTGCGTGCACCGGAGACGGCATACATGCTGTCGCGCCTTGCCGAGACGGTACATGCGATCCTGATAGGCACCGTTTTTGTCGCCGCTGTGCAGGGAACGCTGGGCGGCCTGATGTTCTGGTGGCTCGGCCTGCCCACGCCGGTCTTCTGGGGCCTGGTAATGGGACTTCTTGCCATCGTGCCAGTGCTCGGCGCATTCGTGATCTGGGTGCCGGCAGCGATCTATCTCGCACTGGAAGGGTCTTGGGCAAGCGCAGCGATCCTGACCATCTGGGGCGGCGGCGTCGTCGCCGGCATCGACAATCTGCTCTATCCGATGCTTGTCGGGAGCCGGTTGCGGCTCCACACAGTGATGGCCTTTATCGGCGCGGTCGGTGGCATCGTCCTCTTTGGAGCATCCGGACTCGTCCTCGGCCCTGCGGTGATCGCGGTCACCATCAGCCTCATTGACATTCTCAAGAAACGGTTGAACGGCCAACCCGGGGCGGAACTGACGCCAAAGCGCTACACGAAGCCATCACGTCAGTCCGGAGCCGGGCCTGGTCGTGAGTAAGCACCGCCACGCGCCCCTGTTCGATTCTAGACCTAAAGACTTGGCAGGCCGTATCGCTCGCGAAGGGTGCGCTCACCCCCGGCGTCGAAAACTTCCGAACGCTCCAGCAAAGGCATCACGTCGTCGATGAAGCTTTGCTGGTCGACCCAATAGTCGAGGCTAGTCGAGGCAAGCGGGTCGCTTTTCGGGTATGCGCCAACCGGCCTCGTGACTGCCGAGGCCAAAGATCACGGCATTGAGATATATGCACAGCGGCGGGCTCATTTTTCGCCGGCTATATAGGCGTTGCTGTAATAGGCCGCGAAATCGGGGCGTTCGCCGATCAGGTTCCCATCGCTGTCGCGCAGGGCGCCGGCCTTGAACAGGTAGTCGCCGATCGCCTCCATCTTTGCTGGATCGATAGTGCCGATCGCGCCGGTGGGGCTTTGCAGATAGTGGCCGTCGACCAGCGCCTTCAGGGATGCTTCGATCAGCGGACGGTCGGTCAGGACGTCGCTGTTTGCTGCGATCAGGATATCAGCCGCTTCTTGCGGATGTTCGACGGCGAAGGCATAGCCGCGCCTGGTCGCGGCGATGAACCCAGTTGCCGTGTCCTTGTTCTTTTCGAGGTAGGCCCGGCTCGAGCCAATGAAATTGGTGTGTTGGTCGGGCACGCCGTAATCGGCGTAGCGGAAGGCGCGCTGAGCCTTGCCGTCAAGTTCCGCTTTGATCCCCTCCCAAGTATAGACTTCGAGCGTAAAATCGACTGCGCCATTGGCCAAGGCCTCATAGGCGGAGGTGCCCAGCGTCACCGTTTCGAATTTGCCCTCGCCGCCACCATGGCGGATGATGGTGCCGATCAGCGCATTCTCCCAGGCGCTGCCGAAACCGCCATAGGTCAGGCCGTCCAGGTCCCTTGGGGACTGTATATCGGCGCGGTCGGCATTGAACACCAGCCTGCCGATTTCTGTTTGCATGATGGCGTAGGTGGCGACGAGGTCGGCGCCGGCGGTGCGTTGGGTGAACAATCCTATGGATCCCAATATACCGAAATCAGCCACGCGGTTGGCGATCAGCGTACCGGCCGCAGTGTCGCTGTAGGGCAGGATCTGCACGTCGAGCCCGGCCTCGGCGTAGAAGCCTTTCGCCTGGGCGACATAGAGCCCGACATGGTTTGTGTTCGGCGTCCAGTCTAGTGCGACGGTGACAGTCTGCTGGGCGCGGACGGACGTGACGGGTCCGAGCCCGGAGATCAATGCGGCAGCGATGAAGAGGCGTCTGGAAAGCATGGTCATGTCCTTTGGGCGGGCTGTGGATCGAGCAGGGTATCGAGGATGTCGGCTTCGATGCCGCTGGCTTCCGGCGAGACAAGATCCGTGCGCGGGCGCGGAAGAGGTATGGCGATTTCGCGCAGCACGCGGGCGGGGCGGCTGCTCAGCACATAGATGCGGTCGGACAGGAAGACTGCCTCGCGCACGTCGTGGGTGATCAGCAGGACGGTCCAGCGGTGTCGGTCCCACATCATCGCAAGCCAGCGCTGCATGCCGGTGCGCGTGAGGGCGTCGAGTGCGCCGAACGGTTCGTCGAGCAACAGCATGGCGCGGTCCTGCACGACGGTACGCAACAGCGCGGCGCGCTGGCGCATTCCGCCCGAGAGCTGCGCCGGATACCTTTGCTCGAAGCCCGCAAGGCCGAATTCGCCGAAGAGCGGCGCCACCTTGTCGCGCGCCGCCTTGCGGGACATGCCTTGCACTTCCAAACCGAGCGCGGTGTTGTCGATAACCGTGCGCCAAGGCATCAGGGGATCGTGCTGCGGCATGAAGGCAAACGGTCGGCGCGCGTCGGCCAATGGCCGCCCGTCGAAGGCGACACCGCCGCCGTAGCCTTCGAGACCGCCCGTCAGCAATCTGAAGATCGTGGATTTGCCGGCTCCGGAGGGGCCGAGGATTGAAACGAATTCGCCCGGCTCGACATGCAGGGTGATGCCGGCAAGCACGTCAATGTCGCCAAAACGCTTGCTGACTTGGCGCAGCTCCAGCCGTCTGCTCATGATTTTCGTGCGGCATCGAGCCGCTCCCATGGCATGGCGGCGCGCTGGATCAGCACCGTGGCGGCAAACAGGGCCAGCGTGAGCAAGGCGCTGATCAGCACGGCTGCGAGCACGAGATCGGGCCGGAAATTGTTCTTGGCGTTGAGCATGTAGATGCCGAGCCCTTTGGCTGCGCCGGCATATTCCGCGAAGATGGCGCCCACCACGGCGTAGGTGATCGAGATACGCAGCCCGGCGAAGAAATAGGGCAGCGAGGACGGCAGGCGGGCCAGCAGGAAAATGCGCATGCGGGAAGCGCCCATCGAACTCAGAAGCGCCGAGATGTCCCGATCCGTCGATTCGTAACCCTGCACCAGCGCGACCAGCATGGGAAAGAAAGTCACGAGGGCGACCAGCATGATCTTCGGCGTCAGCCCGAAGCCGAACCAGAGAACGACCAGGGGGGCGATCGCCACCAGCGGCAGCGTCTGGCTAATGATGAAGACCGGGAACAGGGCGCGGCGCAGCGGTTTGAAGAAATCGATCAGCACCGAAAGAAGGAAGGCAACGGCCAGCGAGCAGGCGAAGCCCACCAATGTGGCACTGATGGTCGGCACGGCGTTGTCGAACAGCGCCTGGCGCTGCTGGATGGCCTGGGCGAGAATGCGTGACGGCGCGGGCAGCGTGGTGGGCGAGATGCCCGAGATGCGCGCATAGAGCTCCCAAGCCAAAACCAGCGTGCCGACAGATAGCAAGGCCGGTCCGGTCTTGGCGAACAAGGCTGCGATTCGCGGCGCGGCGGAGAAAGATTGGGACATGCGAGACCTGTCTGGCGCGAAAAGATCAGCGCGGGGCCGGGCTGTTGGCCGAAACCGTAAGCTCGATCGTGACATGGCCCTGGAGCCGGCCGACCGGCAGCATCGAAATATCGCCTGTGCCCATGCGCAACTGATCGCGACAAGGGTCGAGCGCATCGAGCGCGGAGATGTCGACACCGACGAAATCGCCGGTCCTCGGATAAAGAGAAATGTCAGAAAACATCGCCCGCCTCGCTCCGCTGGTATTATCCAGATCAGCTCTAGGGTTTACGGGCTTGCAGCCCATCTCTCAGCCCCGACGATACGGAGCACCCCTGTGGATGGCGGCAATTAAACAGATATGCGGTGGAGCTGCAAGTCCGCGCCCGACCCGTACCCGACGCGTGAACCTCAGGTCAGAGGAGGTGCGGCTACCCGAACATCCAATTCGAGAGATCGCTCTCGATATCCTAAGAGGCTGAACGACTGAAGGTACAGGAAAGGCGTCGATCGAGTGGACAATTTCCCGTTCGTCGTCACCATTGTCGATGCGAGGCGTTTGGTGAATTGTCTTTTCGGCAATTACGACCCGCGCTTTGTTGGAGAGCCAAATGCAAGAGTTCATTCTTTTTGCGCTCGTAGGGTTTGTAGCTCAAGCTGTGGACGGGGCTCTCGGCATGGCCTACGGCGTGGTTTGCTCGACAACATTACTGGGGTTTGGCGTATCTCCTGCACACGCTTCGGCTTCAGTTCACGCGGCTGAGCTGTTTACCACTGCGGCCTCGGGTTCGGCTCACCTCTATCACCGCAATATCGACTGGAAGCTTTTCTGGCGCCTGATGCCGTTTGGCGTTCTCGGCGGCGTTCTCGGCGCTTTTGTGCTCACCTCGTTTGAGGGAGCGGTCATGAAGCCATATGTGACCACATACCTTGCGCTCGTCGGAGCTTGGCTCCTGTTCCGTTCCTTCCGGCGGATCCCAAGCAATCCGGTCCCTGCAAGCGCGGTACCTCCCCTTGGACTTGGTGGTGGATTTCTTGATGCGGCAGGGGGTGGCGGATGGGGACCTATCGTAACGACGGGCCTTCTCGGTTTTGGCGGGACGCCCCGCTACATTATTGGTACGGTAAATGCCAGCGAGTTCCTCATCACGCTCTCGGTGTCTCTGACCTTCTTGTTTGCGGTGCTAACGGGCCACTGGGAGGAGGCAGGAGAGCTAACGAAAAATCTACTCTCTGTCGCCGGCTTGATCCTTGGCGGCGTAGTCGCAGCGCCGATTGCGGGATGGGTAGTGAAGTCAATCGCAGAAAAGACGCTTCTCAGGCTCGTTGGCATTCTCATCATACTGCTGGCGGGCTGGCAAACCGCGCAACTCTTCGAATGGGTGTAAACTGAGGCACATCGAAAAAGTTGTCGGCGTCGCTTCCCTGGCGGCCGTGCCGGATACGAAAACTCATTCCCAAATGGAACGAAGAGACCCCTTTGATGTTTGGCTTCCTTGGACAACCGGAGGACGAGTTGATGAAAAAATTGGTTGCAACAGCAGGGTTGGCGCTGGCGGTCGCGATGCCTGCAGCGGCTCAGGACACCGCGACCGCGAAAGCCGAATTCGTCAACATGGCTGGCGAGAAGAACGGAACGGCCACGCTGACCGAGACGGCGCACGGCGTGCTGATAGCGTTGGAGGTAACAGGACTGCCGGCGGGTGAATGGGTCGCATTCCATATTCACGAAACCGGGAAGTGCGACCATCAGACCGGCCATGCCTCGGCCGGTGGGCACTTCAATCCGACGAATGCCGAACATGGATACCTCACCGGGAAAGGCCCGCACGCGGGCGATATGCCAAATCAGCGGGTCGGCCCCGACGGCGTTTTGCGTTCCCAGGCTTTCAACAGCGTGGTCAAGCTGGATGGGGGAGATACGGCCATACGAGGCAAGGCATTGATGATCCACGGCGGACAGGACGACTACAAAAGCCAGCCTGCAGGTGATGCCGGAAATCGTCAGGCCTGCGCCGTGATCGAGTGAAAACCCCGAAATGAGTAGAGACCTGTCCGACATATGATCCGACCGGCTCTTCAGCCTCGGCGGCCAGGTAGATGGTCGGAGCCTCTAGCGTGATGATTGCATGAACGATACTTCTCCTAAGGGTGTGCCTTCTATGGGCCTTGCCGAGTCGGCCATTTCCGCTCGCGGCCTGGTCAAGACATTCGGCAAGCTGCGCGCGGTCGATGGTATCAATCTCGATGTGCCGCGCGGCATGATTTTCGCCATCTTGGGCCCGAACGGCGCCGGCAAGACAACGCTGATGCGGATGCTCGCGACGCTGTCGCGCCCCGACGCCGGCTCCGCGACCGTGATGGGGCACGATCTCGTGCAGGCCCCGCATGAGGTCCGTGCGGCAATCGCGATGACCGGGCAGTTCGCTTCGCTCGACGAGGACTTGACGGGCCGGGAGAACCTCGTCCTGCTCGCCCGACTCTGGGGTTTTCGCGGTCGCGCCGCGAAAGCTCGTGCGGACGATTTGCTCGCGGCTTTCGGCTTGTCCGAAGCGGCGACGAAGCAGGTGAGGGATTATTCAGGTGGCATGCGAAGGCGGCTCGACATAGCCGCCTCGCTGGTCGTCACGCCGGGCGTGCTGTTCCTTGACGAGCCGACCACAGGCCTCGATCCGAACGCCCGCAAGGATGTCTGGGGCATGATCCGCGGCCTCGCCGAGGCCGGCGTCACCATCCTGCTCACCACCCAATATCTCGAAGAGGCCGATCAACTTGCAGCGCGCATCGCCGTCATCGACCACGGCAGGAAGATCGCCGAGGGTACCAGCCGCGAACTGAAGGCGGCCACCGGCTCCGGCTTTCTCCATGTCGCGCTCGCCGATGTCGCTCGGCTGGACGAAGCGGCGACCATTCTGGAACGCCGGCTGGAGCACCCTGTCCAACGCAGTGCCGAAGGCGCGGAGCTCTCCGTCCTTGCCCGCACAGCGAAGACCGCCAACGAGGCGCTGGCCGAGCTGGTCGCCGCCGGCATCGAGCTGTCGGATTTCTCCATGGGCCAGCCCAGCCTCGAGGAGGTCTTCTTCGCGCTGACGGGCCAGCCGGGCCTGAGTGAAAGCCGCAAGGAAGGCGACAAGCCATGATCGACACGACATCCCTGCAGCGGCTGCAAAGCGTCGCCCGACCTAGAACCCCATCAGCCCTTTCCAACGCGCTCGTCTTCGGATGGCGCGCTGTGCTGAAATTCAAGCATGTGCCGGAGCAGCTCTTCGATCTGGTGATGACTCCGATCATGTTCACGCTGCTCTTCACCTTCGTCTTCGGCGGTGCGCTCGCCGGTTCGCCTGGCGAATACCTGCAGTTCTTCCTACCCGGCATCCTGGTTCAGACCGTGGTGTTTAACGCAGTCTATTCGGGCATGGGATTGTCGACCGATCTCGGCAAGGGCTTGTTTGACCGCTTCCGATCGCTGCCGATCTGGTCGCTGTCTCCGTTCGCCGGCCTGATGGTGGGCGACATCCTGCGCCATTTGATTGCCGCCTCGATCATTCTCACCATCGGGCTGATCCTCGGCTACCGGCCTGAGGCAGGCATCCCCGGCGTGCTTGCCGCCTTCGCCATGCTGATCGCCATCGGGTTCGGCATGGGCTGGGTATTCATCGTGCTCGGCCTGCTGATCCGCACGCCAACCACGGTGATGACGCTCGGCTTTACTTTCCTGTTCCCTCTCGTCTTCGCCTCCAACATCATGGTCGACCCCGGAACCATGCCGGACTGGCTGCGGGCTTTCGTCGAAGTCAATCCAGTGTCGCTGATGACGACGGCGCTGCGCGGGCTGATGGGTGGCGGGGCGACACTCAGTCAGGTCGTCCTCGCCCTGATCGCGCCGGTAGCGCTGACCGCGATCCTGGCGCCGACGACCCTATGGCTGTATCTCAGAAGGTGATTGGTTCTGCGCATGCCGCAGACGGACCGCCGATCCAAGCGAAACCGTCGAACGTTATCTGGCGTGATGTGCGCCTCGGCTCTTGATCGCTAAGCGCCGTCTTGGGTTCGGCTGTGCGGATGTTCCCCTACGCGACATGCACCGTGCGCTGCCTCGGCTTGATCGCGGTGGCGAGCAGCAGGCCGGCGACGATAAAGGCAGCGCCGGCGAGGTCGTAGTCGTGCAAGCTTTCCCCAAGGAAAAGATAAGCGAGCACGGCGACGAAGACAGTCTGCAGATAGAGCAGCATGCTGGCGCGCCCGGCACCAAGCGTCTCGACGCTGCGGTTGTAGAGGTAATACATCAGAGCGCCGCCCGGACCAGCGACATAGGCGAGTGCCAGAAGGCCGTTCGCATGCAGCGCCGAACGCTCGCCGGAAAACAGCTCCCAGAGATAAAGGGGCAGTGCGACCAGCGCGCCGGCTCCTAGCAGCAGGACCACCATCGGCAGAAGCTCGATAGCGAATTTGGAGCGACGCAGCAGCACGGTGTAGAGGCCCCAGCAAAACGCGCTGCCGACGATCCACAACTCGCCGGGATTGAACTGGAGCCGCATCAGCGCGGTAAGGTCGCCGCGCGCTACGATCACCACCATCCCGACCAGAGCGAGCAGCGCGCCAAGAGCCTTCCAGACGCCGAGGGGCTCGCCGAGCACGTAGCGGGCAAGCACCATGGTCATGATCGGCGACAGCGCCATGATGATGCCGGCGGTCGTCGCGTCGGTGTAACTGAGGCCCGTGTAGATCATGCCCTGACAGAGGGTCAGCCCGATCGCGCCGATGGCCAGCACCTCGATCGCCCGGGACTGGATCAGCACGAGCATCGCCCCGTGATGACGATGGACGATAGGCAGCAGGATCGCGCAGGCGAGCGCCAGCCGCCAGAAGCAGAGCGCCCAAGGCGGCATTTCGGGGGCAACCCACTTGGCTGCGATGTAGACGCCGGCGGACAGGAGCCAGCAGAGCGTCGCGGTGGAATAGGCGAGAGGAAGCGATACGCCGGCAGTCGCCTTGGCTACGCTTGGATGGGCTATCGGCAGCGATTGCATGTCCCTCTCCTCCCACTGCGGATCTTAGCAAGATTGCTGCGACTTGCCGAGCAGCAACGCCACCTATTTCACCGATCCTTGTGCGGCGGTTTTTTGTTTTCCGTGTGGAACACAGGCCAGCGACGAAAGTTCGGCTTCTGCAGCCGCAGACAAATGCTGCCAGATCGGATCCTCCCCGCCGATCACAGCCCGCGTCCTTCTCCCAGGGGCGCGGGCCTCCTCTGATCCCAACAGACCGTTGCCCGCGACCTTTTCAATTCACAGGCTGGTCCGCAGCGCGGCGCTTTTCAGACATTTAGTCCGAGCAGTTGAACGTCTGCGTGGGCCACGAGTTGGCAAAGCCCGACCTGAGCCCAGCCCGCCTCAATACAGGTCCAGTGCGAGCGGTCGGGATAGATTTTGAGCTCGGTATTCGACGGCGCCTGCTTCTGCTTCTCGAACATGGCCCTGGTCATCTTTAGCCTGGGCAATGAGGTCGATGCCGCCACCGATGAGCAGCAGAGGTGCGCGATCGGGGTTGTCCCAGCTGATCTTGCCAGCGGCTGAGACCAGACCGTCCCAGTAGACCCTCCCGGCCGTGGGGACGATGTAGCGGTCGTAAGTGGCATCGAGTGTGCCGGCGGCGCAGTCTGTGCGAAGCGCGTGCCGAAGAACCTGCGCGACATGGTCATGACGCTGCGCCAGCTGCCCCAGGAAAGGAACACGGTCGACTTGATGGGTCTGCCACCCGACCAGCACGCCGGAGGTCGGCGCGGGGGCGATGGCGACGCCGGCCACGCCGAGCCCGCGGTCAAGCAGGTGCTGCGTGATAGTGCCGCCGCACGAGTGTCCGATCAGGCTGGGCGCGGATGAGGCGATCGTAGTGATTGATAATTTCGTCGATGCCGACCTTGGCGAGAGCGGGGTCCGGGGACGCACGCAGCTCGGCCGGAGAGCGGTCGTCGAGCGGCCAGGACGGCGCGATGACGGTGTAGCCCCTCGCTTCGTAGCGGGCCTTGAAGCCTTCCCAACTGTGGGCGTTCAGCCACGCGCCATGGATAAGCATGATGGTCTTGGACATTGGTCACTCCCATCGGTTCTGCTTAGTAGCTGGTAAGCGACGATTGCGTAGCGCCATCATTAATCGTGCTGGACTGTCTGTCGGTGCGCGACATGCCCGTGTTCCTCATTTGCTCGATCGACCATCGTGCTGACCAGAGATATGGGGAGAACGCTATGTTGAGGGTGCGCGTTCAGTCGACTGCATCAAGGCCGTGAATGACTGATACCCCGGTTAGGATCTCCCCGCGCTGGGTGTACCGCCGACAGGCAAGAGGACAGCCGTTGTTCGCTGCTCAAAGCGGCGTCTTCTGACGTTTGTGGAAGATCACCCATGCTCGCAACGGGGCTGCCATAGACCTTCGCATCGCCTGACCGACACTTCCGTTCGATGGTCGCGTAGACCGAGGCGGCGCAATCTCCTCCGCAGACGCCAGGTGGCTGTCCATGGAGGCGCGTGCCATCCCATGGGGGCCAGCGGCGCAGGTGGCCGATACGGCCGCGGATAAGGCGATCAGCAGGAGATAAACATGAGCTTGGACAAGACCTCACACCCCGGTAGACTGGAATCCGATGAGTTGGTTCCGTCGCGCTACGCGCTGCGGGTCGGCGAGATTGACGTAATGGTGGTCAGCGATGGAGTGCTACCGATACCAGCCCCGGTTATGGCACACAACGTCGACCCGGCCGTCCGGGCGGCCTGGCTGGAGGACATGTTCCTGCCGCCGGAAATGCTCGACTGGCCGCTGAATGTGGTCGTGGTGCGTAGCGGCGGCCGGACAATACTCGTCGACGCTGGGCTAGGGGCGGACCCGGACTTGCATTTGCCGCAGGCCGGGCGGTTGGCCCAGCGACTGGAGGCCGCCGGCATCGATCTCACATCCGTGACCGACGTGGTGCTTACCCACATGCACATGGACCACATTGGCGGGCTGCTCGTCGACGGGGTGAAGGACCAGCTGCGTCCGGATCTGCGGATCCACGTGGCAGCCGCCGAGCTCAAGTTCTGGGAGTCGCCCGATTTTTCTCGCGCCTTAATGCCGCCGGGGTTCCCGGACGCGCTTCGGCGGGCGGCCAAGCGGTTCGTGAACGAATACCACAGCCAGTTGCGGCCGTTCGACGAGGAGTACGAGGTGGCGCCGGGGGTAGTCGTCCGTCGCACTGGCGGCCACACCCCCGGACACAGCGTGGTCCGCCTCGCGTCCGGCGGCGACCGGCTGACATTCGCCGGCGACGCCGTGTTCCAGGTCGGGTTCGACCAGCCCGAGTGGCACAACGGCTTCGAACACGACCCCGAAGAGGCGGCCCGCGTCCGCGTCAGTCTTTTGCGGGAACTGGCGGCGACCCGCGAGCCGCTGGTGGCCACTCACCTGTCGTTCCCGTCCGTCTGCCATGTGGCGGTCGACGGCGACGCCTTTCGTTGCATACCGGCCGTCTGGGAGTACTGACCGCTTGTTGGGTTAGGGCCGAACTAGACGACCGCATGCGTCTGAACAACTGGTCGATCGCTGCCTCGTACGACACCGCCCGAATTTTCGCCGGCGGCTCCTCTACCACGAGCAGGTCGATCATCTCGCGTCCCCGCCGCACCGGCTTGTGCTCCGCAGCATGCAGGTGCGGCGCGTCATGTGCGGTATGTAGGGTGTCCCCACGCCGTTTTGTTTTTCGGAGTGAAGCGGACATCGGGTTCGCGTGTAGTGCCAACGAGTGAATTGGGTCAGTTCGCGTCGATGCACGCCGGGCGCGTCAACGTCTGCTCCTGACTATCCGAGCCTCTTAGATGCCAGTCCGCTGTCGGCCCAAAACCTCGCCGTATCTCTAGAGCGGGATGCATTCTTATTGAATGGGGACATCCCGCTCTATCTGTTTTTTAGCCGATGACCTGCCACGGGTAATTTCCTCGGCCGAAGCACTGTGACCCGAGCGCTTCGATACCTTCCGCCAGCACCGCGCTCAGCCGCCCTAGACCTTAGCATCGCCCGACTGGTTACTGTGTGGAATAGGCGAGTGCGCCGGACTGTCTCATTCTCTTCGCACCGGTCACCCCAGCCTTGATGGAGAGAGGTGGTACGGACTGAAAAGGAGATGAAATGAGAAATGAAGTACCAAGCAAAGGGTTGGAGTGGACCAACCTTGTTCTTGGCGCAGTCTTGGCCTGCGCTGCGTTCATGTTCGCCGGCCTGCCTGCCGCGGCTTGGAACGCTGGGATCGTCGGCACGCTGATCGTGTGCTGCTCCGCTGTGGCGCTCTACCGCTACGGGGCTTGGGCCGAATGGTCCAACCTCACTCTGGGCTGTTGGGCGGTGATCGCTCCATTCCTGCTCGGCTTCGGATCGGCGCAGACGCCGATGTGGACGCACGTCGTGGTTGGGCTCTGCGTCGCGACGATCGCCATCCTGCAGCTTAGGACCGGTCGCACTGTGCCCAATACACCCTCTTGACTGGTAACGGATGTTACCGTAAACATCAATGGTAATACTCATTACCGGAGGGCGTCGTGGCGCGGCTTAACAAGAAGAAGATCATCGGCTTGCTGCTGTGCCTCGGCGCCTTCGTGATCGGGGCTGCGGGATGGGCTTGGACTCGTTCGAGCGGTGAGACGTCGACCGACAACGCTTATGTCCGAGGAGACGTGACCTCGCTGGCTCCAAAGGTTGCTGGCTACGTCATTGCAGTAGAAGTTGAGGACAACCAAACCGTCCGAACAGGTGACGTCCTGTTCCGGATCGATGACCGTGATTACCGCGCACGGCTCGCGCAAGCTGTGGCCAATGTCGAAGCCGCCCAGGCTCGCCTCGGCAATGTCGACGCCGAAACCCAACTTCAACATGCCCTAATTCGGCAGGCCGAAGCCCAGAAACTTTCGAACGTGGCCGAGTTGAACCTCGCGGCGCGGGCATCTGACCGCCGCCGCGAACTTATTCGCAGCAGCGCAGTGAGCCAGGCCCAGGTCGATGAAAGCGACGCCGCGCGGTCGAGGGCCGAGGCGGGCGTATCGGCGGCGTCGGCAACCGTAGAGGCGCAGCAGCAACGCATCGCTGTCCTTGCCACCCAGCGCGACGCCGCTGTTGCCGCCGTCGCGCAGGCACAGGCCGCACGCGATCTCGCCCAAATCGATCTCGACAGCACCGTGGTACGCGCGCCAGTCGGCGGCGTCATTGGTAACCGCCAGGTCCGCATCGGCCGGCTTGTCGCGCCGGGTGCCTCCCTGCTTGACATCGTTCCGGTCAACGACGTGTGGGTCGTGGCGAATTTCAAGGAAACCCAGTTAGCACATATCCTGCCCGGTCAGCGCGTCCGTATCGCCATCGACGGCTACCCGAACGAGACGTTTGAAGGCGTGGTGGACAGCTTTGCGCCCGGCAGTGGGTCTTCCTTCAGCTTGCTCCCCACAGACAATGCGACAGGCAACTTCGTTCGCGTCGTTCAGCGCGTTCCGGTGAAGATCCGGTTTGCCAGTAATCCGTTGCCCGGCCGCCTGGTGCCCGGCTTGTCCGCGCGTGTCGAGATTGATCGAGCGAGCGGCTCATGACCGCGGCCGTCGCCACGTCGAGCCGCGACAGACCTACGACAGAAGCCCTTCTTGTCGCGGGGATAGTGCTTGCCACGCTGACGGAGGCGATCGCCAGCACCGTGCTGTCACTCGGGCGCGGCGATATCATCGGCGACACCTATGCAACTCCTGACGAGTTCGCCTGGCTGGACATCGGATACACCGCCCTGAAGCTTATCGGGTTCATGGCCGCGCCTTGGCTGATGAACCGTATCAATCCGCGCAGCCTGATCATCGGCTCGACCCTCGTCATGGGCACCGCCTGCGCCATGGCCGCCATCACAGCTCGGTTGGACCTGCTGGTTGCGCTGCGCATCATACAGGGCTTCTCCGGAGGCATCCTGCTTGTTGGGAGCCAGGCGGTCATTTTTCTCGCCTATCCGCGATCCCACCAACCAATTCTTCAAGCCTTGTTCGCAATGGGGTCGGTCGTTGCCCCCGCCACCATCGCTCCGGCCCTTCAAGGGTGGCTGCTCGATAGTCAATCCTGGACATGGATCTTCTTCAGCATCGTCCCGGTGGCGCTGGCGGCCGCCGGGCTTCTGCTGATCGCGGATGGTCCGACGCACGCTAAGACCACGCACCGTCCGTTTGATTGGATCGGCTTCGCCCTAATCTCCGTAACACTTTTTTGCTTCACGTACGTCTTCAGCCAGGGCAGCCGATGGGACTGGTTCGAGGAACCTCGGATCCTATGGCTAACAGTGATCGGCGCAGCCACTCTGCTGGCATTTCTCGGCCAACAGGTCATCGCCAGGGGCCAGGGCCTACTCGATTTCACCTCGTTTCGGTCAGACGATTTTTCCTTCGCCTTTATTGTCAGTTTTGTCGCCGGCGCCGCGTTGTTCGGGAGCGTGTTCCTGATTCCGTCGTTTGCCGTGTCCGTACTCGCGTTCACACCTACCGGCGCCGGCCAGCTCTTGTTGCCGAGTGGCGCACTTTTCATCTGCGCGCTCCTTGTCGCCGCCTTTCTCATGCAGGTCCGCCGCGTTCCTCCCATCGCCACAGTGCCTTTTGGAATCCTGATGATCATGATTGCGATGTGGATGCTGTCCGGCTCGACCAGCGAAAGTGGAGCAGACGACATGATGGCAGCCATCCTGTTGCGCGGCTTGGGCCTTGGCTTCCTGTTTCTGTCGATCACCCTGATCGCTTTCAGCAACCTCAACAGCCGAAATCTCGCGTCCGGCATAGGTCTCTTCAATACAGGTCGCCAGCTTGGCGGTCTTATGGGAGTCGCCGGGCTCCAGACACTGATCGATCATAATGTCGCGGCCAATGTCGCGGTGCTCGGCGCCTACGTCACCGCGGGCATCCCTGCGGTAAGCGAGCGGCTGACCACGACGACAGCCATGCTGGCGGCAAGGGGAATGGACGCCGCAGCCGCCAGCCGGGCAGCCACAAGCCTGCTGGGCAGGGTCGTCGCAGGTCAGTCCACCGTGATCGCCTTCGACACAGCGTTCAACGCAATCGCCCTGCTATTTGTAATCGCCGCTCCCGTGTTGGTTGCGATCAAGATCGGCCTCTCCCGATACGCCCGAATGCGCACGGCGCGGTCATCCAGGAGCGAAGGGCATAATGAGGCGTCCCACGACAAAGTCGGCTCGACCGGTGCTGGCGATCAGCGAGGCTACTATCCGATGCCGAGGATTCGAGAACTAGGGGCAGCGTGATGAGCGGTGGACATTCGACCTATACGCCCACGACCGGAATCGGACGCTGGTTCGACGCCCGCCTGCCGCTGCCGCGCGTAGTGTTTGATCAGTTCATCGCCTATCCCGTCCCGCGCAACCTGAACTACGCGTATTCGTTCGGCGGCATCCTCTCGATGTTGCTGGTGGCGCAGCTCGTGACCGGTGTCGTGCTGGCGATGCACCATGCGGCCGACACGACGCTGGCCTTCAATTCAGTCGAGAAGATCATGCGCGACGTGAATTCCGGCTGGCTGTTGCGCTATCTGCATTCAAACGGCGCGTCGTTCTTCTTCATCGCAGTCTACATCCACATGTTCCGCGGCCTCTATTACGGCTCGTACAAGGCACCGCGCGAGCTTCTGTGGGTGCTCGGCTGCACCAACTTTTTGTTGCTGATGGCGATCGGCTTCATCGGTTACGTGCTGCCTTGGGGACAGATGTCGTTCTGGGGCGCTACCGTCATCACCAACTTCTTCACCGCCCTACCGCTGGTCGGCGACTGGCTTCAACAGCTGCTGCTCGGCGGCTTCGCGGTCGACAATCCGACCCTCAACCGCTTCTTCGCACTGCACTACCTGCTGCCGTTCATGCTTGCCGGCGTGGTGGTTCTACACATCTGGGCGCTTCACGTCGTCGGCCAGACCAATCCAACGGGTATCGACGTAAAGTCGAAAACCGATGTCGTGGATTTCACGCCCCATGCCACAATAAAAGACGTGTTCGGGGCCGTGATGTTCCTGCTCGTTTTTGCCTATTTCGTCTTCTACATGCCAAACTATCTCGGGCATCCGGACAACTACACTCCCGCGGACCCGCTGAAGACACCGGCCCATATCGTGCCCGAATGGTACTTCCTGCCGTTCTACGCGATCCTGCGCGCCATCACCTTCAACATCGGACCGATCGATTCCAAGCTCGGCGGCGTACTGGCCATGTTCGGGGCCATCGCCGTGCTGTTCTTCGTGCCGTGGCTCGATACCTCGAAAGTGCACTCGGCGGTCTACCGGCCCTGGTACAAGCGGCTCTTCTGCCTGTTCGTCGCCAACGCGATCTTCCTCGGCTGGCTGGGATCAAAGCCGGCGGAGGGCTGGTACATACCCGCCATGCAGGTGTCGACCTTCTACTATTTCGCGTTCTTCATCATCGCTATGCCGCTGCTTGGTCTGATCGAGACGCCGCGTCGGCTGCCGAACTCGATAACCGAAGCGGTTCTCGAGAAGAGCAAGGGCAGGCGCGAGTCCTGTGCCGGAAACCTAGATGGCCTTGGGTCGTGATCGGCACTGAGCCTAACCGTTCAATTGATCAGATGCCGACATTGCGGGCACGAACCAAGTCATGGTTTACGAAATAGACAAGCAAAGCTTCGCTCCTCTGCGGCCCGACCGGCCTGAAATGGCCGAGGATCTTGCGGCGATGCTGTCGTCCAGGAGGTCCCACTGCTCGAAGCTATTCAGACGGCATTTCGCGCCGTTCAGTTCAAACGCGTTTGAGCGCCCGGCCCAAGCCATGCAAGAGGAGAGATATCCATGACCTCCCACCAAAGCGATGTCGCAGCTATCGACACAGTCATTCTGCCACGGGTCCATCACCTTGCGGATGGGTTCAAGGTACGGCTGACATTGCCCTCCGATCATGGGCGCATGATCGGGCCCTTCATACTCTTGGATCGTCTGGGCCCGATCGTATTCGACGCAGGTCATGGTCTCGACTTGAGACCACATCCCCATATCGGCCTTGCGACCGTGACCTACCTGATCGACGGGGAGATCACCCATCGTGACAATCTCGGCAAAGTGCAGACCATTCGTCCTGGCGAGGTCAACTGGATGACGGCCGGATCCGGCATCGTCCATTCCGAGCGCACGCCGCTGGAAGTCCGGGCGTCGGGAAGCAATCTCTTTGGTATTCAGGCCTGGGTCGCCCTTCCCTCTGGGCACGAAGAGATTGCGGCCGAAGTTGCGCATTATAGAGCTCCCGAAATACCCAGGACTTGCGCCAAAGGCGTTGAGTTCACTTTGATCGCCGGGGCGTCCGACGGGTTAACTTCGCCTGTAAGAACCTTCTCCGATATGGTCTACGCTGAAATCGTGCTCACGAGCGGTGCCCGCTATCAGGTCAAACCCGAACATCGTGAGCGTGCGATCTACATCGTCGCCGGCGAGGTTGAAATTGTGGGCCAGTCTGGCTCGTTCGGTGAGGCGGAATTGATACTGCTGGAACCCGGCGTTGAGATCGTGCTCAAGGCGCCAGCCTTCCACGCAGCGCGACTGATGCTGCTGGGAGGTGAGCCCTTTTCCGAACCTCGGCACATGTATTGGAACTTCGTCTCCTCCTCGGCCGAGCGGATCGAGTGGGCAAAGGCCGATTGGCGCGAAGGCCGCTTCCCAGGTGTGCCAGGGGAGGATGAATTCGTCCCGCTGCCGGAGGATCTCGATCTGGCACGCAAATAGCTTGGCCCGGCTTCGGCATGCAATTTGCCTCACCGGACGACGCAGCTTTTGCGAATTTCGAGATGTCCGGGCGGGTGATGTTTCCCTCCGCACCGCCCGTAGTTTGCCGCCACATCGCCTTCCGCCATTCCTCTTCGACAGGCAGGCGGTCGCGCAGATTGAACTAGCGCGACATGGCGTCAAGTTCATGCATGGTCTTCTCGTCGAGCAAACCATCGAACCAGACGTCGAACATCGTATCGAGCAGGAACTCGTCGCTGCTTGCTTCGGAAAACAGCGTCAGTGACACGTGCAACTTCCGCGCGTCGACATCGCCAAAAACGGCGCGAGCATTTACGTTCGAGAGCCGCTGCAGTGTGCCAACGCATTCCCGATAGCGACCTCCCAGCAGCATTTCGGTTTATCCCAATCTTGCCACGCAGAAACAGTTTCGCCCGTAATTATCCAGCGACAATATCGGCGTACTCCGGGTGCTTGACGAAGAACCGGCCCATGAAGGGACACGTCAGAATCGTCCCGCGGAGGCGGATTGATCTACCTTAGTCGTGTGAAGACGGTATCTTGACGGGCATTCGCGGTCGATTGGATCGAGGGTGAGGGCGAGCCATACCGCGGTTTAGTTTTGCTTTAGTCTCGGTGGATTCGCCCAGCTTAATGAAACGGCCGGCCACCTGAGCGGCGGCTTGATCTGTTCTGATCTTGCAGAGAATTTAGGGCTTCTTGCATGGCGTCCGATTGCGTTGGAGCAACGCGGCTCTTATGCGCGCCGTCGTTCAGATAATCATCTGCCCGTCTTCAGCGCCGACCGGCTATCTACCGGAAGGGCGGGTGCCCTATCCCGAAGCACGCTGTGACCCAAGCGCTTCGATACTTTCCACCATCACCGCGCCCAGTCGACCTACACCTTAGCATCGCCCGACAGATGCCTGCGTAGAATAGGCTCGTGCGCCGGATTGGCCCATTCTCTGCGCACCGGCCACCCCCCGGCCTTGGTGGAGAAGACGATGCGCAATCTCATCGGAATATTGTCGGCTGCTATAGCGGTTGCCCTCTCGAGCAACACATTTGCACATGCAGCCGATCCCGATGCGAAGCCGACGATCGTGCTTGTGCACGGCGCCTTCGCGGAATCGTCGAGTTGGAACGCGGTCATCGCCGAGCTGAACAGCGATGGCTATGCAGCCATCGCCGCGGCCAATCCGCTTCGCAGCGTTGCAGGCGACGCGGCGGCCGTATCGGCCGTCATCGGATCAATCCACGGACCCGTCGTGCTCGTTGGCCATTCCTACGGCGGACCGGTCATCACCGAGGCCGCCAACGGCAATGCGAACGTGAAGGCCCTAGTCTATGTAGCGGGTTTTGCGCCGGATATCGGCGAATCCAGCCTCACGCTTTCAGGACAATTCCCAGGCAGCACGCTGGGCAATGCGCTTCTGCCGGTCGCACTGCCTGGTGGAGGACAGGATCTCTACATCCAGCCCGAAAAGTTTCACGAGCAGTTCGCAGCCGACGTATCGACGGCGGAGGCTAGCCTGATGGCGGTAACCCAGCGACCTGTGACGGAAGCCGCGCTGGCCGAGGCCTCGGGCGTCCCCTCCTGGAAGACAATTCCGTCCTACGCGATCTACGGCTCGGCCGATCGCAATATCCCGCCGGCGGTCATGAAGTTTATGGCCGAGCGTGCGCACGCCGTGAAGACCGTGGTTATCGAAGGCGCTTCCCACGCCCTGATGGTCTCGCATCCCGACAAGGTCGCCTCGCTCATCGAGGAAGCCGCATCGGCACAATGACGAACTGACCGCCTCGCGCCGGCTGGATTCGGCAAAGTCCAAAATCTCATAGAGACGACGAGGACATCGACATGAAAATCGTGGTTATTGGCGGCACCCGTTACAGCCGATCAAAGACGGTCGAGAGGCTGCGCAAGAAGGGTCACGAAGTCGTGGCGGCGTCGCCGAACCTTCGTGGCAATACCATCACCGCAGCGCCCCGTGACCCGGGCCACGCTGGCCGACCTCTCAGCGATTTCCTCGAGAAGATCGCCTCCGTTCTGCGTGATCTATGGCTCGGCCGACTGCAAGGCCACGTCGGCGGTCGTGCAGTCCATGGCCGAGCGAGGGGAGGCAGCGAAAACGGTATTCGGTGAGGCATCTCCCGCGCCTTGACGAGTCCCAGCATGCGGCCGAGGCGCCTCCGAGGAGCCGTTGGCAGTATTCCAAACAGATCATTTTCGAAATCAGAACAGGAGAGTGACATGAAAATCGTCGTCATAGGTGGAACCGGACTTATTGGCTCGAAGACGGTCGATAGGCTGCGTAAGAAGGGCCATGAAGTGCTCGCGGCGTCGCCGAACACCGGCGTCAACACCATTACCGGCGAGGGGTTGACCGAGGCCCTCGCTGGAGCGCAGGTCGTCATCGATCTGGCGAATTCGCCGTCATTTGAGGACAAGGCCGTTCTGGAGTTCTTCGAGACCTCTGGCCGCAACCTGCTCGCTGCGGAAGCGGCGGCTGGTGTGAAGCACCACATCGCGCTCTCGGTAGTAGGGACCGAGCGCCTGCCGCACAGTGGCTATATGCGCGCCAAGGCGGCCCAGGAGAACCTGATCAGGAGCTCCGGGATTCCCTACACGCTTGTTCACTCGACGCAGTTCTTCGAGTTCCTGGGCGGCATCGCCCAGTCGTCAATGGTCGGAGAAGCCGTCCACCTGCCATCCGTATCTTTTCAGCCGATCGCGTCTGACGACGTCGCCGATGTCATGGCGGACGTCGCGCTTGCGACGCCGGCCAACGGCATGATCGAGATTGCCGGGCCAGAGCGGGTGCGCTTCAACGAACTTGTGGCGCGATTCCTGAAAGCGACCAATGATCCGCGCCAGGTGATCGCGGATCCTCACGCGCTCTATTTCGGTACGGAGCTGGACGACGGCTCGCTCGTCCCCGGTGGCCAGCCGCGTATCGGCGCAGTGCGCTTCGAAGACTGGCTCGCCCGCGCCTCGCCCCAACGGCACTGATCAGCCTCCGCCGAGGCCCGCGCGTCGCCAAGATGTCGCGCGGGCCTAAAGCTCAAACGCGAAGGAGCGAAACGATGAAGACGACTTTCCTCTCCCGCTGGAGCACTACGCCGCGATGTCTTGGCGGGCGCCTTGCCGCCACCTTCGCAACCGGCCTGCCCACGGCCGGCGATCGCCCAATCCATCCTCAACCGCAAAACTGGAGCCAAGACCATGATTAGGACCATCCTCTGCACCGTTGCCCTGGCAACCACCCTCGCGTCCGGCGCACTGGCCGCCGACAAAGTCACTCTGGTCTATGACCAGCCGCTGCCCAACGTGCCGGGCAAGAGCATGCGCGCCGTGCTTGTGGAGTATGAGCCCGGCGACACTTCGGCGGCGCATACTCATCCCAACTCGGCATTCATTTATGCCACGGTTCTCGAGGGGGCGATCCGCAGCCAGGTCAACGATGGGCCGGTAACGACCTATCGCGCCGGCGAGAGCTTTTCGGAATTCCCCGGCGACCGCCACGGTGTCAGCGAAAACGCCAGCGCAACCGAGCCCGCTCGGCTGCTGGCCGTGTTTGTCCTCGATACCGACGAAACGGAACTGACGACACCCAGCGGCGACTAAAGCCTGGGCACCACCCCCAGCTCAGCTCGTACAAGAAGCACTGCTCCGCCTACTCGAAAGAGCCGGCGGCGCAGTCATGCTACCACTGAGCAGATCACGAACATCTTTGCCGTGAATGTCGTTGGTCCAAGCCTTTTGGCGGCGGCAGCGCTTCCGCATCTGGCAGCGGCGAAGGGGGCGGTCATCAACGTATCGAGCACGTTCGGTCACCAGCCCGCTGGTCATAAGACCGAATATGTTGCGTTGCGGCTTTGGTGGAGGGCGGAAGCTCGTGCAAGTATCGTCTATGTCGGCCTTGCGGGACGAAGCGTACGTCGTGGCAAGCCGGGCGATCACGCTCCAATCCGCCCGTTTCGGTATCTGGCCCACACGAGCCGGACGATCTGGGTCAGGTTCAACATGATGAAGAACACGTTCCAGGCGACTACATTGAGCATCGGAACCGGCTGGCTGTAGAAATAGACGGCGAGGCAGGTCGCCGCCGTCACCGTGAGGATACGCAGGCGCAACATGTCCATCGTGAAGTAGGCCGTCACGTAAAGGATGTTCGCCGCGTTGATGAGGATTTCCATTGGGTACCACTACGATTCGATCCTGGGCATACTGCGCCCGGCAATCGAGCCGGGCGCAGTATGCGATCACTTGGGGCCGAGTTCGGTCTTGAAGGTCTCGAGATCGATCTGGAGGCCGTTGAGGACCGTGCTCCAGTGGCGGACATAAGCCGCCTGCGTCACGGCCTCGGCTACCTCTTCGTCGGTCGCGCCGTGGGCCTTGGCCATCTCGGTCTCGAACCAAGTGCAGTAGCGGCATGGAATCTGCGCGGCCACCGCCAGGTTGATGAGCGACTTGACCTTAGGCTCCAGCGCGTTGTCGCCGTCGATTTCGAGGCCCTTGGTCATGGCCCATGCGCCGGCGATCGCCGACTTGGGATAAGCTTTCATGTGCGTGGGCACCACGCCGAAGATCGCCTCCATCTCTTTGTAGGCTTTCTCGACTGAAGGCAGTTCCTGCGCCGCGGCAAAGGAAACGGCACCCATCAGGGTTGCGCCGGCAAGTGCGGCGATTGCAAAGGTCTTTCTCATTTCGTCTTCCTGTCTTTCACTGTCTGATCGAAGGAAAAGGTTGACTGCCTCGCGCGCCCTTCACGTCGCGAAGAAGGAACCGCCCGGATCTTGGGTCGGCTGCATTAGGAGATTGAGCTTGTCAGGTCGGACCGCCGGTCAGCGGTCGAACGGTCCCGTCCCGGCGCTGTGGACGCGCCAGATTGAGTCAGGCCGGTGTCCTTGAGCTGCGCATCCGAGAGGTGCTGAAGCATCCTTGCGTTGCGGCGCGTCTGCCGCCTGGTGCGCATTGCCGCGGCTGCGGCCAGCACCACATCTACGAATGTCTTTCTCATGGGTCGTGTCTTTCGTGGTCGATACGACGGGATGCGGCGCTCAACGCCGTACCTCGAAGATGAGATTGAATGGGGTTTCGGCGGCGCGGCGGAAGTGCGTGAAGCCTGCTTTGCGGAACACCTCGGCAAGGCGCGCTTGTCCCGCCTGGGCCCCGAGCACCATGTTGCCGCCCTCGGAAATGGCGTGCGCGCAGCAGATCATTGTCGACGCCGAGTAGTAAAGTTGCGCCACCGGCGAGAGGTTGTCCCTCACGTGGTCGTGGGCGAACGGCTCGACCAGCAGCACCGTGCCGCCGGGCGCCAGCACCTTGGCCGCATGGCGAGCGGCGGCGACCGGATCGCCGAGATCGTGGAGGATGTCGAAGAAGCAGATCAGGCCGTACTGGCCGTCCGGATAATCGTCGGCCCTTGCAAGCGCGAAGTCGATGCGGTCGGATACGCCCGCCGCCGCAGCATTCCGCCGTGCCTCGTCAAGTGAGGCGGCATGCGTATCGAACCCGTGGAAACGCGAGTTCGGGAACGCTTGGGCCATCAGCAACGTCGAATGGCCATGGCCGCAACCGACATCGGCAACCGCTATGCCCGTCTCGAGCTTTGCGACGACGCCTTCCAGCGCTGGCAGCCATTGCGGCACCAGGCTGGCGCGGTAGCCGTTGCGGTAGAAAGCGGCCGAGCCACAGGCGAGCCGTCCGTCATGTTCGCCCCAGGCCACACCTTTGCCGGTGCGGAATGCATTCAAGGCCTTCGCCTCGTCGAACCACATCGACGCCGGCACATTCCATGCGTGCGGGATGTAGACTGGGCTGTCCTCATCTGCCAGCACCATCGCCTGCTCCGGCAGGAGCTCATATGTGTTGCTCAGCCCGTGATAGGCGACGTAGCCACCGGCCGCCTGCGCGTTCAGCCATTCGGCAACGTAGCGCTCGGCGCAGTTCGCCCGCGTGGCAATTTCCTTCGCGCTCAGTGGGCCGGCCCCAGCCATTGCCTGATAGAGGCCGAGCTTGCTGCCCAGGCTGACCATCACCCCGGTATAACCGGCCGTCAGGTCGCCAATTGCCCGTGTGGCGAATGCCTCGAGCCTCGCCTCGTCGATTTTTTGTATGTCCAGCATCCTGCTGTTCCTTCAAATGCTTGAGTTGTGTTCAGAAGCGACTGTGGTGTAGGTCTTTCGGCAGGCTGCGCGACAGAGCCGCTATCGCCCGCAATCGGTCCTTTCGTGCCATGTCGGGCGCATTTTCGTGGCGCGGCGTGAAAGGTCGCTATGACCCAACAGGCGAAACCAATTCGGTCGGCACCGCTGCGGGTTTGTCTCGTCGCGCTGCCGGATGCGGTCATCTCGACGCTGGCAGGCATCTACGACGTCATGAACGGGGTCTCGATGATGGGGATCGCTAGCCCCGGGGCCGAGCATCCCTTTCAGGTGGAGATCGTCGGAGAGGAGGCAGGAGCGCTACGGCTTGCCAGCGGCGTCCCCATCTACGTGCAGTGTGCGATCGATGATGTCGCGGCGTGCGACATCCTCATCGTCCCGTCTGTCCTGCTGAAACCGGCTGGATGGGAAACGGGTCGCTACCCGCGTCTGGTGGACTGGGTCCAGCGCATGCACGATGGCGGCGCGCGGCTCTGCTCCGCCTGTTCGGGCGTCTTCCTTCTGGCCGAAACGGGACTGTTCGACGGCAAGGATGCCACTGTGCATTTCGGCTACGCGAACGAGTTCGCGGCCCGCTTCCCGGCCGTGCCGATCCATCCCGAGCGTGTGCTGGTGATCTCTGGTCTGCGCGAAGACCTGATCAGTTCAGGCGCGTCGAATACCTGGCACGACATGGTGCTCTATCTGATCGCCCATCACGTGGGCGCCACGGTCGCGCAGGAAGTCGCGCGCATGTTCGCGCTGCAATGGCATCAGGACGGACTGGCCCCTTACATTATCTTCGAGGGCAGGAGCGACCACGGCGACGCCGAGATCCAGAGCGCGCAGGCCTGGCTGACGAACCACTTCTCGGTTGCCAATCCGGTCGACGAGATGATCAGGCGGTCGAAGCTCGCCGAGCGTACCTTCAAAAGACGTTTCGCCGCCGCGACGGGCCTTGCGCCTATAGCCTACGTGCAGCGCCTGCGCATCGAGGACGCCAAACGCAGGCTGGAGCGTACCAGTTCGCCCGTCGACGAGATCAGCTGGCGCGTTGGCTATGAGGATGCCGCGTTCTTCCGCCGGCTGTTCAAGCGCACTACCGGGATGACGCCAGGTGCCTACCGGCGGCGGTTCCAGATACCCGAGTTCGCCCGAGGGTAGATTATGTATTCGTCTTCCGCCGCGGTGCGACCAGACTGCCGCGCACGCTCGCGAAATTGGAAGAGGCTCTGGCAATCATCACGGGTTGGGTCGACTTCTGGTGAAGCGCCCGCGGCATCGGTGTCGCGGGCGATGTAGAGCCGACGCAGTATCGGCGGAAGCAGAAGGGCGGAAGGTGGCTTGCAGGGAGCGCGGCCTACTCTGGCATTTCCGCAGAGGGGCGCGGCGGCCACTTGCCAGGGCAATGCATGGATTTCCATGAGGTGCGGCTGGGGCATGGCGGAATTAGAGTAGGGGAACTGAGTTCGCCAGCCCAGATCTTAGGGCGTGATTTTTGCCAGCCAGATGTTCAGAAGTAGTGCTATACGAAGCGCCGACGGTCCCGAGCTTTTGTGCGGTAGGAGCAGCCGATGATGTGCGTCTGGTCGCACCGCCCCCGATTCTTGCACCTGGGACTCTTTTTTGCGGCATATGTCTTGGGCTGCGGATTTGCCCAATCGCTCGCAATCGTACCTGGGACAGGCATTTCCATTTGGCCTCCAGGCGGGCTTTTCATCGCGACGCTTGTCTTCGCCCCCAGGCAGAGCTGGCCGTGGTGGGTGCTGGCGGGGTGTCTGGCTGAACTGTTCAGTAATTTCTTGTGGTTCCACAGCCCGTTGCCTGCGGCTTTCCTGATCTATGCCGGCAACGCTCTTGGAGCGGCCGCCGGGGCATGGCTCGTAAAGCGGGCCTTGTGGCAGCGGGTTCGGCTGGACACCTTGCAGGAAGTTCTCGCGTTCGTCGTAGTGGGCGCTGGAATTGCGCCGGTTATAAGCGCGACGGTAGGAAGCGCGACACTTGCGTGGTTTGGCATACAATCGCAAACCTTCGCGGCGGCTTGGCCTCTATGGTGGATCGGAGACGCCACCGGAGTCTTGATCGTGGCCCCACTGGCGCTGGTCGTGTTCCAGAACTGGCGCGGCAAGGCTGAGCTCTCGGCCGCGCTGTGGATGGAAGTTTGCGTCCTGGGGCTGATCTTTCTTGGTGTCGCTGCCCTTTCCCTGAGCGGTTACCTGCCCTTCGCCTACATCATCATGCCGCCTCTACTTTGGGCTGCAGTGCGCTTTGAATTCAAAGGCGCTGCCGTCTCCTTGATCCTCCTCGCTCTGATTACGGCGGTATTTACAATATCCGGCGCCAGCCAATTTGCCGGCGATCCCGAGTCCCAGAGGCACAGGCAGGTCATGCTGCAGCTTTTTCTGGCCATCTCGGCATTTTCGGCGCTCATCGTGGCCGCCATATCCCGGCAGCACCAGCTGGCGGTGCGCACATTGCGGCAAAGCGTGGAGGCATTGCGCGACCGGGAGCGGGAGCTCTCGCAGCTCGTGGACATGGTTCCGAGCCACGTCTGGCGTCTAACATCCGACGGCGAGCCGACCTTCTTCAATAAGCGCATGGTCGATTTCCTCGGTA
This sequence comes from Mesorhizobium sp. BHscii, assembly GCF_053848065.1. Lineage (NCBI taxonomy): Bacteria > Pseudomonadati > Pseudomonadota > Alphaproteobacteria > Hyphomicrobiales > Phyllobacteriaceae > Mesorhizobium > Mesorhizobium sp. BHscii. The sequence continues at coordinate 2,673 of NZ_JBSPKW010000017.1, read as the reverse complement.
TGGACGTAGCGGACACGGACAAGCCGGGCATGAGCCGACTGGATGCGGTCATAGAGACCGTCCATCCGGACGACGCAGCGGAGTTTAGGGACGCCCTAAACCGCTGCCTCGTCACCGGCGAGCGGTTTTCCATGAGGTGTCGCCTGCGCCGCGCCGACGGCGTCTACCGCTGGATGTCGAGCCGCGCGGAGCCGATGCGGGATGAGGGCGGACGCATCGTCCAGTGGTACGGCCTCTGCCACGACATAGACGATCAGATGCACGCCGAAGAGGCGCTGCGGCGGAGCGAGCGGCAGCTTCAGGAGATGATCGACGCCGTGCCGGTCCGCGTCTGGAGCGCAACCCCTGCGGGCGGGCCGGTCTACTTCAACAAGCGATACCAGGACCATTTCCGTTCCGTTATCCCGAATTTCGACGCTCTCGAGGAGCCGAGCATCGAAAAATTGCTGCAAGAGCTGATTCATCCCGACGATGCTCCCGAGGTGCAGCGCACGTTACGGAATTGTTTCGAAATCGGCGGCGGCTCCGCGATGCGGTTTCGTTGGCTTGAGAAAGATGGCGCTTATCGCTGGGCGGAGTGCAGGGTGGAGCCCCGGCGTGATCAAGACGGATCGATTGTGCAGTGGTACGGAGTCTCTCTCGACATCGACGATGAGGTGCGCGCACAGGAAGCGTTGAGCGACCGGGAGCGGGAACTCTCGCAGCTCGTGAACATGGTCCCCGTCCAGATAAGGCGTCTGACGCCCGAAGGCGAGCCGACCTTCTTCAACAAGCGCTTGCTTGACTTCGTCGGGTTGAACGACCTAGCGCAAGTGGACAAGCCGGACATGAGCCGGCTGGCGGCAGCCATACAGTCTCTCGTCCATCCCGAAGATGCAGCCCGCCTGCTGGAGGCAGTCCGCCACTCCCTCGTTACCGGCGAGCCCTACTCCATGAAGTATCGTATGCGTCGTGGGGACGGCGCGTATCGCTGGGTTGATGGCCGCGCCGAGCCGGTGCGGGATCAAGGCGGAGTGATTGTGCAATGGTTCGTAATTTCTATCGACATCGACGATGAGATGCGCGCGCAGGAAGCGCTGCGCGACCGGGAGCGGGAACTCTCGCAACTCGTGGATATGGTTCCGAGCCTGCTCTGGCGGTTGAGCCCGGAGGGCGAGCCGACCTTCTTCAACAAGCGACTGGTGAATTTTCTCGGCCTGGACAAAGCAGATGCAGACAAGCCGGGCATGAGCCGGCTGGCAGCCATCATAGAAGCCGCCGTCCATCCCGATGATGCGAACAGCCTTAGGGAAGCGCTCAACCATTCCTTCGTCACTGGCGAGCGCTTCTCCAAGAAGTATCGCCTGCGGCGTGGTGATGGCGTGTACCGCTGGGTGGAAGGCAGCGCGGAGCCACTGCTGGATGAGAGCGCACGCATCGTCCAGTGGTACGGCCTCTCACACGACGTCGACGATCAGCTACGCGTCGAAGAGGCGCTGCGAAGCAGCGAGCGGCAGCTTCAGCAGCTCATAGACACGGTGCCAACGCAGATCTGGTGCGTAACGCCAGGCGGCGAGCCAGCATACATCAACAAAACCATGGTGGACTATATCGGTCTGAAGCTGGAATATTTTGATGCTCAGGCAGGATTGCCGGGCGCCATTGAAACCATCGTCCATCCGGATGACAGGGCCGTTTTGCTGGGAGCCCTAACCCATTCCTTCAGCACGGGTGAACCGTTCGAGCTGAAGTTTCGTAACCGTCGATGGGATGGTTCATATCGCTGGACAGAGGGACGCGCGGATCCGCTTCGCGATGAGAGTGGTCGCATAATCCGGTGGTACGGTGCCAACGTCGACATCCACGATTTTATGATTTCTCAGGAAGCGCTGCGAGAAAGGGAACGCTCGCTCTGGCAGCTCGTCGAAACGCTGCCCGTAATGATCGATTGCGCCGCGCCCGATGGTGAGCCGATATATCGCAGCCAGCAGCTCCGCGAATTCCTCGGATACAACCTTGAAGAATTGGACGGCGCGGGAAAGTCCCGGTTGGCCGGCACACTCGACGCTGGCGTTCATCCCGACGACGTCGCGGGAGTCAAGGAGCAGTACGCCCATTCGTTATCCACCGGCGAGCCATACTCGCGGAAGCACCGTCTGCGGCGCTTCGATGGCGAATATCTCTGGGTCGACACGCGCGCGGCGCCGATGCGCAACACCGAGGGCGCCATTGTGCAGTGGAATGTCATCTGCCTGGACATTGACAGTGAGGTTCGGACGCAAGAACAGCTGCGTCTGGCGCAAGAGGGTCTTGCACGGGCGAGCCAGGCGGCGAGCCTTGCTGAGCTTTCGGCGTCTATCGCGCATGAGGTGAACCAGCCATTGGCGGCCATTGTGGCCAACTCACACGCCTGCTACCGTTGGCTGGCCGCCGAGCCCCCTAACGTCGTTCGTGCGAAGACCACGGCCGAGCGCATCATCCGGGACGCCAACTCCGCCGCCGATGTCGTGGGCCGCATCCGCGCCTTGTTCAGACCATCCCTTGAAATGAGAACCAGCACACCGATCCCGAGCGTCATTGCCGAAGCGCGTGACCTGATGGCCGAGGAAGCTACGCGGCGCCGTGTCCGTATGGACTTTGATATCGAGAGCGAGCTTCCGCTTGTCGCGCTCGATCGTGTCCAGATCCAGCAGG
>NZ_JBSPKW010000016.1:0-152872 GCF_053848065.1 Mesorhizobium sp. BHscii | reverse complement strand
CGGCAAGCAGAAAGATGCGACGGCGCCGCCATATTCGGCAAATGCCTTATAGCCCGATCCGAATTAGGTTGAGTTTGGTGTCAGCAGCTCCCCGCGAGCCCACCGGTAGAGATCTCGACTGTTCATCGAGCGGCCGTTGGTTCGAATTCGCTCTTCCGACGGGATCATGCCGGCGGATAGCCGCCAACCCATTGGATTGCACGGTATTGACTCGAGCCCATCATAACGACTGAGCGAACGGCGGGACTCGGGATCGAGCTGAGCGTCGACGAACGGCTGAGATTGGGCGCAAAGCTGCCATTCGCAGTCTGACAGACATAAGTCGCCATCGGTGCAAGAGCAGCCGTACGTCTCAACGCCCCCTACCGATCCTCGATAATCCGCAAATAAGCCGCCGTCACAAACAGCACGATCAGCCCAAACAGAATCCGCCGCGCGCCTTCGGGCATTTGCAGGATGGTCAGCAGTGTCGTCAGAACGGTGAGGATCAGCGCCCCGATGATGGTGCCGGTGTAGCCGCCGCGGCCGCCGAAGATCGAGGTGCCGCCGATCACGGCGGCGGCCACCGAAGGCAGCACCAGCGGTTCGGCCAGCGACAGCGACGGCGCCTTGATCAGGCCGATATAGAGCAGCCCGGTAATGCCGGCGAGCACGCTCGAGATGACGTAGAGCGCTGTGATGACTTGCCAGTAGCGGACGCCGGACAGGCGTGCTGCTCCTTCATTGTCGCCGACAGCGTAAAGCAGGCGGCCAAAGCCGGTGCGGCGCAAGGTGAAGACGATGAGGACGGCGATGGGCACGAACAGCAGCAGCGCATTGGGCACGCCATAGGTGAGGCCGGTGCCGAGCCAGGCCAGGAAGGGCGGGATCTTGGCGCCCGAAGCGATGACGGTGCGCTGATAGACCTGCAGGCAGCCGGTGCCGATCAGGCTGGTGCCGAGCGTCATAATCAGTGGGTGCACGCGAAAGACGCCGACACCGATGCCGTTGACCAGGCCGATCAGCACCGCCGGCACCAATGCGATGAGGATCGCCACCGCCGGGTCATGATTGACGACCTGCGTCGCCATGATGAAGGCGCTCATCGTCGCCACCGTACCGACCGACAGGTCGATGCCGCCGGTCAGCATGGTCATGGTCTGGCAGCCGGCAAGAATCGCCAGCGGGATGGCGAACTTCACGGTGTTGGCGAGCCACCGCTCATTGACGATGCCGGGGCGCAGGATCTGCAGGATCACCACCAGCATGACCAGCAGGATGATCAGCGGGATCAGCGGCCGGTCGGCCATGAACCGCTTGAGGCGGCGGCCGAAGGGTACGGGTTGAGAGACCGTGGCGGCATTGCTCATGATGGGCGGCTCCGCATTGTGATGAAGGCGCCGAACATGACGACGGCGACCATGATCGCGCCCTCGATGATCGCTGTGACGTTGGGATCGATGGCCAGCAGCGTCAGGTCGGTGCGTACCAGCCGCAGCACGAAGACCGCGACGATCGGGCCGAGCAATCCGCCCTTGCCGCCGCCAAGTGCGACGCCGCCGAGCACGACCGCCGCCACGCTGGCAAGAAGATAAGGGCCGGGAATGGGGGCGCCGATGCCTGTGCTCATGGTCAGCGCCAGCCCGCCCATGGCAGCGAAAAGCCCCGACAGCGCATAGGCGATGATCCTGGTGCGCGCGACAGGCACGCCGCTGCGAAATGCCGCGAGCTCGCTGCTGCCGATGGCGTAGATCGAAAGACCGAGTTTTGAGCGCTTGAGCGGTATCCAGATGATGCAGAGGCAGACGACCAGCAGCACCAGCGCCTTCGGTATCCAGGCAGAAATCCCGGGCAGCCCCGGGATCGGGACTGTCCCGACGATGGTCGCCCTCAGCCATTCGGCCACCGCGCCGCCGGGCGCACCGAGGACCAGCAGCGCCGCGCCCTGCAGGACGAAGAGGGTGGCCAGCGTGACGACGATGTCGGGCACGCGGGTGACGACGATCAGCATGCCGTTGACGGCGCCCAGCACCAGTCCCATGGTCAGCACGAACGGCACGACGAAAAGCGCATATTCCTCGCTGGCGCCGTCCATCATCGAGGCGGCGGTGACGCTGGTCAGCGCCATCATGGCGCCGACGGAAAGATCGATGCCGCCGGCGATGACGACAATCGTCTGGGCGGCCACGGCAAAGGCGTAAGGCAGCACCGCGCGCACCAACGAGCCGAAATCGCCGCTGCCATAGCCCGGTTGGATGAGCCTGGTGATCACGAACAGGACCACGAAGAGGACAAGCAGGCCGGCGACCCAGCCCTGGCGACGGACGAGGCGGGTCAAGGTTTCGCCACCGGGCTCGAGTGGATATCGGCAAGGATGCCGACGTCCTCCTTGGCGCCGCGCGGCAAGCCGTAGGCGGCGCGCATCAGTGCCGGCTCGTCGGCGAGTTCGACGGGGAAGACGTCGACGACGCGCCCCCCAAAAATGACGATGACGCGATCGCAGACACGCTGCACCTCCTCGAGCTCGGATGTATAGAACAGCACCGACTTGCCCTGGTCGGCGAGTTCGCGCAGCAGCTTATAGATCTCCTGCTTGGTGCCGACATCGATGCCGCGCGTCGGGTCGAAGCAGAGGATGGTCTGTGCTTCGGCGGCGATCCAGCGGGCGATCGTCACCTTCTGCTGGTTGCCGCCGGACAGGCGCTGCACCTCGCGCTGGGCGCGTGTGTCGATCTGCAGCCGCTCGATCGCACTGACGACCCTGGAGCGTTCCTGCGCCATGTTGATCGGCCCCCAGTTGCGCAAGGCGGCGCTGAAGGGGAGCGCGATGTTTTCGCGCACCGAACGCTGCATGGTCAAAGCCTCGGTGCGGTCGCCGGGCACATAGGCGATGCCGGCGCGGATCGCATCGGCCGGATGCGCGAATTTCACCGGCTTCCCGTCCACCTCGATGGTGCCGCCGGACGGGCGGATGGAGCCGGCCAACGCGGCGAAGAGCTCGTCCTGGCCTTGGCCCTCGAGCGCGACGATGCCCGCGACCTCGCCGTTGGCCAGATCAAACGAGACGTCGTTGAGCTTGGTGCCGACACGAAGGTTCGCCACGCCGAGGCGCGGGCGGCTATCCCCAGGCGAAGCGGCCTGGCTCGCCTGGCGCGCCGCCACGCGTGTTTTCTCGATCCTGGCGCCGAGCATCATCTCGACGATGCGCTCCTCGACGCCCGGCTCGATGTCGACGACGCCGACGGTCTCGCCGTCGCGAAGCACGGTGGCGCGGTCGCAAAGCGCCGATATCTCGACAAAGCGGTGGGAAATGAAGATCACCGAACGGCCGCTGTCGCCCTGGCTGCGCACGACTTCGAGCACCTTTTCGGCCAGGTTTGCCGGCAGTGCCGCGGTCATCTCGTCGAGCAGCAAAACGTCGGGCTCGACCGCCAAAGCCCGCGCCAGATCGAGCACGCGCAGCACGGCAAGCGGGATGTCGCGCGCAGTCTCGCGGATGTCGAGGTCGGGAATGCCGAGTTCGCGCACCCAGGCGCGGAACGGCTCGACCGGCGTGTCGGTCAGGCGAAGGTTGGAGGCGACGTCGAGATCGGGGATGAGCGACGGTTCCTGATAGACGGGAAGCAGGCCGGCGCGGCGCGCATCGGCGGGCGAGCGCACGTCGCGGGCTTCGCCGCGGATCAGGATATGCCCGGCATCGGCGCGGGTGGCGCCGGTCAGGATCTTGACGAGCGTCGATTTGCCGGCGCCATTGGCGCCCATCAGGGCGTGAACCTCACCCGGCAGGACCGACAGCGACGCGTTGCGCAGCGCCACCACTGCGCCGTAGGTCTTCACGACGCCGGTGGCGTCCAGGAGGGGGTTTGTAGTCAAATCGCTTTGCTCTCGATTTATGCCGGCTCAAATCATTTCGCGCTGGCGCCGCCCTTCACCTGCCTGCCGGCATCCTCTCCGCGTATAGAGACGGGGAGAGGGCGCTGTCATCGCCGGTTTCGCCAATCATCACCGTCGCAGGAAGAGCGCCGGAGCTGCGGCCGGCCCCTTCTCCCCGTCACTATACGGGGAGAAGTGCCCGGCAGGGCGAGAGGGGCGGCGTCAACCTCGGCAATTGACCGTCTCCGCACAAGTTGGAAACGGTCATGGTCTGCAGCGAAAGCCCATATTTACTCGCCCGGGCCCTTGCAGGCGATGATCTGGTCCTTGGTGTAGGTGGTCCACTCCGGAATGGAGATCGAGACCGGCCATTCCGGGCTCAGCGACGGATCGGCTACGCTCTTCAGCTTGGCCTTGCCCTCTTCGGTGGCGTTCTCCCAAAGCTGCGGCTCGACCAGCACGGTCTGCTCCGCCGGCTTCTTGCCGTTCAGGATCTGCAGAGCCAGCGTCACGCCGGCACCGCCGATCGAACCGGGATTGGTCACCGCCGCGCCGACAAGGCCTTCGACCGAGTTCAGCTGGCCGACGAAGCCGGCATTGTCGGCGCCGACCACCGGCACCAGCGGCGTCTGCGACTCGACCAGCGCGTCGACGATCACATTGTCGATGCCCGAGGTCCAGATGCCGTTGAAGGGCGATCCGGTGGCGATGAAATCGAGGATCTGCTGCTTGCCCTGATCCTGCTGCCAGCCGGTGAAGACCTCATGCACGACCTTCACATCGGGGAATTCGGCAAGCGCCTTCTTAAAACCCTTGTCGCGATCGCTGTCGGCCGAGGCGCCGGCGGCACCGCGCATATAGACGACGTCGCCCTTGCCGCCGATCTGCTGGAACAGCCATTTGGCGCCGAGATAGGCGTACTGCTCCTGGTTGTTGGAGATGATATAGGCCGAGGGCTCGGTGACCGCCTGGTCGACGGCGACGACGACGATACCGGCGTTGGTGGCTTCTTCGAGGGCTGACTTGATGCCGGCCGGATCGGCCGGGTTGACGACGATGGCGTTGACCTTGGCGCTGATCAGGTTGCGGATGTCCTCGAGCTGCCTTGCACCGTGTTGGAAACGCCGATCGTGTATTTGGCTTCAGCGGACGAGACGCCCACCGAAGCCAGAAACGCCGCGCCGGCAAGCAGCGGGACCATTGCCAGATATTTTTTCATTCCAGTCTTCCTCCACATTGATCTCGTTTCAGTTCGAAAAGGGGCTCATTTCACGAAGGGGCGCAGCACGTCGCGGGCCAGCAGAAAGCCGCGCTTGAGGCTTTCATCGCTCCCCTCAAACCGCCGGTCCTCGTGCTCGATGATGATGGGCCCGTCGTAGCCGGCCCGGTAAAGGCCGGAGAAGATCACATTCCAGTCGACATCGCCAAGCCCCGGCATGCGCGGCACTTGCCAGCCCATGCCGGCCGAGAGAATACCGCGTTCGTAAAGTCCATCATGATCGATCATCAGGTCCTTGGCATGAACATGCAGCATGTGCGGACCGAATTCTTTGATGAAGCGGGCCTGGTCGATCATCTGCCAGACCAGATGCGACGGGTCGAAGTTCATGCCGACGTCGCCGTCCCACGCCTCGAGGATGCGGCGCCAGATATAAGGCGAATAGGCGATGTTGTGCCCGCCCGGCCACTCGTCATAGCTGAAGATCATCGGGCAGTTCTCAAATGCCAGCTTGACGCCGTTGTCGCGCGCATGGGCGATGATATCGGGCCAGACTGTCAGTGCCTCTTGCCAGTTGGCGTCGATGGTTTTTGCAGCGTCGCCGCCGCAGAAGGTGCTGACCAGCGGAACGCCCATATGGCTCGCCAGCACGATCACCTTCTTCAGATGGTCGATGACGGTCTTGCGGTGGGTGGCATCGGGATGCAGCGGATTGGGGTAGAAGCCGAGGCCCGAGATCGACAGCTTGTTTTCCGTCATTGCGGCCGCGATTTCCTTCGCCTTCGAGGCCGAGGTCGAGGCGGCGTCGATATGGCTGGTGCCGGCATAGCGCCGGGCGGCGCCGGAGGATTTCGGCCAGCAGGCGATCTCCAGCGCCTCGAAGCCGGCAGAACTTGCCCAGTCGGCGACATCGGCGAGGGGGGTATCGGCAAACGGTGCGGTGAGCAGTCCGAGCTTCATATTGCTCTCCCCTGGTCGTGGCGACCTACTATGCCGATTGTGCGGTCCGCTTCAACCGTGCGACTGGTCGGCAATGCGCAAAGCTGTCTGACGAATGCCATCGGATCGTCGCAGAGCAGGCCGTCGAGACCGGCTGTGGGCCGTGCGGAAATCGTTGATGGCGATCCAGTCCGCCAGGCTATTTCCTGCGGGCCAGCGCCGTCCGGTCGTAAGACGGTTTTTGGACCCGGGGAAGGAAGCCGGCTAAGCAGTGCCGGGCCGATTGCTTCGAGAGCTGCGACAGCAGCCTTCACCGGTTCGCCCCTACGACCCATTGCTCCTGGTCGATCAGGGCGCCGGTCATCGGCCCGGAGGCGTCGGAGAGCAGGAAGACCGCGAGGTTCGCCACCTCGTCGGCCGCCAGCAGGCGCCCGAAAGGCTGCGACGCATTGGCGGCGTCGATCCAGCCCGGGCCGTGCCCGAGCGTCTCGGCCTGCATGCTGCGCTCGGCCGGGGTGTCGGTCCAGCCGACATTGATGCCGTTGACGCGGATGCGGTCGAAACGATGCGCATTGGCGGCGTTGCGGGTCAGCGTAGCGAGCGCACCCTTGGTGGCCGAATAGACGGCGAGTTCCGGCGAGCCGCAATGCGCGTTGATCGACAGGATGTTGACGATGGCGCCGCCTTGACCTTGCTTGCGCATCTGCGTGATGGCCGCCTGCATCAGGAAGAAGGGCGCCCGCGCATTGACGGCGAACAGCGCCGCCCAGTCGTCGAGGTCGGCATCGAGAAACGAGGCGCGGTTGGTCAGGCCGGCGGCGTTGACCAGCGCGTCGATGCGCCCGAAGCGGCCGACGCATTCCTCCACCAGCCGCGCCGGCGCCGTGGTATCAGCCAGATCGGCGGCAACGAATGTGGTTGGCGTGCCTGCCTGGGAGAGCGCCGTCGCCACGTCGTTGCCACGCACGGGCTCGCGGCCGGTGACCAGCAGGCCGCCGGCGCCTGAGTGCGCAAGCGTCTCGGCGATCGCCCGGCCGATGCCTTGCGTCGCGCCGGTGACCAGCACCACCTTGCTTTCCAGCCGAAGCTCCACTCCTCCTCCCAAAGTTTTCATTTCTTCCAGAATAGGGAACGCCAATTCCCGATAGTCAATCTCCAGGAGGGAGTTTTCAAATCATGGTCTTACGCAATTGCTGACGGATCCATGCGTGAATGCTTGCGGGGTCGGCATGGTGCGTGGCAGCCGCAACGCCTTTATCGGCGCCGTGCACCGGCTGGCCATGCGCCTCGACGACCAGATTGCGCTGGTTGCCGGCGCATTGTCCTCGGATCCCGAAAAGTGCCTGACAGGCTTGGTGCTATATCACTGCGGTGACCCTGCCTGCCGCATCGAGGAGACAGCCGACTCGCGCCCGCCGAACTTCGATGCCGCCTTGTCTCGCGTAGTCTATTCGCACCTCGATCGGCGCCGTGAGGGCGCCTCGACGTTGACGCAAGGCACCTGCGCTTGCCGCGTGGACACGGACGGCGCCAAGCGGCGTCGCGGCGGACATGATCGCCGCGCGGCAGGCTTGCACGACCGCAGCTGGCGTACCGGGTTTCGCTTTCAGCGATCCAACAGATCGAAAGGGATACCCCTTGGTGGAGTCACCCTCACCAGGTTTAGAAGGCATGAGAACGGGTGGCAGGACGATCGATTGCTTGGCGGTCTTGGCAGGGGCAGTGGTTGTGGTGACTGCGGCCGGACTACCGGGAGTGCCCTTACCTGCGCCGACCGAAGCTCCAACGTTTGCTCCACTCGCACCGCCGACGCTCGTGCCCGCCCCCACAGATGCCCCTTGCGAACCGGCGCTCACGCCAGCACCGACCCCTACACCGCCGACGCTCGCGCCCGCCCCCACAGATGCGCCTTGCGAACCGGCGCTCACTCCAGCACCGACCCCTACACCGCCGACGCTCGCGCCCGCCCCCACAGATGCGCCTTGCGAACCGGCGCTCACTCCAGCACCGACTCCGAGACCGCCGACCTTACCGCCGATGCCTGTGTCTTGAGCCGAGGCAGGCCCGATTGCGATCCCGATCGTCAACGCGGCCTCGATGTACTTTTTCATCATCATACTCCTCTGCGGCGTACGCTCCCTGGTCTTTCTACTGGCGCAGGTTGAGCTTTTTCGGTGGTCGCGTTGGGAGCAATGCGGCGGGAAGAGCGATGGTTGCCCGCAGAACAGGTTGCGGCGACTTTTGGACCTTCACTTTCCGTTTTTCCTGCAAGCGCGGTTTACCGCCTGTTTGGCCGTCCGAACGCGATAATGTATTCCCAAGTCCACTCGCGGGGTTACGGGCTTTCGGCGCGCGCTCCACAGCCGCAGTGCGACGTTTATCCTTCACGAGGTCAATTGCCTTACGCGCGGCACTGAGGCTGCGGGCAAGATCGATAGCCCTTTCACGCTCTTGTTCCAGCGCCGCACTCAACTCTGCCGAGACCTGCCTTGAAGCGTCGCGTTCCTGGCGGACAATATCGAGGTCGCGTACAGCTGAATCTGCTCGTTCGCGTTCCAGTTCGAGTGCTTCTCCAGCTTGCTTTAGAGCGGTCTCGGCCACCGATCGGTCTTTTATGGCGTTGGTCTTGTCGACCGCGGCCACGTTTGCGCCTGTCTTAAGAGCGTCGATAGTTTGGCGAGCCGTGGTGAGTTCTTGTTGCAGAAGTTCCACCTTGCGCCTCTCCTCATCAAGCGCTCGCTTCGCAGCAAGCTGAGAGGCTGCCACAGAGGGGTGCGCTCCGGCGGCCCTTTCACGCTCTTGTTCCAGCGCCGCACTCAACTCTGCCGAGACCTGCTTTGAAGCATCGCGTTCGTGGCGGACGATATCGAGGTCGCGTACGGCTGAATCTGCTCGTTCGCGTTCCAGTCCGAGTGCTTCTCCAGCTTGCTTTAGAGCGGTCTCGGCCACCGACCGGTCCTTTATGGCGTTGGTCTTCTCGACCGCGGCGAGGTTTGCGTCTGTCTTAAGAGCGTCGATAGTTTGGCGAGCCGTGGTGAGTTCTTGTTGCAACAGTTCAACCTTGCGCCTCTCCTCATCAAGCGCTCGCTTCACAGCAAGCTGAGAGGCTTCCATGGAGGGGTGCGCTCCGGCTGCCTGCTCGCGGTCCCAGAGAATGGCTTCGGCCCTAAAGTCTTCGATAACGCGCTGCGCCGTCTCCAGCGCTTCGTCTATTTGCTGCTGCTCTTTCAGGGTTTGTGCTGCCTGCTTAGCCACCGTGGTTGCCAATGCGTGTGCCTGGGCGCTTGCGTCACGTACCGCGCGCTGCATAATTTCTAGCTCCGCTCGTGCTGCGGCAAGTTCGCGGCGTAAAGCCACTTCATGCTCGCCGGGCGGCGTTTGCACACCCTCCTTGAGTTGCGCGGCGCTGGCAATGCCGACTCCCGCGGCGACGATGACGCCAACCGCGACTGCACGAAATCTGGACGAGATCTTCATGATGAAAGACTCCTCAAGATCAACGGCTAGCTGGCGGGACAGGGCACTTGCCACAGTCCGGCTGGCAGACACCTTCGCGGTAAAGGTTCTCTGCGCCGTAGCTGCCTTTCGCCCCTTCCAGCACAACCCAAGATAGAATCACCGGGGCATCTGTGAAGACCGACTGCTGCCATCCGCGTGCCATCCGCGGTGTTCCCTATTTTCCCCCTCCGGACAGGATGATCCCGTACACGCCTGCGAATGTCGCCCTTCATTGTGATGACGAGACGCGCCGATCCGCACGTGCCCTGGCGCAGAGGCCGGCTTGCAACGGGCCAGACCCTTGAAGAAAGGGAAAATAACGGCTTACCCACTGAGAACAGTGGCCGAACAGTGGGGATTTGCCTGCGCGACAGCCAACTGAAACAGTTGCGGAACAGTTGGACATGCAGCTGAAGCCTCGGCGCCATCACCGCTGAGAACAGTGGAGGAACACTGGGAATTCAGCGGGCCTTGATGATGCCTTTCGCGCTGAAAACAGCGGCAGAACAGCTGGAGAGAATACCGTTCGGCAACTGCCTTCGGTAGGCATTCTTTTCCCGACCTAGGAGAGGCCAATTTAGCCGGGCACGAACAGCTGAAATGGGGATGGAAGTGGCGACGCCAAAATCTGCCGCGAAAAGCAATTGCTAGTTCAATCGGTTATGATATCCCGCTGGTGGAGCTGAGGAGGATCGAACTCCTGACCTCGTCATTGCGAACGACGCGCTCTCCCAGCTGAGCTACAGCCCCGTCCAGCGGATGGGCGCATTTATCGGGCGCGGCGGTTTCCTGTCAAGACGGCGTTTTGCCCAAAAAGCCGGACGACCAGCCACCAGCCTGGCGTGCCGCGGAAGCTGGCTCTTGCCGCTTTCGCCTGCAATGGCTACATGTCGGCAACAATTGGAGACCGGCATGATAGCCCTCATTCAGACCATTGTCCTGGCGCTTGACATTTATTGGTGGATTATCATCGCTTCGGCGATTTTCTCTTGGCTCTACGCCTTCAACGTCGTCAACTCGCGCAACCAGTTCGTCGATAGCGTCAGCAACATGCTCTTCCGGCTGACCGAGCCGGCGCTGCGGCCGATCCGCCGCTTCTTGCCCGATCTCGGCGGCATCGACATTTCGCCGATCATCCTGCTTCTGATCCTGTTCTTCCTCCGGCAGTTCCTGCTCACCACGGTGGCGCCGCTGGTCGTCTGAGCTGGTCGTTCGATGACTGCGCCGTTTCGCCTGCGCGACGACGGCGTCGAAATGTTCGTTCGGCTGACGCCGAAAACGGCGATGGACCGGCTCGAAGGCATCGAGATCTCGGCGGACGGGCGCAGCCATCTGAAGGCTCGCGTCCGCGCCCTACCGGAAAACGGCGCCGCCAATCAAGCGCTCGAACGGCTGGTCGCCAAGGCGCTGGGAGTGCCGCGATCGGCCGTCTCGGTCATCGCCGGTGGCACGGCCCGGCTGAAGACGCTGCGCATTTCGGGCGATCCGGCGGCGCTGGCGAAAGGCATCGAGGCGCTCAGCGTCGTTTGAAGCGGGTTCGCTTCCTGCACGCCTCATTCCACCCCCCTCCGTCCTGCCGGACATCTCCCCCGCAAGGGCGAGATCGGATGTCACGATGGCTTTCGCCAATTTTCAACGTTGAAGAAAAGCGCTGGAGCCCAAGCTACCGTTCTCCCCACTTGCGGGGGGATGCCCGGTAGGGGGTGCTGTCTCTCCGTCTAGAAAGGCTTGCGCCGCTGGGATACTCAGACCAAGCCGCGCTTGATCATCATCGCTTCGGGCGACGGCATCTTGCCGCGGAAGGCGGTGTAGAGCTCTTCCGGGTCCTTCGAACCGCCGGCGGCATAGATGTTCTTCCTCAGCCGCTCGGCCAGCGCCGGATTGAACGGGTCGCCGGTCTCCTCGAAAGCGGCGAAGGCGTCGGCGTCGAGCACCTCCGACCACATGTAGGAATAATAGCCGGCCGAATAGCCGTCGCCGGCAAAAATGTGGCCGAAATGCGGGGTGCGATGGCGCATGGCGATGGTGTCGGGCATGTTGAGCCTCTCGAGCGTTTCGGCTTCGAACCGAAGCGGCTCCTCCGGTGCATCCGGCCGCGCATGGTAGGCCATGTCGACCAGCGCCGAGGCGGTGAACTCGACCGTGGCGAAGCCGGCGCCGAAGGTGCGCGCCGCCAGCATCTTGTCGACCAACGCCTTCGGCATCGGCTTGCCAGTCTTCACATGCAGCGCATGCTTTTCCAGCACCGCCGGCACGGTCAGCCAGTGCTCGTAGAGTTGCGAGGGCAATTCGACGAAATCGCGGCTGACGGAGGTGCCCGAAACCGACGGCCAGGTGACGTCGGTCAGCATGCCGTGCAGGGCATGACCGAATTCGTGGAACAGGGTCTTGGCTTCGTCGACCGACAAAAGTGCTGCCTCGCCCTCCGGCGGCTTGGCGAAATTCATGATGTTGTAGATGACCGGCTTGGAGCCATGGCCGAGCTTATAGCCGGATTTCAGCGCGCTCATCCAGGCGCCGGAGCGTTTGGAGGGCCGCGCGAAATAGTCGGCAAGAAAGAGTCCGCGCTCGCTGCCGTCGGCATTCCTGACGACGAAAACGCGTGCGTCCGGATGCCAGGTGGCGATGCCTTTCTTCTCCTCGAAGGTGATGCCGAACAATCGTGTCGCCACGTCGAAACAGGCATCGATGATGCGGTCGAGTTGCAGATAAGGCTTCAGTTCGGCCTCGTCGAAGGCGAATTTCTCGGCGCGAAGCTTCTCCTGATAGAAGCGCCAGTCCCAGGCGGCGAATTTTTCGTTGCTGCCGGCCTCGACCGCCAACCGCTGCAACTCCGCCTGGTCGCTTGCGGCCTTTTCCAAGGCTTTTTCCCAGACCGGGTCGAGCAGCATATGCACCGCCTCCGGCGTCTTTGCCATGGTATCGTCGAGCTTCAGCGCCGCGAAGGAAGCGTAGCCGAGCAGCTTCGCCTTTTCGGCGCGCAGGCGCAGCATGTCGCGCACCACGGCGGTGTTGTCGGTGGCGCCGCCATTCTGGCCACGCATGGTGAAGGCGCGGAAGGCGATCTCGCGCAGGTCGCGGCGCTCGGAGAAGGTCGAGAACGGCTCGTAGATCGAGCGCGACAGGGTGACCGCATAGCGGCCTTTCTGGCCGCGCATTTCGGCAGCCTCCGCCATCGCGCTTTTCAGGAATTCCGGCAGGCCGACAAGGTCGTCCTCGTCGAGGAACAGCGCCCAGTCGCGCTCGTCGGCAAGCAGGTTCTGGCCGAAAGTGGTGCCGAGCGACGACAGTTCCTCATTGATCGCCGCAAGCCGCTTCTTGCCGTCCGCGTCGAGCTTGGCGCCGGAGCGGACAAAACCTTTCCAGGTCTTTTCCAGCACCCGCAGCGTCTCGGCATCGAGCTTTAGGGTTTCCCGGCGCTGATAGAGATCGTCGATGCGGGCAAACAGCCTTTCGTTCATCGAGATCGCCGAGAAATGCCGCGACATCTTTGGCGAGATGTCGCGCTCCAGCGCCTGGATCGCCTCGTTGGTGTGGGCGCCGGCCCGGCACCAGAAGATCGACGAGACATGGTCGAGCGCCTCGCCGCCAAGCTCCAGTGCTGCAAGCGTATTCTCGACGGTCGGTGCCTCGGCATTGCCTGATATTGCCTCGATCTCGGCCTCATGCGCCTTCAATGCCGCATCGAAAACCCCGGAAAAATCGCCGTCGCCGACGCGGGTGAAATCGGGCAGGCCGAGAGGCCCTTGCCAAATGGTCAGCGGATGGGCGGCGAGGTCGACGGCGGACGGCATGGGCAATCTTTCGCTGAGTGAGGGGCTTTCGCTGAGTGGCTGTAGAGGCAGGGCGAGATCATCACCGATGTAAGGCGCTGGCTTGCCGTACGCAATATCGGTAACCGCTCAATAGGCGTCGCAGTTTTCCGCGATCGCCGCCTGCGAACTGGCGGTGATGCGGTTGTCGGCGATCGCGAAGGTTTCCTGCATCAGCGCGTCGTTGTTGGGGAAATCATAGCAGGCGATCACCGTGGTGACGCCACCCTCGGTCTTCTCGATCCGATGCCGGATTTCAGCCCCGGCGACAGCGCCTTGCCAGTCGTCGATCGAGGCGATGAATTCCTGCTTGGTCTGGACGACGCCGAGATCGTCGAGTTTTATCCGGACGTCGTCGGCAAGCAGGTCCGACAGTTCGGTGCGATCGGCGACCAGCAGCGCCGCATACCAGCGGCCGATGAGCGCGCCGTCGTCGGCAAGGGCGGACATGACTGAAAACAGTAGCGCCGTTGTGGCGAAGGCGATCGAACGGCATGCCATGCAACCCTCCTATGTCATCTCCGGCCGCTCGAAGTCGCCGGTGTCCTTGTTCATCACCCAGAGCTCGCCGGTCGAGATGTCGAACCAGGCGCCGTGCAGCGACAGCCGTCCCTTGCCTTCCAGGATCGAGACGCAAGGAAAGGTCCTGAGATTAGCGATCGAATAGCGGATCGAAATGCGCTCCAGCGCGGTCTGGCGCTCCGTCGCCGTCATGAACGTGCTGGAGGACACGGTCTCGGCCGCCGGCGCAATCAGGCTCATCCACTTGCCGATGAAGTCGCCGGGCGACAAGGGCGCGGCCGTGGGGTCGAGTGCCGCGCGGATGCCGCCGCAGCGGCCATGGCCCATGACCACGATGTTCTTCACCTTGAGGCTCTGCACGGCGAACTCGAGCGCCGCCGAGGTCGAGTGGAACTGGTCGTCGGGCGCATAAGGCGGCACCAGATTGCCGACGTTGCGCAGCACGAAGAGTTCGCCGGGGCCAGCATCGAAGATCGCCTCCGGAGCCACGCGGGAGTCGCAGCAAGCAACGATCATCGTTTCGGGGGACTGGCCCTCGCGAGCGAGCGAGCGATAGCGTCCGCTTTCGGCGAGATAGCGGCCGCTCATGAAATTGCGGTAGCCGGTGAGCAAATGGTCAGGGAGATGAGGCATAGGCGGCGTCTGGAGCCTTTCCGGGTTAGGCGGCAGCTCTTTCAAGTCAGGAAGGCTCTAGCGGCAAAAGCGGGTCACGGGCAATGCCGAATCGCAGAGGACTGGAAGCAACAGGCATGCAGCAAACAAGCCTCGGCCTGGTGAGGTCATGCCCTTGCAGGCCAGGTTGTCATGCCCAAATGGCGACAGGGATGCCAAAACGGTCGGCGAGCGGCGGATCCGGAAGCGGCCTTGCCTCGCCGCTGGCGATGCGGCCGGCAATCAGCATCATCGCTGCGGCGTCGACAAAGTCGTCGCCAGCAGCGCCTCGCGGCGGCGTCTGGTCGAGAAAGCCCCTGGTATAACCGTGCCGGCAAAGCAGCGCCTTGCGTTCCGCCATACCGGCCGGGTTGACGCCCTTGACCTTTTTCGGCAGGCGCATTGGCTGATCGCCATTCAGCCGGCAGAAGGCGACTTCCGGGTGCGATTCGAAGACGCGGCTGCGCAGTTCGGGACGCGCGATCAGCATGGCATCGATCTCGCGGATCTTGGCAAAGATGCCGAAGGCCTGGATCGAGACGCCGCGCGGCGGATCGGAGGTCACCTTCGCCACTTCGCTCGCCTGGCGATGCGCGGCATACCAGGCCTCGATCGTGGTGAAGCCATCTGTTTGCGCATAAAGCGCCGCACGCGACGGGATGGCGAAGACACTGGATTGCCTGTTACCAAGCAGCGGCCGCACCAGCGCTTCGGGCCCGCGTCCGCCCCTTTGCGAAAGATCGGGCAGGCCGATCGGCATGTCGACGGCGACTGTCGCATCGGCCGGCAATGCGTCGAGCAGTGCTGCGAAGTTTGGAAAAACGGCCGCCGAGGGCACTGCGCCCGGATCGCGGCGAACGGCGATCCAGCCGGCCTTGCAGCCGTCGACGCCGACAACAGTCACGCTCTTTTGTCCCGCCCCGGATGCAGGAGATGGCGAAGTTGCACCATCGCCATCGGGTGCGACAGGCTCTGCGCGTCAGTTTCGAGCTGCAATTCGTCGCCGCCGCGCTTGGCGGTGCGCGCCAGGATTTCGTAGACCGCCGCCGTGGTCGATTGCAGTGCCTTGACCGCCGGCTGGCCGGACAGGATGCGCGCCAGATAGACGGCTGCCGTCAGGTCGCCGAGCCCTTTGGGCGGCTTTTCGATAAGGCGATGTTCGGCGAGCAGCGCCTGGTTGCCGTTGAGCAGCAGATTGCCGGTGCCGCCGGCCATCATCGCCGGCGCCGAAGTGACCAGCATGGTGGACGGCCCGGCATCAAGGGCGGCCGCCATCACCGCCTTGAGATCGGGCAGCGGCGCTCCCGCCATCCATTCCAGCTCGTAGCGGTTTGGCGTGGCGATGTCGGCGATCGGCATCAGCCGGTCGCGCATGGCAATGGCGGTGGTCTCCGGCACATAGAGCCCGCCCGAATCGCCCATCACCGGGTCGCAGATATAGACGGCGTCCGGCGTCTTCGCCTTGACCGCGCCGACCAGCGAGGCGACTGCGTCGGCCTGACCGCCTTCGCCGAGGTAGCCGGACAGCACCGCGCCGACCTCGCCCAGCCATGGCGCGCGCTCGAGATCGGCCATCAGGGCCTTGAATTGATCGAGCGGCGGCACCATGCGCGTCGCCCGTCCATGGCCCGGATGCCAGGGCAGGATGACGGTCGGCACCGCCCACACTGGAAAGCCCAGCGTCTCCAGCGCAAAGACCGCGGCGCGGTTGCCGACCGAACCGCGCGCAACATGGCTGGAAATGACGATGACCGCGCGCGGCGCGTCGTGTTCTTCGGTGCTCACGAGGTTCCTAACTTTGGCTGATGAAAAGCACGAGCCAGATCAACAGGCCAATGGCGACAACGAGACCTAGCGCCCGGCCAATGCGCGTGCCCCAATATTCGATCGGGTCCGACTGGTCGGCGTCTGCAGCAGTGACGTGATCACGCGCGCCCTTCGCGGTCCGCGCCATGAACGAGGTGCCGCCCGGGTCGGTTTCACGTGCCACGCGCTCGATGATGCGGCGCGATTCGTCGTCACTGTCCTGGCGTTCCGCCATGGCGATGCCCTGATTTCGCGGCGACTTTAACCTGTTCGCCCGGGCAATTACAGGGCCTGGCAGTGAATGATAAAGAACCAGCAAGGCTCCCAGGCGGAGGTCATGTTCTTGCACGCGGATTGTGGTACTGCTTCGGCTGCCAGTCATATTGAGGGATCTTTCCATGCTTGCTCAGCGTCTTTCCTCCCCTTTCTCCTTCCGCAATCTGCCTGCCTTGCTGATGATGACGATCGTGCTGCCGCTGCTTGCCGGCTGTGGCTACAACACCATCCCGACGGCGGAGGAAAGCGCCAAGGCCGCATGGAGCCAGGTGCTGAACCAGTACCAACGCCGCGCCGATCTCATCCCCAACCTGGTCGAGACGGTCAAGGGCTATGCCGCGCACGAGAAGGATACGCTCGATGCCGTGGTCGAGGCGCGCGCCAAGGCGACGCAAGTGACGGTGACGCCCGAAACGCTGAGCGATCCGGAAGCCGTCAAGAGATTCCAGGACAGTCAAGCCGGGCTGACCAGCGCGCTGTCGCGGTTGCTGGCAGTGGTGGAGAATTATCCCGACCTCAAGGCCAACCAGAATTTTCTGGCGCTACAGGCGCAGCTCGAAGGCACTGAGAACCGCATCGCGGTCGCCCGCCGCGACTATATCGAGGCGGTGCGGGAGTACAATCTGACGCTGCGGACGTTCCCTTCGGTGCTTTGGGCCACCCTGTGGTTCCGCGGCAATCAGCCGTTCGCGAACTTCACCATCGAGGAAGACAAGATGCAGACGCCGAAGGTCGATTTCGGCACGAACACGACGCAGGGTGGGTGATCAGCGAAGCCTAAGTCCTCGTAGTGCTAATCCTTGCGACGAGACGGACCGCAGGACAGAGGGGGGCGCGAAGGAATGCAAACCCTTCATTGCTGCGCTTCCTTCTCGGCCTTTTTTGCCTGACGCTCTTCCTCCCCCTCACCGCTCTCGCCGCCGAATTGCCTGTTCTGACCGGGCGGGTTGTCGATAATGCCGATATCATCGATGCCGCGACCGAGGCGGCGCTGACCCGGAAGCTTGCGGATTTCGAAGCCAAGAGCTCTGACCAGATCGTCGTCGCGACGGTTCCTAGCCTCGACGGCGAGGAGATCGAGCCCTACGCCAATCGTCTGTTTCGCGCCTGGAAGCTCGGCCAGGCCGGCGAGGACAATGGCGTGCTTTTGCTGGTCGCCAACAACGACCGCAAGATGCGGATCGAGGTCGGCTACGGGCTGGAAGGCACGCTGACCGACCTGCACACGAGGTTGATCATCGAAAACGACATGGTGCCCGCATTCCGCGCCGGCGACTTCTCCGGCGGCATAGCCAAGGCTGTCGACGACATGGTCATGGTGCTGCAAGGCAATCCGGAAGAGCTGGAAGCGCGCGGCACCCGCAATCCGGCCGACAGCAATTCTGTCGATCCCATTGTCGCGCTGTTCATCATCGTGTGGGCGATGCTGTTCTTAGGCGGCCTGGCGATGGCATTCCTGCCGCCGATCTTCGGCACAAAGCTGTCGCCGGGCGTGTATAAATGGCTGGGCATGACATTCCGCTATGGCCAAAGGTCGGGTTCCGCGTCCTCGGGCCGCGTCTGGACAACCGCCACCGGCACCGGCAGCGGCTGGTCGTCGGGCCGTTCCGGTGGCGGGTTTTCGGGCGGCGGCGGCTCGTCCGGTGGTGGCGGTTCTTCAGGAAGCTGGTGAGACACAACATGGCAACACGACCGATCAGCCCCGGGGATCATGACCGCATCGCCAAAGCGATCCGCGCCGCCGAATCAAAGACCGACGGCGAAATCTACTGCGTCGTGGCCTATGCCAGCGACGGCTATTTCTTTCCGGCGGCCTTTATGGCGACGCTGGCCATGCTCGTCGTCAGCCTCGCCGTCAGCTACGGGCTGGAAGCATGGTGGCTGTCGATCCGCGTGCCGCATTTCGTCATCGCGCAGCTTCTGGCGATGGTCTCGGTACTTGTCCTGTTGTGGGCGGTGCCCGGCTTGCGCATCTACCTGGTGCCGAGGCGGCTGCGCTACCAAGCCGCGCATGCCAATGCGATAAAGCAGTTCCTCGCCCGCAACGTCCACCGCACCACTGCGCGCACCGGCGTGCTGGTGTTCGTTTCGATTGCCGAGCACTACGCCGAAGTGATCGCCGACAGCGGCATCGACAGCCGTGTCGGCCAGGATGTCTGGGACAGCGTCGTCCGCGACCTTACCGCGCATGCTGGCGACGATCGTCTCGCCGACGGCTTCATCAGGGCAATCGAAGCGACGGGCGCGGTGCTGGCCGAGCATTTCCCGGTTTCTACCGGCGACAGCAACGAGCTGGACGACCATCTGGTCGAAATCTAAGAGCCTGCCTGCAAACGCTACTCTGCCGGGCGCCTGACGCTATTTTCTGCGCTTCAGATGCTCACGGACTTAAATGTCCGCTGCGCTTCGGTTCTCGAAAACCGCGCCATTCGCCTCGGCAGTGCGCGTTTTCAGACAGGCTCTTTCGTGTCGCAGGCACGTCTATCGTCTGTGCGAAAGCTTGGGAGCCGGTGACCGGACTCTTGCAATCGGGCGATGCGGGTTTATGGTTAACCAATCATGAAGACGCTGAGTATCGACATCAGGAAAGCCGAGCCGCGCGACGCAAGCGCCATCGCCGACGTGCACCTGCTGGCCTGGCGCGGCGCCTACTCCGGCATCATCCCGCATCGCACCCTGACATCGATGATCAACCGCCGCGGCGCCGACTGGTGGGCGAACGCCATCCGCCGTGCCGCCACCGTTCTGGTCATCGAGATCGGCGGCAAGGTCGCCGGCTACGCCACGATCGGCAAGAACCGCGCCCGCGAGCTCAAGCAGCAGGGCGAGATTTACGAACTTTACGTGCGCCCGGAATACCAGGGCATCGGGCTCGGCAGCCGGCTATTCTCGGCCGCACGGGCGCGACTGGCGGATCATGGCCTGAAAGGCATGGTGGTGTGGGCGCTGGAAGACAATCAGAACGCGCTCGCCTTCTATGCTGGCGCCGGCGGCCGCGACGTCGCCGAGGGCGTCGAGGTCTTCGAGCAGAAGGCGCTGAAGAAGGTCGCCTTCGTCTGGGAATGACGGCTCGACACGCCTCTCGCTAACACCCCCTCAGCTGCTTTCAGTACCATTCGCCGCATTGCACCATGCGCCGCTGCCCGCTATCGGTCTCCTATCGAAAGAGGGACAAAGCCATGCGTATCGAAGCCATTGCCATCGGAAAGAACCCGCCGGAGGACATCAACGTCATCATCGAGGTGCCGATCGGTGGCGAGCCGATCAAGTACGAGATGGACAAGGAGGCCGGCACGCTGTTCGTCGACCGCTTCCTGCACACCTCGATGCGCTATCCCGGCAATTACGGCTTCGTGCCGCACACGCTGTCAGGTGACGGCGACCCGATCGACGTGCTGGTCTGCAACACGCGCGCGCTGGTGCCGGGCTGCGTCATCAATGTGCGGCCGATCGGCGTGCTGGTGATGGAGGACAATTCCGGTCTGGACGAAAAGATCATCGCGGTGCCTTCGCCCAAGCTGACGCTGCGCTACGAGAACGTCACCGAATACACGCACCTGCCCGACATCACCCGCCAGCAGGTGCAGCACTTCTTCGAGCACTACAAGGATCTCGAACCCGGCAAATGGGTCAAGATCGAGGGCTGGCACGACGCCGCCTATGCCAAGAAGATGATCATCGAGGCGATCGAGCGGGCTAAGGCAAGCAAGTAGCCGAAGCCTGAAGTGTTCGAAGAAATGGGCTATCGCAACCGTGGAGGTTGGCAGAGGCCCTCAGCTTCGTCATCCTGGGGTCTGCGCTCCGCTTCGCGTCGCTCCGCCCAGGGATGACGAAGTCAGTTATCGACACGGCCGAAATCGGGTGCGTTGCCGATCACCACGCGCTTGTCCTTGCCGCAGGCAAAGGTGCGTGCCTTCTCGTCGGCGAGTTTTCGCGCCTCATCATTGGCGGCCGGATTGCCGGTGGCCAGCACCAGGCCGACGGTGCAGCCCTCATAGTTCTCCGGCTGGGCGACCTTGGCGACGACCAGCACGTCGGTTGGTTTGTTCTCCCCCTCGGGATTGCTGATCGAGCGACGGTGGATGACCGCGAAAGGAATGGCAAGATCGCTGTTCGTCTCGATGCGCCACTCGAGTTTGGGTGCAGCCGAATTGAAGGCGATGAAACTTTCCCAGACCGCGGTCATGTCGCTGGAGGGAAATCCATAGAACAGCGATTCCCGGGCATCGTCGTAGGCGATCAGCACCGGGTAGCCGCGATAGCCCGAACAGGCAAGACTGGCCCAGTCGCCTTCGCCTTCTTGCGCTTGCGCGTAGGTCACGCAGTCCTTCTTCCAGTCGAGATCGGTGTAGGCGCTGGAAATGTCGCCGGCCTGGGCAGCCTGGCAGAGGCCGGCAAGGGCAACCGGGATCATCAATAGGCTACGCATCGCGGACAACTCCGTTTCGGGCTGCCGCACGGTATCGTTAAACGCTATTTCTTCAAGCTCGCTTCGATCAGCAGGTCCGCGTTCCGGGCTACAGACTTCGCCGGTCCGCCGGCACCGAACAGCTGGCCGCTGATATAGGCGCCTTCGATCAGAAGCAGCAGCCCGTCGCCCAGCGTATCGGCGTCGCCGGCACCCATTGCCGCCGCCATGGCGCGCAGGCGTCGTCGCAATTCCTGCTTGTTGGCCTCACTCACTACGCGGGCCGGGTGGCCGTGCTCGGGATATTCGACGGCCGCATTGGTCATGCCACAGCCGCGATAGTCTGGCTTTTGCGTGCGCTTGCCGATGCGTGTCAGGAAGGCAGCGATCTGCGCGCGCGGATCGCCGGGATGGGCAGCCACCGCCTCGTCGAAGCGGGCCCAGAACTCGAGGTCGTATTGCCGGAGATAGGACGCGGCCAATTCGTCCTTGGAGGGAAAGCTGCGATAGAGGCTGGGCTTGGTGACGCCGGCACGCCGCACGATCTCGTCGACGCCGATCGCCCTGATGCCTTGCCGGTAGAACAGGTCGCGGGCAACGCGAAGGATTTTTTCGCCGGCGCGGGGCTGTGCCAATTCATCCGCTTTGATCCTTGGTTCAATGCTTTTCATCTAGGATGTGCCGTTGCCTGCTTGACAATGTTACCGATCGGTACGTATACCTCGCTGCAATTGCAACGTACCGGTCAGTAACATGATAGCTCAATCCCGTCCGTTTGGCCAGCGCTACGCTTTCGTCGTGGTCGCCGTCATTTTCCTCTGTCTCCTGATCGCGGCGGGCCTGCGGTCGGCGCCGGCCGTCATGATGCTGCCGCTGGAGGAGAGTTTCGGCTGGCGGCGCGATGTCGTTTCGCTCGCCGCGGCCATCGGCATCTTCCTCTACGGCCTGACCGGGCCGTTTGCCGCGGCACTGATGGAACGGATCGGACTGCGCCGTACGCTGCTGGCGTCGCTGGTGTTGATGTCGGGCTCGACGGCGCTCAGCCTGTTGATGACCGAGCCGTGGCACCTGCTTCTCACCTGGGGCGTATTCTCCGGCGTCGGTTCCGGCGCGGTCGCCACGGTGCTCGGCGCCACCATCGTCAACCGCTGGTTCAAGACCAATCGCGGCCTGATGATGGGACTGATGTCGGCCTCCGCCGCCACCGGCCTGCTGGTGTTCCTGCCGCTGCTCGCGGCGCTCGCCCAGTCGGGCGGCTGGAAGCCTGTCGCCATCGCCATTGCGGTCGCCACTGCCTGCCTCGTGCCGCTGGTCTGGCTGCTGGTGCCGGAGCGTCCGGCTTCGATCGGCATGGTGCGCTACGGCGCTGACGCCGACGACGTGCCGCCGGTTCCGCCGGCCTCGCAGGGCAATTTTCTCACGCACACACTCAGCACGCTGCGCCGTGCCGCCGGCACCCGCGTGTTCTGGTATCTGTTCGCCACCTTCTTCATCTGCGGCTTCACCACCAACGGACTGGTCGGCACGCACCTGATCGCGTTTTGCGGCGACATGGGTATCGGTCAGGTGCAAGCCGCCGGCCTGCTGTCGCTGATGGGCATCTTCGATCTGATCGGCACGACGCTGTCGGGTTGGCTCACCGACCGCTTCGACCCGCGCAAGCTGCTCGGCGTCTATTATGGCATCCGCGGCCTGTCGCTGATCTATCTGCCTTATTCCGGCTTCTCGTCGACCAGTCTTATCATCTTCGCCGTGCTCTACGGGTTGGACTGGATCGCCACCGTGCCGCCGACGCTCAGGCTGTCGAACGAGGCGTTCGGCGACCGCAGCGGGCCGATCGTCTTCGGCTGGATCGTCGCGGGCCATCAGGTGGGCGCTGCGGCTGCCGCCTTCTTCGGCGGCACCATGCGTGAATTGCAGGGCAATTACGAGCTTGCCTTCCTCATAGCCGGCATGACGGCGATAGCCGCAGCCTGCATCTCGCTGTTGATCAACACCAGCCGTCCAGCCTTCGAGCCGGAACCGCAGGCGGCTTGAGTTGTGACGGCTGAGCGCTAATCTCCCCCTTGAGGGGGAGATGGCCGCGAAGCGGCCAGAGGGGGTCGGTCCGACCGGACTCGGCGCCTTATCGCAGGCGCAGGTGGTCGGCGCTCCACGCGAGCGCCCCCCCTCTGTCGCCTCTGGCGACATCTCCCCCTCAAGAGACCCTCAAGAGAGAGATTCGCCAGTCTGTTGGTTGTAACGAAACCTTCATGGTTTCGAGATGTGCCTGAAACATTGAGGCTGGACCTTGGCGGCGACGTTCAACGCCATCCAGGAGACAGCCATGAACAAGATTTCGATGACCCGGCGCGCCTTCGTCACGTCCGTGAGCGCCGCCGGCCTCGTCGGCGTATCGGGCCTCGCGCTTCCCTATTATTCGCGCGCCAATCAGCGGCCCGCCTTCACCCATGGCATCCAGTCGGGCGATGTCGACGCAACCAGCGGCGTGGTGTGGACTCGCACCGACCGCCCTTCGCGCGTCATGTTCGAAGTGTCGTCGACGGAAAATTTCGCCAACGCCGCCCGTCTTGCGCCGCTCGATACGTCGCCGGCCAGCGATTACACGGTAAAGCGGCTGCTCACCGATCTCGCCTCCGACCAGGACATCTTCTACCGCATGATCGCGGCCGATCTCGCCGACATCAACGCCGTCTCCGAGCCGATCGTCGGCCGCTTCCGCACGGCGCCGGCCTCGAAGCGCGACATTCGCTTCGCCTGGTCGGGCGATACCGCCGGCCAGGGCTGGGGCATCGACGCCACCGGCATGAAGACCTATGCCACGATCGGCAAGCATACGCCCGACTTCTTCCTGCATTCCGGCGACACCATCTATGCCGACGGCCCGATGAAGGACGAGGTCGACCTGCCCGGCGGCAGCAAGTGGAAGAACAACGTCCTCATCGACGAAAAGCGCAAGGTTGCCGAGACGCTGGACGAGTACCGGGGTCAGTGGAAATACAACATGATGGACAGGAACGTGTTGGGGCTCAACGCCATCTGCCCGACCTTTTACCAGTGGGACGACCACGAGGTGGTGAACAACTGGTCGGATTCGAAGGACCTGAGCGCCGACGACCGCTATTCGGAAAAAAACATCCATGTGCTGGCGGCACGCGCGGCACGCGCCTTCCACGAGATGACGACGATCCGCTACGAGCCGTCGGAACCGGGCCGCGTCTATCGCAAGATCGCCTACGGGCCGCTGCTCGACGTGTTCTTCCTCGACATGCGTTCCTATCGCGGCTCCAATGGTCCTGGCATGCAGGATACGGTGACGCCGCAATCGCGCATCCTCGGCGAACAGCAGATGAAATGGCTGAAGCGCGAACTGGCAAACTCCAACGCGACCTGGAAAATCATCGCCGCCGACATGCCGCTCGGTCTCGTCGTCTGGAACGACGCCACCAGGAAGGCCGGCGCCGAGGCCATCAGCAATGGCGACAATGGTCCGGTTAAAGGCCGCGAGCTGGAGATTGCCGACCTCCTTCGCTATATTAGGAATGCTGGCATCACCAACACCGTCTGGCTTACAGCTGACGTGCACTACACGGCGGCGCACTACTACAATCCTGATAAGGCGCAGTTTCAGGACTTCAATCCGTTCTGGGAGTTCGTTTCGGGTCCGCTTCACGCCGGCACCTATGGACCCAATGATTTCGACATGACCTTCGGCCCGGAGCTGAAATTCATCAAGGCGCCAACCGCCGAGCAGGGGCAGAACCTGCCACCCTCGGCCGGCCTGCAGTTCTTCGGCCTTGTCGACATCGATGGCGCCACTGAACAGATGACGGTGCGGCTGATGGATCGCGACGACAATGAACTCTACAAGGTCACGCTCGATCCGATACAGTCGGCGTGAAGGCGTCGAAGCGTCGCATGGGCGGGAGCCGGTGGGCGGAGGGGCACGACGGAGTGATTAGAACGGCCTCATTCAGCGCCGTTGCATTCTTCCGGAGATCTGCTGCGCCCTGGGATGACAGCCGCCGTCGGCGGTCGTCAGTCCGGATAGCAAACGGTCGGAATTTGGGGCCACACAGCGCTGTCGCAGTTGGCGGCCGCCTGCCTCTCCTTGAAGGCGGCGCTAACCGGCCCGGTCACCACCGGGTCGACGCCATCGGGAGCATCGGCAAATAACTGCTCCGCCGCTCGTGTGTCGGACGGCAGGACAGGCCGCGTTTCCTTCGACGTCGCGGCCGACTGTGCCGCGCCTGCCGCGAGGAGAACGGCGAGGGCCGTCCATGCGAAGATTGGCCGGTATCTGGTGCCCGTATTGCTCATGAAATTTGAACTGTCCCGACCGCGAAAGGTTCCGCTTTGGTTAATAATTCCATTTCACACCAAGACGCTTAAGATTTGGTGACCATGTATTTGGTGGCACGCCTCCTCTTTCGCAATTGCGAAAAACCCTGTATGAGCCGCCCAACCGAAAGAGGCAGCGCCTTTTGGCCTGCTGCCTGCAACATTCCCGAGACCACAACATGAAAATTCGTAATATCGCGATCATCGCGCACGTCGACCATGGAAAAACCACCCTCGTCGACCAGCTCCTGAAACAGTCCGGCTCGTTCCGCGACAACCAGCGCGTCGCCGAACGCGCCATGGATTCGAACGACTTGGAAAAGGAACGCGGCATTACCATCCTGGCCAAGGCGACCTCAGTCGACTGGAAGGACACTCGCATCAACATCGTCGACACCCCTGGGCACGCCGATTTCGGCGGTGAAGTCGAGCGCATTCTGTCGATGGTGGATTCGGCCATCGTGCTGGTCGACGCCGCCGAAGGGCCGATGCCACAGACCAAATTCGTCGTCGGCAAGGCGCTCAAGGTCGGATTGAAGCCGATCGTCGTCATCAACAAGATCGACCGGCCGGACGCCCGCCACGTTGAGGTGGTCAACGAAGTGTTCGACCTGTTTGCAGCGCTCGACGCGACCGACGAGCAGCTCGACTTCCCGATCCTTTACGGCTCGGGCCGCGACGGCTGGGTCTCGGAAAACCCCGAAGGTCCGAAGGACCAGGGCCTGGCGCCGCTGTTCGACCTCGTCATCAAGCATGTGCCGGCGCCGACCGTCCATCCCGGCCCGTTCCGGATGATCGGCACCATCCTGGAAGCCAATCCGTTCCTCGGCCGCATCATCACCGGCCGCATCGAATCCGGCACACTGAAATCCAACCAGGCGGTCAAGGTGCTGCATCATGACGGTACCCAGGTCGAAACCGGCCGCATCTCGAAGATCCTGGCTTTCCGCGGGCTCGATCGCCAACCGATCGACGAAGCGCAGGCGGGCGACATCGTCGCCATCGCCGGCCTGTCGAAGGGCACCGTCGCCGACACGTTCTGCGACCCATCGGTGACCGAACCGCTGCATGCGCAGCCGATCGATCCGCCGACCGTGACGATGTCGTTCCTCGTCAACGATAGCCCGCTGGCCGGCACCGAGGGCGACAAGGTGACCAGCCGCGTCATTCGCGACCGCCTGCTGCGCGAGGCCGAAGGCAATGTCGCTCTGAAGATCGAGGAGTCGCCGGACAAGGATTCGTTCTTCGTCTCCGGCCGCGGCGAATTGCAGCTTGCCGTGCTGATCGAGACGATGCGCCGCGAAGGTTTTGAGATCGCCGTGTCGCGACCGCGCGTCGTCATGCAGCAGGGTGACAACGGCGAATTGCTGGAGCCGGTCGAGGAAGTCGTTATCGACGTCGACGAGGAGCATGCCGGCGTCGTCGTGCAGAAGATGTCGGAGCGCAAGGCCGAGATGGTCGAGTTGCGCCCCTCAGGCGGCAACCGCCAGCGCATCGTCTTCCACGCGCCGACGCGCGGCCTGATCGGCTACCAGTCGGAACTGTTGACCGACACGCGCGGCACCGCTGTCATGAACCGGCTGTTCCATGCCTACGAGCCTTACAAGGGTGAGCTGCCGGGCCGCACCAACGGCGTGCTGATCTCCAATGAGCAGGGTGAATCAGTGGCTTATGCCATGTGGAACCTCGAAGACCGCGGTCCGATGGTCATCGATCCCGGCGTCAAGGTCTATCAGGGCATGATCATCGGCATCCATTCGCGCGACAACGACCTCGAAGTGAACGTGCTGAAGGGCAAGAAGCTGACCAACATCCGCGCCGCCGGCAAGGACGAGGCGGTGAAGCTGACGCCGCCGATTCGCATGACGCTGGAACGCGCGCTGGCCTGGATCCAGGACGACGAACTGGTCGAGGTGACGCCGAAGACCATCCGCCTGCGCAAGCTCTATCTCGACCCGAACGAGCGCAAGCGTTTTGAGAAGTCGGCGAAAGTGGTCGGCGCGGCCTAAGGGCAATACCGCGCAATGAGCGGCAACCTCGTCACGGCTGTCATATACGACAATCGGCCCGAGGCCGAAGTTTGCGTTTCGATGCTCGAAGCGTATGGGATCTATGCCCTCGCGACTCATATGACCGACAGCAGGCTCGGCCTGATCCATGTGCAAGTCGTTGACAGTGATGTCGAAGCGGCCAAGGGTTTGATTGGCTCGGTCCCAGAAGAGGGCGACTGACCCCTGGTCGCAGTTATCTCGCCTTATCCACCTGCAGCCGAGATGATGGCTTCCCGGTCGGGCTCACCGACGAGCTCGATGCGGATCACCATCCCCGCTCGAGGCGGCTTGCGCAAGGCTTTGGCCCCGTCCGGACCAACGACCAGCAATCGCTTCTCTTCCCAGGCCTGAAGCCGCGATCGCGAGATGCCGAGTTCGCTGGCCAGCAACCGGTCTAGCCGCAGCGCTGTCGGCGTTTCGAGCCCGAGCTGGAGTTCGAGAGCGGTGGTGTTTTCCGGCCTGTCGCCAAGCACCTCCTTGTGAATGGCGGCTTCAGGAAACTCCTCGACGCGCCCGATCCTGCTGCGTAGTGCAACAACATCGAAGGCATGGCGACGCGCCAGGGCCGGGTCGTTGCTTGCGAGCGCCTGCAGCAGCGCAGGCTCGATGTCGCGGCGGTTGCACCGCTCCAGAATGCCGAAATTCCAGGAATTGTCGCAATCGACGCATCGGTAGATCAGCCACGCATCGATGCGCTTGCCGTTGGCGTTGACGCGGAATTTCCCACTGCTGTGGTAAGCCTTGAGGCCGTTGCAGCGGTTGCAATTGATCAGAGGTCGAGGTGCGGTTTTGGGCGCGATCACCCAGCGCATGCGCAGTATCGAAGACATGCCGAAAAGCCCTTCCCGTCGGGAAGTTCGTCAGATCGGCGATGTCGAGATGCCCATGCTGGGCACGGCGTGGCGAGAGGCTGCGGTGGTCGGAAATCAGGTGTCGCGGGTGGTGAAACGCAACAACGGTTCAGCAGTGCCAAACCGGTCTCGAACCGCCACCCTGAGGAACACATGAAATGAAGAGACGTCGCGAAAACGGCGCCATGCATTGTGTCGGGGGAGTTGACGAGACCGGCGGTTACGTAGGCAAAGTGAAGCTCGAAAATGTGTCGGGACGGAACTTCTAGCCGCGAGAAGTTTGGCCGGCAAGGCTCTTCTCGGTGAGCGCTACCGTTGCCCGGCCAGTTGGGCTAGTCTTGCGTAAGAGCCAACGCCCGAAAACAGAGATATCGGTCATGCACTTCACATCGCTTCTGATCTTCGCCGCCGCCCTTTTCGTCGCCGCCGGCTCGCCCGGCCCCTCGATTGCCGCTCTGGTGGCGCGGGTTATCGCAAAAGGCTTTCGCGATGTGTTTCCGTTCCTGCTCGCCATGTGGATCGGCGAGGGTATCTGGCTGTCGCTGGCGGTGTTTGGGCTGGCGGTGGTGGCGCAGACCTTCCATCTCGCCTTTGTCGTGCTGAAGTGGGTCGGCGTCGCCTATCTCGCCTACCTCGCCTGGAAGATGTGGACGGCGCCGGTCGAGGCGCGCGAGGGCGAGATGCCGCGCGAAGAGTCGGCCGTCAAACTGTTCTTTGCCGGCATGGCGGTGACGCTCGGCAATCCCAAGATCATGATGTTCTATCTGGCGCTGCTGCCGACCATCATCGATCTCGCGTCGGTGACGATCGTCGGCTGGGTCGAGCTGACGCTGACCATGGCCGTGGTTCTGGTCGCCATCGATCTGGCTTGGGTGCTTGCCGCAGCGCAGGCGCGGAAACTGCTGAAGAGCAAGCGGGCGATGAAGATCGCCAACCGCGTCAGCGCCACCACCATGGCCGGCGCCGCGGCGGCGATCGCGGCGCGGTCCTGAGCATGATCCCGAAAAGTGGAAACCGGTTTTCGGAAAGATCATGCTCAACCAAGCTACGCGTCAGCCCATTTCGATGATGGGCGCGATCTCGATGCTGAAAGCCGGGTCCCTCAGGATAGGACAATCCTTGGCCTTGCTGACGGCGTCGTCGATGTCGTTCGCCTCGATGATTGTATAACCGGCGGTCGGATTGCTGCCGCCATTGTTCTCGACCTTGCCGCCGGGCAGCACGGTCTTCGACATGCCGACCGGATTGCCGCCGTCGACAACGGCCGAGCCGAGCTTGCCGTACCAGCCGTTCCAGGCATCCATCGCTGCTTGCCGCTCGGCCTCGTCGGTCGGCATCTTCCCGGAGCCATGATAAACGTATAGAAATTTCGCCATGTTCTCCTCCTTGATCCAGCGGCATCGAACCGGCATGCGGCCCTGCCGCCCGGCGATCATCGGACCAAAAAGGCGAGCAGGCAACGAAAATGCGCAACAGCTAATATTCGGAGCAGTCGGGTCGCAAACGCACTATAGCTTTGCTACTTGGCTGCAGGCCTAACCGTAATACTCCATGTGTCGACATAGACGTTTGTTCGATCACGGGCAGCTGCCACCAGCTTTTCCTCATACTGAATTTGGCGCGTCGTGCCTCCGTCGATATCGACTGTGCAATCCGCGTCGAACGATCGGTGGACGGCCGCATCGGTGCGAACCGTTTGCCATTCCATTTGTTTCGAATCCGGATTGTACTTTTCTATCGTGTCAACAATAGCTCCTGGAAGGTTGTCGGCATCCGACGTTATCCGCATCTTCAGTGTTGCGGTCCTGGCTGTTTCATCAACCCCGACCAACAAATGTGAGCGCAAATTGACAAAAGGTACGCCAGACGAATTTGATGTCGTGTCCGTCGAGTTCAGTTCGTGGCCTAACGGGAGATCAGTGCCTTGGCATGCAGCTGCTACGTCAAGGTCTTTCAGGAGGTAAGGTACGGCTGTCTTTGAAGTGAGACCCAGAAGAAATTCCCGGATCTTGTTTTGGGCGACTGGCCGATTGACGTATTGGGGCAGGCTAAGGGTTTTCTTCTCAAGCAAATCGCGAAGGCGTGGCCAGTTCTTTATGGAAACCGGCGCTCCGCGGATGTCGGTATCGAATTCGAGACGAATCCCCCGCAACGCGTGGACGGTCGACCAATCGTAGAGCGGAGCCACTCCAACGGTCAGTTCAGTTGCCGTCCATGCCGAACTATAGCCGCCCTCATTGGCCCCGGTTACTTCATAGCGACCATATATTTTGCCACTTTCCCTGGTCGAGATCCTTTTGTAAGTTGTCGTTTTCGTTCTTCTATCTCGATACGCCAGCTCTGGCCGACGATTGGTGAATACGGAATGGCAATAGATGCGGGTCCGGGATCTGCTGGTTGCGCTGTCGATTCACGAACGCTGTGCAAGATGGCCAAAGCAAGAGCTGTGACGAAGGCGCAAACTCGAAGCATCTAACACTCTCACCTTGCCATCGCGTGGTATTCATCGTTCGGCCGCATATCGACCGCCGCCGCCACCCGGTTCGACATGTTGAAGAAGGCGGCGGTCGAGGCGATGTCCCAGATGTCGCGGTCGGAAAAGCCGGCCTCACGCAGCGCTGCCCGGTCGGTCTCGACGATCTTGTCCGGCTGCTCGGTCAGCTTCACCGCGAATTCAAGCATCGCTTTCTGTCTAGCGGAAAGGTCGGCGGCGCGGAAGTTCATCACCATCATCTCGCCAAAGCCCGGGTCGCCGGAAAGCTGGCGCACCGCCGCGCCATGGGCGGCGAGGCAATAGTAGCAATGATTGATGGAGGAGACGGCGACCGCGATCATCTCGCGCTCCAGCTTGGACAGGCCGGATTGGCCCAGCATCAGATCGTTGTACATATCGGTGAAGGCACGCAGCTTCGTCTCGTCGAAAGCGTAGGCCAAAAGCACATTGGGAACGAGGCCGAGCTTCTCCTCGCATTTGGCGAAATAGGCCCTCGTCGCCTCGCTCAGTTCCGCGGGTGCGAGGCCAAGTGCAGTGATTTTTCCGGCCATGGGCTGTTTTTCCTTGTTCGTCGGTAATTTGCTGACGAATTCCGACATTTCGTCGCAAGCGGTCAAACCTTTGTCGCCAACATCGGCCATCTGCTATCATAGTTATAAAACATATGACGGGAGGGACTAGCGACATGGCCGGCCTGAAATCCGCAAGCCAGTTGAAAAAGATGAGCACGGCCAAAGGCAGCGAGAAACCCGGCAGGCTTGCCGACTACCTGCTGGCCCGAGCGCCGGCCGAAGATGTCGCCGCCTATGAGGTCACCGCCCTCGAACGCGCAGCCGATCTCGCCGGACGCGCCGTCGCCAGGCACAAGAAGGGCGATTGCGTCGTCGCCATAGAGTTTGATTCCGGTGTCGTCCGCCAGGGCAGGCCGATTACCGTGATCACCGTTGTCAACGACAACATGCCGTTCCTGTTCGATTCCATCCTCGGCGAGATCACTGAGAGCGCCGGCGAACCGTTGCTGGTTACCCATCCAGTCATCGTCGTCAGGCACGGCAAGAGCGGCGTCGATGAAATCCTCGGCGATGGCGGCTTCGCCAAGGGCGATCACAGTCATGAGCGGCTGAGCGTCATCCACGTCCATATCGCCCGTCTTTCGGCCGATCAGGCCGACGCATTGGCCGAGCGGCTGAAGAAAATATTAGGCCAGGTGCGCGCCGCTGTCACCGACTGGAAGCCGATGCTGGCCCGCCTCGACCAGGCAATCTCGGAGTTCCGCTACGCTCCGGTGCCGCTCGACAAGGCCCATGTCACTGAAGCGATCGCCTTTCTCGAATGGCTGCGCGACGACAATTTCACCTTCCTCGGCATGCGCGAGTTCAAATACACCGGCGGCGAGAAGAGTGGCATGCTGGAGCGCACCGACAAGCCCGGCCTTGGCATCCTCTCCGATCCCGACGTGCTGGTGCTGCGGCGCGGCACCGAAGCGGTGTCGACGACGCCGGAAATTCGCGCCTTCCTGCACGGGCCGGAACCGCTGATCGTCACCAAGGCCAATGCCAAATCGTCGGTGCACCGCCGCATCTATCTCGATTACATCGGCGTCAAGACCTACACCGCCAAGGGCGTGCTTGCCGGCGAGCTGCGCATCGTCGG
Source organism: Mesorhizobium sp. BHscii (assembly GCF_053848065.1). Classification (NCBI taxonomy): domain Bacteria; kingdom Pseudomonadati; phylum Pseudomonadota; class Alphaproteobacteria; order Hyphomicrobiales; family Phyllobacteriaceae; genus Mesorhizobium; species Mesorhizobium sp. BHscii. The sequence goes on along the minus strand of NZ_JBSPKW010000016.1, from coordinate 120,499 downwards.
CCTGTTCACCTCGACTGCCTACACGCGCTCGGTGATGAAGATCCCTTATCTCAGGTCGAAAGCCGAAACCATCATCGCCAAATCCGGTTTCAACCCTGAAGATCACTCCGGCAAGGCACTGATCAACGTGCTGGAGAGCTATCCGCGCGACGAGCTGTTCCAAGTTCCGGTGCCGATCCTGCGCAAGCACGCCGAAGCCATTCTGGGGCTGATCGAGCGGCCGCGCGTCAGAGCGCTGGTGCGCGCCGATCAGTTCGACCGCTTCGTCTCGATCCTCGTCTTCGTGCCGCGCGACCGCTACGACAGCGTCGTACGCGAGAAGATCGGCACCTATCTGAAGACGGTGTTCCAAGGCCGGCTGTCGGCCTACTACCCCGCCTTTCCGGAAGGCGGGCTGGCGCGTGTCCACTTCATCATCGGCCGTTCCGGCGGCAGGACGCCGAAGATCGACCAGGCGACGATCGAGGCAGCGATCCGCGCCATCGTGCGGACCTGGGACGACATTCTGCGGGAGACCGCGGCCGAGAGCGGCGCCGATGCGGCGCTCACGGCGATCGCTTCGCGCTTCTCGGGAAGCTATCGCGACAGCTTCTCGCCGGCGGAGGCGTTGGCCGATGCCGGGCGCATCGCCAAGATCAGCGCGGCCAATCCGATCGCCATCGACTACTACCGTCATGCCAACCAAGAACCGCATCAAGCGGCGCTGAAGATCTATCACCATGGCAGCCCGGTGGCGCTGTCGCGGCGGGTGCCGGTGCTGGAGAACATCGGCTTCCGCGTTATCAGCGAGCGCACCTTCGAGGTCGGGGACGAAGCTTCCGGCATGGTCTTCATCCACGACATGGAGCTCGAAAACAGCTACGGCAAGCCGATCGACCTTGGCGACCGCGGCGCGCTGTTCGAGGACGCGTTCCTTTCCGTGTGGCGCGGCGACATCGACAATGACGGCTATAACGGCCTTGCCCAGACCGCCGGCCTGTGGTCGAGCGAGGTCACCATCCTGCGCGCCTATGGCCGCTATCTGCAGCAGGCCGGGATCCCGCAGAGCCAGGATTTCATTGCCGCCGCGCTCAACCGCTATCCGGAGATCGCGTGTGGCCTGCATGAGCTGTTCGTCGCCCGCCTCGGACCGATGGCCGAGACGGAAGGCGTAGTCGCAGCCAAGCACCTCAAGGCTAAGATCAGGGATGCGTTGGAAGAGGTTCCCAACATCGATGACGATACGATCATCCGTCGCTACCTCAACCTGATCGAAGCCTCGCTACGCACCAATCATTTCGTCCCCGATCTGAAGGAGAAGGGCCAGTCGCTGGCGATCAAGCTCGACTCGCAAGCGGTCGACGGCCTGCCGGCGCCGCGGCCGTGGCGGGAGATCTTCGTCTACGGTTCCGTGGTCGAGGGCGTGCATCTGCGCTTCGGCCCAGTCGCCCGCGGCGGTCTGCGCTGGTCGGACCGCGCCCAGGACTACCGCACCGAAGTGCTCGGCCTAGTCAAGGCACAGCAGGTCAAGAATGCGGTGATCGTGCCGGTTGGCGCCAAGGGCGGTTTCTATCCGAAGAAGCTGCCGATGGGCGCCGGCCGCGACGCCATCTTCGAAGCCGGCGCGTCCGCCTACAAGAACTATGTCTCCAGCCTGTTGTCGATCACCGACAATATCGGCCTAGACGGCGTCATTCCGCCAGCCGGTGTGATCAGGCGCGACCAGGATGATCCCTATTTCGTGGTCGCCGCCGACAAGGGCACGGCGACCTTCTCCGACACCGCCAACGCCATCAGCGAGAAACATGGCTTCTGGCTCGACGACGCCTTCGCCAGCGGCGGCTCGGCCGGCTACGACCATAAAAAGATGGGCATCACCGCCAAGGGCGCCTGGGAAGCAGTCAAGCGGCATTTCCGCGAGATGAATCGGGATATCCAGACCACGCCCTTCACCGTCGTCGGCGTCGGCGACATGTCGGGCGACGTGTTCGGCAACGGTATGCTCCTGTCCGAAATGACCCGGCTGATCGCCGCCTTCGACCATCGCGACATCTTCATTGATCCCGCTCCCGACATGGCGGCTTCGATGGCCGAGCGCCGGCGCATGTTTGCCCTCACCCGTTCGAGCTGGCAGGACTATGACAAGACAAAACTGTCGGAAGGCGGCGTCATCGTCTCGCGCAGCCAGAAGTCGATCACGCTGCCGCCCGCCGCGGCCGCGGCGATCGGCCTCGGCAAGACGACCGCTTCGCCGGTCGAGATCATGAGCGCCATCCTCAAGGCGCCGGTCGACCTTTTGTGGTTCGGTGGCATCGGCACATATCTGAGGGCATCGACGGAAACCAACCAGGATGTCGGCGACCGCGCCAACGATGCTATTCGGGTGACCGCGCTCGATGTGCGCGCCAAGGTCATCGGCGAGGGCGCCAATCTCGGCGCGACGCAGCGAGCCCGCATCGAGTTCGGGCTGAATGGCGGGCGCTGCAATTCCGACGCCATCGACAATTCGGGCGGCGTCAACTGCTCGGACGTCGAGGTCAACATCAAGATCGCGCTGGCTTCCGCCATGCGCAAGGGGGCGCTGACCCGCCCAGCGCGCAACAAGCTTCTTGCCGAGATGACCGACGAGGTGAGCGCGCTGGTGCTGTCCAACAATTACGAGCAGACGCTGGCGCTGTCCCTTGCCCGCAAGCGCGGCCTTGCCGACATCGCCCATCAGAGCCGTTTCATGGCAGCGCTCGAGGCGCGCGGTCTGCTCGACCGCAATGTCGAAGCTCTGCCGTGGCCGGCAGCCCTTGCCGAGCGCGACGCGCGCGCCGAGCCGCTGACCAGGGCCGAGCTCGGCGTGTTGTTGGCCTATGCCAAGATCGTGCTGTTTTCCGACATCGTCGCCAGCGACGTGCCGGACGATCTGCATTTCGACCGTGACCTGATGGGCTATTTTCCGGACCGTATGGCGAAGAAATACGCGGCCGAGATCCGTGGCCATCGCCTGCGCCGCGAAATCATTGCCCGTGTCGTCGCCAACGATCTGGTCAACCGGGGCGGCCCATCCTTCGTCAACAGGCTGCAGGAAGCAACCGGACGCAGTGCGGCCGACGTGGTCCGGACCTTCGCCGTGGTGCGCGACGGCTTCGGCTTGCCGGCGCTCTATCGCCAGATCGACGCGCTCGATAACCAGATCGACGGGCAGGTGCAGCTCGACCTCTATCAGGCGGTTAGCCGGCTCACCTATGTGGCCAGCGGCTGGTATCTCAAGAACGATAGCGGCACCGCACCGCTCGGCCAACGGATCGCCGAGTTGCAGGACGCGCGCAAGGCACTGGAGCCGAAGCTGGTTTCGCTGCTGCCGGCCTTCTCGCGCGAGCGGATCGAGGAGCGGCGGCATGGTCTGTCCAAGGGCGGCGCGCCCGAAAGACTGGCAGAACAGCTGGCGCTGACCGATGTGGCGGGCGTCGTCCCTGACATCGCGCTGACGGCCCGAACGGCGAACGCCGACATCGTCGTCGCTGCGAAGGCGTTTTTCGCGGTCAGCGATGCCTTCCGCATTCCGCGCGTCGAGGATGCGGCGCGCTCGATCGCGCCGTCCGACTACTACGACCAATTGGCGCTGTCCCGCGCCACCGACACGATCGGCGCGGCCAGGCGCGGCATCGCGGTGGCGGCGCTCACCGGCCACGCCAAGGCGGCGGATCCGGTGACGGCGTGGCTGGAGGCCGGCGGCGAGAGGGTCGGGCGCATCCGCGAGCGGCTGCAGGCGCTGACCGAGGGCGGCGACATCACGGTGTCGCGGCTGTCGGTGGCATCGGGGCTGATCAGCGACCTGACGGTGCTGTGAGAAGCCTTCCAAATCGCGCGCGATTGCCGGCAAGAACTGCGCTATAGAGCGAAGCGGTTCCCCGCTTCGGGGCACCGTTTCGTGGGAGGGGATATGGCCGAAATAGCAGTGCAGCGGACGTCGAGACGCGGCATCTGGGGGTGGATGCTGTTCGACTGGGCGGCGCAGCCGTTTTTCACGGTCATCACCACCTTCATCTTCGGGCCCTATTTCGTCTCGCGCATGGCGAGCGATCCTGAAACGGGGCAGGCGGCATGGGGTTACGGCATCGCCGCGGCGGGTCTGGCCATCGCCGTTCTGTCGCCGATCCTCGGCTCGGTCGCCGACCAGACCGGCCCGCGAAAACCGTGGATCGCACTCTTCGCTGCGATCAAGATCACCAGTCTTTGCCTGCTGTGGTTCGCTGCTCCCGGCTCGAACCTTTTCCTGGTCGTGCTGTTCTTCTCGCTGGCCTCGGTCGCGGCGGAATTCTCGACCGTCTTCAACGATTCGATGATGCCGCGTCTGGTGCCGAAGAGCGAAATCGGCCGAATCTCGAATATGGCATGGGGCCTTGGCTATCTCGGCGGCATGATCGCGCTGATCGTCGTCGTCGCCTTCATGGCCAGTTCACCGGAATCCGGCAAGACGATCGTCGGCCTCGACCCGATCCTCGGGCTCGATCCGAAACTCGGCGAGGACGCACGGGCGACCGGACCCCTCACAGCGGCCTGGTATTTCCTGTTCATCCTGCCAATGTTCTTTTTCACGCCGGATGCGGCCAAGGGTATTCCCCTTGGACCGGCGGTGCGCGAGGGGCTGTCGGAATTGAAATCGACGCTGGGCGAAATACGCAAGCGCAGCGGCATCTTCCGCTTTCTCGTCGCCCGCATGATCTATCAGGATGGCGTCAATGCGTTGCTTGCGCTGGGCGGTGCCTTTGCGGCGGCGATGTTCCACTGGTCGATCACCGAGATCGGCCTGTTCGGCATCATCCTCAACGTCGTCGCCATCTTCGGCTGCCTGGTTGCCGCACGCCTCGACGTGGCGCTCGGCTCCAAGGCCATAGTGATGATTTCGCTTGTCTTGCTCAGCATTGCCACGATCGGCATCGTCTCGACCGGGCCGGGTTACACGCTGTTCGGTGCCTGGATGATGCCCGGAGCCGATAGCGGCGGGTTGTTCGGTACACCCGCCGAAAAAGCCTACATCTTTTTCGGTCTGCTGATCGGGCTTGCCTTTGGGCCGGTGCAGGCATCGTCGCGCTCGTACATGGCGCGCAGCGTCACCGCTGCCGAATCGGGCCGCTATTTCGGCATCTATGCGCTGGCCGGACGGGCGACCAGTTTTGCTGCGCCATTCATGGTGGCCACGATCACCTTGGCCAGCGGCTCGTCGCGGCTAGGCATGGCGGCAATCGTGCTGTTCCTCGGCGTCGGCCTGGCGATCCTGGTCCGCACGCCTTATCCAGCGGACCAGCCGGCAGAGTGAACTGCTCTTCCCTTCTCCCGTGGGAGAAGGGTGGATCGGCGCGATAGCGCCGAGACGGATGAGGGGTGCTGGAGGAAACGAGACGTGAAAACATCAAGGGATTTGAATCCCTTACGTCTTCATCGTGGCGATCCTGCCAACACCCCTCATCCGGCCGAGCTTCGCTCGGCCTCCTTCTTCCGCAAGGGGAGAAGGAGGGCTGCTCAATGCCTGAAATGCCTCACGCCGGTAAACACCATAGCGATGCCGTGGGCGTCGGCGGCGGCGATGACATCGTCGTCGCGCATCGAGCCACCCGGCTGGATGACGGCGGTAGCGCCGGCTTCGATCGCAGACAGCAGCCCGTCGGCAAACGGGAAAAAAGCATCCGAGGCGACGACAGAATTTTTGGTCAGCGGCTCGGCCAGGCCGGCAGCTTCGGCCGCGTCGAGCGCCTTGCGCGCGGCGATGCGCGAGGAATCGACCCGGCTCATCTGGCCGGCGCCGATGCCGACGGTGGCACCGTCTCTGACATAGACGATGGCATTCGACTTGACGTGCTTTGCGATGCGAAAGGCGAATTTGAGATCGGCCATCTCGGCCGGCGTCGGCGCGCGCCTGGTCACCACTTTCAGGTCGAGGTCATCGACCACCGCATTGTCGCGGCGCTGGACGAGCAACCCGCCGGAAACGGATTTCACGGTGGAGCCGGCCGCGCGCGGATCGGGCAGGCCGCCGGTGACAAGCAAGCGCAGATTCTTCTTGGCGGCGACGATGCGGATTGCTTCTTCCGAGGCACCCGGCGCGATGATGACCTCGGTGAAGGTTTTGACGATCTCTTCGGCGGCCTCGGCATCGAGGGTACGGTTCATCGCGACAATGCCGCCAAAAGCCGAAACAGGGTCGCAGGCAAACGCCTTGGCGTAGGCCGCCTTCAGCGAAGCGCCCTCGGCGACGCCGCACGGGTTGGCGTGCTTGATAATGGCGACAGTGGCGGAGCGGGCCGGATCGAACTCGCCGACCAGTTCGAAGGCGGCGTCGGTGTCGTTGATGTTGTTGTAGGAAAGCTGCTTGCCCTGAAGCTGGCGCGCCGTCGCGACGCCCGGCCGCTTATCGCCATCGACGTAGAAGCCGGCACTCTGGTGCGGGTTTTCGCCGTAGCGCATCACCTGGTCCAGCCTGCCGCCGAAGGCGCGCCAGGTGGGATGCTCGATCTCCAGCGCTTCGGCGAACCAGCCGGAGATCGCCGCATCATAGCTGGCGGTGCGGGCGAAAGCCTTGGCCGCCAGTTTCTTGCGGAAATCCAGCGAGAGCGAGCCGAAATTCATCTCCAGTGCGTTGAGCACCGAGGCATAGTCCTCGGGGTCAGTGACGATGGCGACATAGGCGTGGTTCTTGGCCGAGGCGCGGATCATCGCCGGGCCGCCTATGTCGATGTTCTCGACGATCGAGGCGTAAGCGGCGCCGGAGCGGCGGACATCCTCGAAAGGATAGAGATTGGAGACGACGAGATCGATCGGCTCAATGCCATGATCGCGCATCGCCGCGGCGTGTTCGGGATCGTCGCGCACGCCGAGCAGCGCGCCATGCACGGACGGATGGAGCGTCTTGACGCGGCCGTCCATGATCTCGGGAAAGCCGGTAAGGTCGGAGACGTCGCGCACGGCCATGCCTGCCTCCGCGATCGCCTTTGCCGTGCCGCCGGTGGAGACCAGCTCGACGCCGGCCCCGGCCAGAGCCCTGGCGAAATCGATGAGCCCGGTCTTGTCGAAGACGGAGAGCAGCGCGCGGCGAACGGGAACGAGGTCGGGCGCGGGAATGTTCTTGGCGGCGACGGCCATGGGCTGGCGGCCTTTCACGGCTGGTTGGGAAAGTGTCCGCGCGCCGTAGCACATGGCGACCGGAAATCAAGCCGTTAGAGCGACGTGCGTCCACTTGGACGCACAGAGTACGCTCTAACACTTTTCGGCCTACGCATCGTACTTTCCGAAAATCGTTCCGATTTTCGGGCCGATGCGTTACAGCATCCTTTGCTCCAGGCCTGGACCATTCGCTCCGCTGCCACCTGCAGTCTCAGCTTTTTGCCGAATGACCGGCGATGGCCGTTCGCGTCAGTTGCCAATGGACTTCGGAAACCTCCGATGCCTTGAAGGCCAGCACGATCTGCCGGCTGCGGCGCGGGCCGCCAAGACCGGCGAAATAAATCGATTCCTCGACCTCGGGGGCTACCTCGGTGCAGGTGAACACCCATGTGTCGGCCTGTTCGGCGGTCAGCACCAGGCGGGAGTGCTCGTCCTGGAGCAGGCCTATGTCGGGATGGATGTGGAAGCGTACGGTGACGAAATCGCGGCCGTTGTTGCGGATCGCAGCATTGCCCGGCCGCAGAAGGCGATCCCTGCCGGCGAGCACATTGCCGTTCGTCGACAATTTCAGTTCGCGCTCATGCAGGAAGCCGAAGCGCGCGACATAGCCGTCGTGGCGAGCCAGAAAACCCTGGCTGCCTTGCTGGTCGGTGCGCTTGCAAAGCACATGCTGCGGGCCGCCGATCAACGGCGTGCCGAGCAGATCGTTGACGCGCAGCGAGTGGCTGAAACGCGCCGACGAGGTGTCGTTGATGGTGGCGGTCGAATGGGCGGCCGTGGCGCGGGCAAGCGGCCGGAATTCGGCGGCGCCATAGGTATCGACGCCGGCGTTGACGACATAGTGGCGGCGGCCGGAAGACAGCTCGAAGGCCAAGCATCCGGCGTGCGCCGCGTTGGAAACATCGATAGGCGGTGGCGGGCCGGTATCGGCGATCACGGTGACGCCGCCCATGGAGAGGCGCTCGTAGCCCGAATGCGGTGCGTGCAGCAACGGCGCGCCGGCGGTGTCGTCGTGGCGCAGAATGGTGGCGATGCGGTCGTGGATGGTCGCGCCCATGCCGTTGAAGCGGGCGAGGCTGCCGTCCTGGTGGCGAAAGAAGCGAAGCGCCGGCAGCATACGGTCGATGGCGCCCATCAGCGCCGCCGGCGGCGTTTCGGCTTGATTGGCATAGGTCTGGCGCAGCGGCAGAAGATCGGCGAGGGTTTCAAGAACGGCCATCGGATTGCGGGAAATATGGCCGCCATCCGGCAGAATCTGACGGTCGAGCTCCTCGGCGAGGTTGCGTGTCGCACCGCGCAGCGCCGATGGCGGTGCCGGCAGTGACAGAGCGGCGAAGGCAAGCGCGATGCGGGCGCGCAGCCTGTCATTGCCGTCCGGCATTTCGCGTGCCATCGCCCTGAGATAGCGGATCTGCATGGCCAGCGATTTCAGGAAGGCCCGGTAGAAGGGAAATTCAGCGCCCTGCAGCACCACCGAGGAATGCTGCAGCCAGGCAATGACGCGCTTGGCCGTCGTGCCGGGCTCCCAGGCGACACCGGAAATGTTGCTGCCATGAATAGTGATCCAGTCGGAGACCAGCGCGCGGGCATTGGCTGCGGCAAGCTCGGTGCCGGCGGCGCGCATATGGCGCAGCCAGCGAAAACCGTGCAGCGCCTTTTGCCAGCCGGGATTGGGCACGGCAATCTGGAAGGGCGACTTGCCGCCGGTCTCGACCAGATGCCCCGACAGCGGATAGCGGCCATAATAGATCTCGAGCGCGATCTGCGGGTCGGCCAGGCGCAGGTCCGGCGGAGCGATCAACACCCGTTCCGGCGTGCGGCCGGAGTAGCGCCAGCGATGGAGCGGCCCGGCACGCAGGCGCCGGCGCGCCTTGCGCCAGAACTCCTTCGCGACAAGCGTCCATAGACGCGTCGTGCTGCCGGCAGCGATCGCCAAAAGCCCTCCTCATACCCCTCAACCCGAAGACAAGTTATATGCTTCAAGAACTTATGCGAAGGCGAATTCCATGGAGGCCTTGGCGTTCAGCCTGTTTTCCGCAGGATTCTTCCTAAAATACTCGACAAATTGTCAGCATTAGCCGGCTCTGCGAAAGCGGGCGGCGAAGAAGCCGTCCAGGCCGGACCGTTCCGGTGAGCCGAGCTCCAGATCGGCGGGCGTGGTGCGCAGCGTGCCTTGCGGCGTCAGGAACGGATCGATGCCGGCGATCTCGCCCGGGCGGAGCGGATCGTCGACGATGTCCGCCGTCCCGGCGAGGAAGGCGCGGTAAAGCGCCTCGCCTTCGAGCGGGTCGAGCGAACAGTTGGAAAAGACGATGCGGCCGCCGGGCTTGACCAGGGTGACGGCTCGGGCGAGCAACCTTCGCTGCAGATCGGCGAGTTTTTCGATGTCGGCCGCTGTCTTCGTCCAGGGCACGTCGGGATGCCGCCGCACCGTGCCGGTCGAAGAGCACGGTGCATCGAGGAGAACGGCGTCGAACAGTTGTTCCGGCTCATATTTGAGCAGATCGGCACGGACGATCTCTGCGGACAGACCAAGCCGTTCGAGATTCTGCGATAGCCGCGCCAACCGGTTCTTCGAGGTATCGACGGCGGTTACATTGGCGCCGCCGAGAATGAGCTGAGCGGTCTTGCCGCCGGGGGCGGCGCAGAGGTCGGCGACGCGCAAACCCTTGATGTCGCCGAAGAGCCGGGCCGGAAGGCTGGCGGCGGCATCCTGAACCCACCAGGCACCGTCTTCGAAGCCGGGAAGTTCGGTGACGGAGGCGCTGAGCTTCTCCACTCGCACCGTGCCGGTCGGCAGCACGATGCCGCCGAGCCGCTCGGCCCACAGCGCGGGGTCGGACTTGATGGTGAAGTCGACTGGTGCCTCGTGCCGGTGAGCGGCGAGAATTTGCCTGGCCTTGTCCACGCCATAGGCGGCTTTCAGCCGGTCGGAAAACCACTTCGGCGCTTCGTCGGTGGCGGCAAGCGCTGCAGCCAACTCGGCCTGCTTGGACCGCGCCAGCGTGCGCAGCACGCCGTTGACGAGACCGGAGAAGCGCACTGTGCGCGGATCGGATTTGGCGTGGGTCACGGCAAGGTCGACGGCGGCGCTGTCGGGAATGTCGAGGAACAGGATCTGTGCCGCTGCTACATGCAGAATGTGCGAAAGCGCGGTGGCGTTGGGCGGCAGCGGCTTTTCCAGGCGACGGGCCAGCAACCCTGATATGGTCATGCGGAAGCGCAGCGCAGTAACCAGTATGGCGCGCACCAGCGCTCGATCGCGCAGCTCGAGCGCCTTGTATTGCGGATGGCCGTTCTCATGGTCGGTCAGTCCGTCTAGCGGCGTCCTCGCATCGACGACGGCGGCAAGCAGCCGTGCCGCCGCCTTGCGCGCGGCGAGACCAGCGACGGGCTCGTCGGGGCTCGCTGCATTGTTTTCATGATCGCCTGAAATTCGGTGCCGGCGTTTCGCTTGGCTCACGACCAAGGACCCTTGGGTCCGGTCGGATTGCGGCCCCAGGGATTGGATTTCGGCCTGGCCGGTTCAGTCGACTGCTCAGGCTGCTCGGCTGCCCTCTCCCACGGGCCCGACGGGCGCTGCCCGTCCGCCTGCCGCGGCATCGGGGCCTGCCGCTGAGCGGGGGCGGACGCCATATCCCGCGCCATCGCCTGCAGCGCCGCGATGCGGTTGTCGGTGCTCGGGTGGGTGGAAAACAGGCTATCCATGCGCTCGCCGGAAAGAGGATTGATGATGAAGAGGTGGGCGGTCGCCGGATTGCGCTCGGCATCCGGGTTGCGGATGCGTTCGGCGCCGCGGGCGATCTTGTCAAGGGCCGAGGCAAGCCAAAGCGGCTGTCCACAGATCTCGGCGCCGCGCCGGTCGGCCTCGTATTCGCGGGTGCGGCTGACCGCCATCTGCACGATCATCGCGGCAAAGGGCGCCACGATCATCGCCACCAGCACGCCAATAATGCCAAAGGAATTGTTGTTGTCGCGGTGGCCGCCGAAAAAGAAGGCGAAATTGCCGAGCATCGAGATCGCGCCGGCAAGCGTGGCGACGATCGTCATGGTCAGCGTGTCGCGGTGCTGCACATGGGCGAGCTCGTGCGCCATGACAGCCGCGACCTCCTCATGCGACAGTTGCTGCAACAGTCCGGTGGTGGCGGCGACCGCGGCATTCTGCGGGTTGCGACCCGTGGCGAAAGCGTTGGGCTGCGGGTTGTCGATCAGATAGGTTTTCGGCATCGGTAGGCCGGCCTGTCTGGCGAGGCTCTGCACGATAGCGTAATATTCCGGCGCGTTCCTTTCGTCGACCTCGACGGCGCGGTTCATCGACAGCACCATCTTGTCGGCGTTCCAATAGCTGAACAGGTTCATAGCGGCGGCAATCAGCAAGGCGATCACCATGCCGCCCGACCCGCCGATCAGATAGCCGACGCCCATGAACAGCGCCGTCATCGCTGCCAAAAGCATAGCGGTGCGAAGTGTGTTCATTGTCTGCTCCGTTTCTGCCGGCGCTGCGGAAAAATAGTCGATCCTTGTCGGCTCATCGTTATATGATGGGAAACGTGTGGCCCTGTTTCAATCCGCCGGGAAAATCGCATGATCGACGAAACCAGTAAAACAGGCGAAGCCAGCAATACAAACGCCGATCCCGGTTACGGCGCGCCGCAAAAGACGCTGACGCCGGCAGCCCGCCGCGCTTTGGCGGAGGCGGAAGCACGGCGCGAACGCTATCGCCAGCAGGAAGTCGCGGTGCCGAAGGAGATCGGCGGCCGTGGCGGCAAGGAACCGGGCCGCTATGGTGACTGGGAGGTCAAGGGCCTGACCAGCGATTTTTAGGCACGACAGGATACCGGAGGGTCAGCAGACCTCGGCCGTGCGCTCCGGCTCAATGGCGATCCAGCCGCGGTCGTCGACAGCAATGCCGATCGCGTCATAACCGGCGATCGCGGCGTGCCGCGTTTGCAACGGATGCTGGTGCGTGGCGCTGATCACGACGACCGTAGCCCCTGCGGCCTCGGCTGCCGATATTCCGGCGGGCGCATCTTCGAAGACGAGGCAGTCGCACGCATCGACGCCCAGCCGCTCGGCCGCCAGCCGGAAGCAATCCGGCGCCGGCTTGCCGCGGGAGACATCCTCCGCCGCGACAAGGATGGCGGGAAGTGGGATGCCGGCGGCTGCGATGCGCAGGAGAGCCAACTCGCGCGGCGCGGATGTGACGATGGCCCAACGCTCTGGCGGCAGCGACGCCAGAAACGCCGCGGCGCCGGCGATCGGGACGATGCCGTCGACGTCGGCCGCCTCGGCCTGCAGAAGCGCATCGGCCTCGCGCATCGGGTCGACGCCGGGAAGCGCCAGCCGGGTGATGGTCTCGATTGCCCGCACGCCGTGGATCGACGGCAGGAATGCGACAACGTCGAGACCTTGCCGGTGTGCCCAATCCGCCCACACCCTCTCTGCAGCGGCAATCGAATTGACCACCGTGCCGTCCATGTCGAACAGGAAGGCTGCGAATTTTTTGCCTGCGAACATCTGCTATCCCGGGAGGTTGTTTCGGAGGGACCAAAAGTCTGTCGATCGACCGTAACGTCCCGTCGGCTGCATGGGAAGGCGCGAGATCGCCTTTTCGACAATACCAGGGAACCACGGCGAGCCGTCTCGCGTTGATCAAACCGCCTTCCACGATGCTCAAAAGCGGGGGAACCGCGATGCTGATTCGGCTCGGCTACGAAATCGCCATCGACTGTGCTGAAGCCACCCCGGTGATTTCGCTGCTCGAGATCCACAAGGAGCGCCAGGCCGATATCAAGCGGCAGACGCGCTTGCTGACCTCGCCTTCCGTCCCAACCCGGCTCTATCACGATCTCTATGGTAACACCTGCCGCCGCTTCACGGCGCCTGGCGGTGGCTTTCGCATCCTTTACGACGCCGTCATCGAGGACAGCGGCGAGACCGACGAGGTCAACCCGCTGGCCAGGGAAATGCCGGTAGCAGAGTTGCCCGACGATGTGCTCTGCTATCTGCTCGGCAGCCGCTATTGCGAGACCGATCATCTCAGTGATCTCGCCTGGCAGGTTTTCGGCCCTGTTCCATCCGGCTGGGCGCGGGTGCAGGCGATCGTCGACTATGTCCACAACCGTCTGTCGTTCGGTTACGGCTATGCGCGCCCGACCCGCACGGCGGCGCAGGCGCATGAGGAGCGCGTCGGAGTCTGCCGCGACTTCGCTCATCTGGCGATCACGCTCTGCCGCTGCATGAACATCCCCGCCCGCTACGTGAACGGCTATCTCGGTGACATCGGCGTACCGGTCGACCCGGCACCGATGGATTTTTCGGCGTGGCTGGAAGTATTCCTCGACGGCAAATGGTACACGTTCGACCCCCGCCACAACATGCCGAGGATCGGCCGCGTCGTCATCGCGCGCGGCCGTGACGCGACCGACGTGCCGTTGCTGCACAGTTTCGGCCCGCACCGGCTCAGCCTGTTCAAGGTCTGGACCTACGAGCAGGAAAGCAATCTGTTCAACCCGCCCCATCGCGGCGTCGACAGGACCGCCAGCGCGCAGATGCTGGCATAGAAACGCAAGCGCGAACGGCGTGCGTCCCGCTGTAACGATCATCCGGGCTGTCCTACGGATCTGGTGTGCCTGATCCGATCCGGCACAGAACCTCTGTGCCGGATCGGGATCGAGTTCTTGTGCTCCACGGCAGACGTCGGGATCATGGTAAGCGCTTCGTAAACGAAACTGCCGCAGCGGCTTGTCGTTTACCGATTGTTCACCCTGCCGCATTTCGAAACTAAGCAGAAACAACGATTTGAGATGAGCCGCCGGCTTTTGGTGCGTTGACGGCGCCATCCGGCCGGAATCCTGCAATGCGCCCTCACACGGCCTCTAGGTCGTGGCGAATGGAGGCGGAAGCATGCGGCATCTTGGGGGTCTTGTTCACGCGATCGGTGGCTTTGCCGGAGATCGAAGCGGAAACTTAGCGGTTCTGCTCGGCATGGTCGCGTCCGTGCTGGCGTTGGGCGTCGGCTTTGCCATCAACGTTTCCCAACTCTACAATGCCAAATCGAGCCTGCAAGGCGTGGTCGATGCTGCGGTGACCTCGACGGCACGCGACCTGACGACCGGCGTCGTCAGGGAGGCCGATGCCAACGCATCGGTGCAGGCGTTTCTCAGCGCCAACAGCCAAGCGGGCATCCTGAGCGCCGACCGGATCGTCCTCGAGAAATTGACCGTCGACAAGATCGCCAAGACGGTCCAGGCGGACGTCCATGTCGATGTCGGCCTTTATTTTCCGATTTTCAGCACGGGCGACATGCAACGTGTCGCTGCATCGACGACAGCGCTCTATTCGGACAAGCAGATAGAAGTGGCGATGATGCTCGACGTGACCGGATCGATGGCGGCCAGCTGGTATAGGAGGACCAACAAAATTGGCGACCTGCAGGTCGCGGCTTCGAAGGCTGTGAGAGATCTGCTTAGATCGAACTACGACAAGAACGATCCCCGCGTGCGGGTGGCAATCGTTCCCTACGCCGAAGCAGTCAACACAGGCGGGTTGGCCAGCACAGTGTTCGTAGAGACGAGATATGGATCAAAAGTGCCGCCGCCGATCGATGCTCCGGTTTCGGTGTCCTTGACATTGGCGCCGGACAAATGCGCCACCGAGCGCAAGGACAAGGATGGCTACGCCGACTATTCGCCCGACGGGCCTTATACGCCGCGCCTGGACAACAACGGCAAAACCTATCTGGCCAAAGTTAATCGGGACTATCGCATGAGGACATGTCCGTCTGCCGCGCTCATCCCCCTGACGGCCGACGAAGACAAACTGCTCGACACAATCACGAATTTCAGGGCGGATGGCGTCACCGCCGGCGGCATCGCCGCGCAATGGGGTTATTACATGCTTTCGCCGTCGTGGCGCTCGGCGATAGCCGATGCCGGTCTGGGTGCCGGTCCCGCCAATTTCGATAAAAGAAAAGTGACCAAGGTCGCCATCCTGATGACGGACGGCAGGTTCAACACTGCTTTTGCCAAAGGGCGTGGTGCGCCCACAACACAGGGTCAGGAACAGACCTCACGAAACAATGCCGAAGCCGTCTGCGCCAACATGAAGCGCGATGGGATCGAGATATTCACGATCGGCTTTGACCTGAACGATCCGACCATGACGGTAACCGAGCGGGACCAGGCAAAGAGCGTGCTCAAGAATTGCTCCACAGCGGATACGTCCTCGCTGAAGCACTATTACGAGGCCGCCACGGGCACGGAACTGGCTGCCGCCTTCGACGAGATCACCGGGAATATCGAGAAGCTTACCATCAAACGCTGACCTTTCTTGTCGGGACTGAAACACGAAACCAAAAGGAAAAGGCCGCCGCTTCTTTCGAAGCCGGCGGCCTTCCGTGTTTCCGTCCATGGCGCGGCTCATGGCAGCGACGGTTTGCGTCGCCAGCCGCGCATCTCGCGCCTTAACGGGAAGACTGCTTCCCGAAAGTGCAATCCGCTGAGGCCACGTTCTGGAAAACGAAATCACTCGACATCGGATCACCTCCTTTCGATTTGTTGAACACGCCCTCATGATGGGGTGTCGATCCGCAAATGGCAAGGCGCGATGGTGAAAATGCCGTGCGAGCTTGTCGCTGGCGGCTTGCGACTGTCCGATCGGACAGGCAAAGTCGCCGTGGACCGCCAGCGTACTGAGCAGGGGAGGACGGGGATGGAGGCAGCCGAGAGAGCCGCACGGATCGTTCGAACGGTTATCGAGACGTTGCAGCCGGGTTTCGCGGTCAGGCTGTGGACTGGCGAGCGGATCGGGCCCGTCACCGGCCCCGTGCTCACCATCAACGACCAGGACATCGTCTGGCAGGTGATGCGTCGGCCCAATCTCTCGACGCTGATCGAAATGTGGATTTCCAAGACCATCGATGTGGAAGGCGGATCGCTGTTCGATTTCTACGCTCTGCCTTCGCACGGCAAGCTCAGGACGAAGCTAAAGTCGTTGCCCAAGCTCGCGGTCCTGCGCGACCTGCCGGCCGTGCTGTTTTCGAGAAAACAGATGACGGCGCGGACCGACCTTTCCGGGCGCAACCCCTTCGTCAGCGGGTCGAACAGGCAAGCGATCCAGCACCACTACGACATTTCGAACGCCTTCTACCGGCTCTTCCTCGACGAACGCATGGTCTATAGCTGCGGCTATTTCACCGATTTCGCCAACGGCATCGACCAGGCGCAGAAAGACAAGCTTGATCATATCTGCCGCAAGCTCCGGCTGAAGCCGGGCGAAAGACTGCTCGACATCGGCTGCGGCTGGGGAGCCATGCTCATCCATGCCGCGAAAAATTACGGCGTCGTCGGCCACGGCGTCTCGCTGTCGGAAGCCCAGACCGAACTTGCCCGCGAGCGCATCCGCTCCGAGGGGCTGGAAGATCGCATCACCATCGAGATAAAATCCTACGCCGAGCTGTCCGGCTCCTTCGACAAGATATCCTCGATCGGCATGTTCGAGCATCTGGGGCTCGCCAACCACGCTGCCTATTTCTCGACCATCCATCGCCTGCTCAAACCGGGCGGCATCTACCTGCATCATGCCATCACCCGGCGCGACAAGGGCAGCATCAAGAAGACCTTGCGCAAGGGCCCGGAATTCAAGGCGCTGATCAAATACATCTTTCCCGGCGGTGAGCTCGACACGATCGGCATGACGCTCGGCAATCTCGAAGCGCACGGCTTCCTTGTCTACGATGTCGAGAATTTGCGCGAGCACTACGCCCGCACCTGCCGTCTGTGGGCCGAGCGCCTCCACGCACGCTTCGACGAAGCGATCGCCGAGGTCGGCGAAGCCAAGGCGCGCCTGTGGCTGCTTTATCTCACCGGATGTTCGATCACTTTCGAACGCGCCTCGGCGCAGATTTTCCAGACCGTCGTCACCAAGCGCGCGCGGGGCCCGAGCGGACTGCCACCGACGCGAGCGGACCTTTATCGATGATCAGCATGCGTATTGCGTTCTGCCGCGATCCTTCGCGCCCCCCTCTGTCCTGCCGGACATCTCCCCCACAAGGAGGGAGATTGGCTGTCACCCCGGTTTTCGCCAATCGCCAGCGTGGTGTTGTGGGCGCGGCGCCCGAACTGCCGATCTCCCCCCAAGTGCGGGAGATGTCCGGCAGGACAGAGGAGGGCGCTTTCCCGCTTGCATCTCAAATGTTCTGCACCGCCTAAACGAACCGCATCATCTCGCCCACCCCGACACGGGCCGGTCGACCACGCAGTAGACGCCGAGACTTGTGCACGTTGTGGCGGTTGCTGCCTGCATCAAGCCCTCTTGTTCTGCCGGTTGGCGACGAGGTCGTCGACGACCGCCGGGTCGGCCAGCGTCGAGGTATCGCCGAGCGCGGCAAAATCGTCCTCGGCGATCTTGCGCAGGATGCGCCGCATGATCTTGCCCGAACGGGTTTTCGGCAGGCCCGGAGCGAACTGGATCTTGTCGGGCGTGGCGATGGCGCCGATGTCCTTGCGGACATGGGCGACGAGTTCGTTGCGCAACTCCTCGCTCGGCTTCTCGCCGGCCATCAAAGTGACGTAGCAGTAGATGCCCTGGCCCTTGATGTCGTGCGGATAGCCGACGACGGCGGCTTCAGAGACTTTCTCGTGCGAAACCAGCGCGGATTCGACCTCGGCCGTGCCCATGCGGTGGCCGGAAACGTTGATGACGTCGTCGACGCGGCCCGTGATCCAGTAGTAGCCATCAGCGTCGCGCCGGCAGCCGTCGCCGGTAAAATATTTGCCCTTGTAAGTGGAAAAATAGGTCTGCACGAAGCGCTCGTGATCGCCATAGACGGTGCGCATCTGGCCCGGCCACGAATCGGCGATGCAGAGGTTGCCGCTGGCAACACCTTCCAGCACCTTGCCGTCGCCGTCCACCAGTTGCGGCCTGACGCCGAAGAACGGCCGCGTCGCGGAACCTGCCTTAAGGTGGGTGGCGCCGGGCAGCGGCGTAATCAGGATGCCGCCGGTCTCGGTCTGCCACCATGTGTCGACGATCGGCACCTTGCCGTTGCCGACGACGTTGAAATACCACTCCCAGGCCTCCGGATTGATCGGCTCGCCGACCGTGCCCAGCACGCGCAGCGATTTGCGCGACGTCCTGGCGACATGGGCGTCGCCGGCGCCCATCAGCGCCCGCAACGCCGTCGGGGCGGTGTAGAAGATGTTGACCTTGTGCTTATCGATGACCTCCCAGAACCGGGACTGCGACGGGTAGTTCGGCACGCCTTCGAACATCAGCGTGGTGGCGCCGTTGGCGAGCGGCCCGTAGACGATGTAGCTGTGGCCGGTGACCCAGCCGACATCGGCGGTGCACCAGTAGATGTCGCCGTCATGGTAGTCGAAGACATATTGGTGGGTCATCGAGACATAGACGAGATAGCCGGCCGTGGTGTGCAGCACGCCCTTCGGTTTGCCGGTCGAACCCGATGTGTAAAGGATGAACAGCGGGTCCTCGGCCTTCATCTTCTCGGGTTTGCACTCCGCTTTCACCGTCGCGACCTCGTCGTGGTACCAGACGTCGCGTCCGGCGACCCAGCCGGTCTTGCCACCGGTACGGCGCACGACGACGACCTTCTCGACTTTCGTTCCGGCCTTGGCGGCGATCTCAATCGCCTTGTCGGTATTGTCCTTCAACGGGATGGGCTTGCCGCCGCGCAGGCCTTCGTCGGCGGTGATGACGAAGGTTGATTTGCAATCGTCGATGCGGCCGGCCAGCGCGTCCGGTGAAAAGCCGCCAAAGACCACCGAATGGATAGCGCCGATGCGCGTGCAGGCGAGCATTGCATAGGCGGCTTCCGGGATCATCGGCATGTAGATGGTGACGCGGTCGCCTTTCTTGACGCCGTGCTTCTTCATCACATTGGCGAGCCGGCAGACATGTGCGTGGAGCTCGTTATAGGTGATCTTCCTGTCATCGTAGGGATTGTCGCCTTCCCAAATGATGGCGGTCTGATCGCCGCCCTTCTTCAGATGCCGGTCGATGCAGTTCCACGAAACGTTGGTCTCGCCATCCTCGAACCATTTGATCGAGACCTTGCCGTCGAAGGAGGTGTTCTTGACCTTGCTGTAGGGCTTGAACCAGTCGATGCGCTTGCCGTGCTTGCCCCAGAATTTATCCGGGTTCTTCACGCTGTCGGTGTACCATTTCAAATAGGTGTCATTGTCGATCAGCGCGTTCTTCTTCCACGCCGGCTGGACGCGATGGACATGAACCTCGGACATTTTTCCATTCCCTCCCAAGACCAACTGCCAGCTTGCCCGCCGAGCAGCATCGCGGCGCAGCGGCCGCGAATTCGCGCGCATTATTAACAGTTCCGCGGTGACGGCAACATTAGACGTTGGATTCGCGCGGCGGGATGCCGCAGACGTCGTTTTCGCCGCTATCAGCACTCGACTACGATCGCTGCTAACTGCATGTTTTCGCGTCGTAAACCTGGCCTCTAACTACGAAATATCAATAGACGATTAAGCAAATAGCGCGCACAATTTCAAATGGGAGGAAAGGAGAATCAACCAGGGGACCGCGATGCGTGACCATTCCGAAATGGACCTGATGCTCAAGGGCTATGGCTTGACCACGGCCAAGATCCTTTATCATTTTCCCGATCATCCGCATCTGCTGCAGAGCTTCATCTGGCAGGACTACGACATCGCTCCGAAATTTCCGGTGCTGATCCGGTTCATCGAGTTCTGGCAGACCAAGCTCGATGGCCCGCTGCATTCGGTGAGCTATACGCACCAGAAGCTGATCGCGCCCAACGAATGGCACAAGGTCGACGGCGAGTTCGTGCTGCATTAGTCGAGATCGAAGACCTCACCCCGTTCTTCGCCACCCAACTCTTTGGATCGATGCCACCCCAACCATATTGGCTCTGATACGCTGCCTAGTTCTACAAGGGCACCTAGAAGTGTGCGCGCAAGCCAGCTTGGCTCTGGTGCAAGGCGATCATCGTCTACGTAGCAGTCTACTCTAGAGTGCGTGAGATACCCCTCCGGTTGGATCTCTGGTCGCCATGTATAAAAGCGACCCACCGGAGTGCTGATAGACCCACCAGCCTTGTTGCGCGCGATGTGGAAAATCACGCCATTTTGGAACCGTCCATCTGCATCGGACGTGGCGTAGTAGTCAGCACTTAGGTTCAGTTTATCCACTACAACACGATATGCAGATTGGTCGGTACTGTCGAGGCGCGACGCGCTTTGCGCGCGCCCGTCCCAGTGAAAGACAAACTGCCCCCCGTAGCGGTTTCGCTAGTTAGACCAGGGGCGGGTTCAGCCGGGCAAAGCCTTCCTGGCGGCGATAGGGGAAATACGGGTAGGGCGCGGTGACTTCGCTTGCCGTGTCGAGCTTCTTCATCTGGTCTGATGTCAATGACCATCCGACGGCGCCGAGGTTCTGGCGCAGCTGTTCTTCGTTGCGCGCGCCGATGATGACGGAGGCGACGGTCGGCCGCTGCAGCAACCAGTTAATGGCGATCTGCGGCACGGTCTTGCCGGTTTCCTTGGCGACAGTGTCGAGCGCATCGACGACCCTGTAGAGCTGCTCATCCTCGACCGGCGGCCCGAAACTTGCGGTGTCGTGCAACCGGCTTTTTTCAGGCAATGGCTCGCCGCGGCGGATCTTGCCGGTCAGCCGGCCCCAGCCGAGCGGGCTCCACACCAGCGCACCGACACCCTGGTCGAGGCCGAGCGGCATTAGCTCCCATTCATAGTCGCGCCCGACCAGCGAGTAATAGACCTGATGGGCAACGTAGCGCGGGTAGCCGTGTTTGTCCGCCAGGCCGAGCGATTTCATCACTTGCCAGCCGGAAAAGTTGGAGACGCCGACATAGCGCAGCTTGCCGGCGCGCACGAGACTGTCCAGCGTCGACAGCACCTCCTCGATCGGCGTTGCGGCGTCGAAAGCGTGCAGTTGCAGCAGGTCGATGTAATCGGTGCCGAGACGCTTGAGCGCGTCCTCGACGGCTTTGATGAGACGCGAACGGGAGGAGCCGGCATCGTTGGGTCCGTCGCCCATCGGCAGCGAGGTCTTGGTCGAGATCAGCACGGCATCGCGGCGGCCCTTGATGGCCGCGCCGAGCACCTCTTCGGAGGCGCCGTTCGAATAGACGTCGGCGGTGTCGAACAGGTTGACGCCGGCCTCCAGGCAGATGTCGACCAGCCGCCGCGCTTCCGTCGCATCGCTATTGCCCCAGGCGCCGAACAGCGGCCCCGAACCGCCGAAGGTTCCAGCGCCGAACGAGAGCGCCGGGACCTTCAGGCCCGAGGCGCCAAGACGTCGATAATCCATGGTTTTGCTCCTTGATGTCGGATGGGTTTTTTGAAGAGTGATTGAGGCTTGCCGAGCTACGACCGCGCGATTTCCGGTGTGGCGAGGACGCGGTCGAGGCGCAGCGCCAGCACCGCCACGGCCGATGCCGAGAGCGGCAGCAGCGCCGCGACCCAGGTGACCGCGCCGAGGCCGGGACCATGGGCGATGACCACGCCGCCGAGCCAGGCGCCGGCGGCGTTGCCGAGATTGAAGGCGGCGATGTTGAAGGATGAGGCGAGGCTCTGGCCGGCGCCTTCAGCCTTTTCCAGCACCCACATCTGCAGCGGCGCTACGGTGGCGAAGGCAGCGGCGCCGAGCAGGCCGACATAGATGACGGCCATCGCCTGGCTGTGCAGGGCGAAGGTCATCGAGCCGAGCACAACCGCCAGCACAACGAGACTGCCGAGAACGGAAGGCACCAGCCAGCGGTCGGCGAATTTGCCGCCAAGCAGATTGCCGGCGATGAGGCCGCCGCCGAATACAAGCAGGATCGGCGACACGGCTGCTTCCTCAAAACCGGTGATCTCGGTCAGCAAGGGGGCGATATAGGTGAAGACGGCGAAGACGCCGGCATAGCCAAGCACGGTGGTGGCGAAGCCAAGCAGGACCGGCGTGCGGCCGAGCACCGCGAGATCGCTGCGCAGGTCGCTCTTCTCAGGCGCTGCCTGGCTGCGTGGCACCAGCAGGAGAATGATGGCGAAGGCGACGATGCCGACCAGGGTTACCGTCCAGAATGTCGCCCGCCAGCCGAAGGCCTGGCCGAGCCATGTGCCGAAGGGCACGCCGAGGATGTTGGCGATGGTCAGGCCGGTGAACATCAGGGCGATCGCCGAGGCCTTCTTGTTGGGCGCAACCAAGCCGGTCGCCACGACCGAACCAACGCCGAAGAAGGTGCCGTGGGCAAAGGCGGTGAGCACGCGGGCGCCCATCAGTGTCCAGTAGTCGGGGGCCAGCGCGCAGGCGAGGTTGCCCAGTGTGAAGATCGCCATCAGCGCCAGAAGCACGGTCTTGCGCGGCCAGCGGCCGGTGGCGATCGTCAGCAACGGCGCGCCGACAACGACGCCCAGCGCATAGCCGGAAATCAACTGGCCGGCGGCCGATATCGAGACGCCGAGATCGGTGCTGACGTCGAGCAGCAGGCCCATGATGACGAATTCGGTGACACCGATGCCGAAGGCACCGGCGGCGAGGGCATAAAGAGCAAGAGGCATGGCGGTTCCCACTTCGATCACAGGCGTTTTAATGATGGGACGCCGTGTCCCCCCACGCCCCGACCCGGAAGATCGTGTCACGATGTGCTGTGAACCAGCCTTGCGTCGGGCACATCATCTGTGAAATAGATTCACGAATGGCAAGACCCGACATGAACCGTTCCGGCGAGATCGAAGTGTTCGTCCGCGTCGTCGAGGCGGGCAGCTTTTCGGCTGCGGCGCGGATGTTGCGCATGACGCCGTCGGCGGTGAGCAAGCTGATTGCGCGGCTGGAGGCGCGTCTTGGCGCGCGGCTGGTCAGCCGTTCGACACGCAAGCTGCAACTGACACCGGAGGGGGTGGCCTTCTTCGACAGCGGCGTGCGCATCCTGGCCGATATGGCGGCAGCGGAGCGCGAGGCGGCGGCCGGTGCTGCCCCGCGTGGACGGCTGCGCGTCAACAGCTACGTGCCGTTCGGGCAGCACCGGCTGATCCCGCTCATGCCGCGGTTTCTCGAACGCTATCCGGAAATCGCCATCGATCTGGTTTTGACCGACAATGTCATCGACCTGATGGAGGAGCGCGCCGATGTCGCCATCCGCGCCGGGCCGCTCGGTGAATCACGTTTGGTGGCGCGCAAGCTCGGGCAGAGCCGGGTGGTCGTCGTCGCCGCGCCACCTTACCTAAGGAAGCACGGCGCACCCCGAACGCCGGCCGATCTCGATCATCACAACCGGATGGGTTTCTGCTTCGTGCGCCATATCGACGGCTGGCCTTTCGTCGACGCGGCCGGCAAGGCGGTTGTCGTCCCGATCACCGGAAATGCGCTGGTCAGTGACGGCGAGGCGATGCGGCTGATGGCGCTCTCGGGCACTGGCATCGCCCGGCTGGCGCGCTGGCATGTGGAGCCCGACATCGCCGCCGGGCGGCTGATACCGCTTCTGGAAGACTTCAACCCCGGCGACGAGGAGCTCACCCACGCCGTCTATGTCGGGCAGGGCAAGCACTTGCCGGCACGGGTGCGGGCCTTTCTCGACTTTTTGGTCGAGACTGTCCGGTTGACCTGAGCCTAAAGAAGATCGGGAGCCAAAAGAAGATCGGGAGCCGCCGGCTCCCGAAAATCGAAGATCAGATTGAATTACTTTTTCGGCGCAAAGGGCGCCGGACGCCGGCCCGCTGCCTGACGCTCAAGCATCCAGCCCGGATATTCAGCCGGCAGCGCGCTGACCTCGTCGAGGCGAACAAGATCGTCGTTGTCGAGCTTCAACTCGGTGGCGGCAAGGTTCTGTTCGAGCTGCTCCATACGGCTGGCGCCTATGATCACGCTCATCACGAAGGGTTTGGCCAGCACATAGCCCAAAGCGACCGTGGCGACGCTGACGCCATGCTTGCCGGCGATCTCGCGCATGACGGCAACCGCCGCCCAGGCGCGGTCTTCATTGACCGGCGGGAAATTGAAGCTGGCGCGACGGCCCTCGCCATTGCCGGGGGCACCGGGTCCGTATTTGCCGGAGAGCAGACCACCCGCCATCGGCGACCAGACCATCAGCCCAAGCTTCTCCTCGTTGAGCAGCGGAACGATCTCGCGCTCCAGATCACGGCCGGCGATCGAATAGTAGGACTGGACCGTCTCAAAACGGGCGAAGCCCTTGCGTTCGGCGATGCCGAGCGCCTTGGCGATGCGCCAGGCCGCCCAGTTCGAGACGCCGACATAGCGGACCTTACCGCTTGCAACCAGATCGTCGAGCGCCCGCAGCGTCTCGTCGATCGGCGTCACCGCATCGGTGCCGTGAAGCTGATAGAGATCGATATGGTCGAGCTGCAGCCGTTCGAGGCTGCCCTCGACCGAGTCCATGATGTGGCCGCGCGAGGAGCCGCGCTGGTTGGGGCCGTCGCCCATGGCGCCATGGACTTTGGTGGCGATGATCACATCCTGCCGCTCGACGCCGAGATTCCTCAGCGACTGGCCAAGAAGCCGTTCCGATGCGCCGAAGGAATAGACGTCCGCCGTGTCGAAGAAATTGACGCCGGCGGCGAGCGAGCGGGCGACGATCTCGTCGACGGCCTTCTGGTCGAGGCTGGCGATCAGGCCCCATTGGGCGTTTTCACCTGCGGCGCCGAAGGTCATGGTGCCGAGGCAAAGTTCGGAGACGAACATCCCCGTGTTTCCAAGTTGACTATAGCGCATGGTGCAGCTCCGGAAAGTTTTGGATGACCCGACCGATATAGGAACGATACGGTTCGTTTCCATTGTTGGCGTAAAGGCCTAATGGTTCTGGACCAAGTTCTGCGACCCGACGATCCGGCGTGGGGAACAGGTCAGATTGTCCAGGGACTGAGGACCGTCACCCCCGTATCGTCGAAATCGGCGATGTTGCGCGTAACCAGAATGAGGTCGTGGACGACCGCGGTGGCGGCGATGAGCATGTCGGCGCTGCCTCGCGTGCGGCCAGCCGAGAAGCGACCCCACGACAATGCGACATTTTCAGTGACTGCAAGGATCCGGTCGGCTTGTCCCGCCGAAGCTCTCGCAGCCAGAGGTCGAGCCGTGTTTCCCGTTCGGGATCGACCTTGCGCAGCTTGACGATCCCCCGTTCGATCTCGCCGAGGGTAATAACACTGAGATTGATCGTGGCCGGATCCACTGAAGCTAGCCAGGCGGTCGGCTTGGGCAGACGCCTCTGCACATCCGAAACGATGTTCGTATCAAGCAGGTACATTAGAGGTCGATGTCGCGGATCATCGTATCCGAGCGACGGTTGACCTCCTCGGCAAAATCACCATCCCAGACCGGACCGGTCAGAAGATATTCCGCCAGTGACTTCTTTTTTCCCGGCAAGCGGTCACAGTCTTCGGCAGAAAGCACCACCGCCGAGCGCTCGCCACGCAGGGTCACCGTCTGCGGTCCCTCGCTGCGGGCGCGCTGAACCACTTTGGAAAAGTTGTTTTTCGCATCCTGAAGGTGCCAGTTCATGGACGGTGAACTCGACACGCCTGGATATCAAGGCGGGAGCCAAAATGGATCTCTAAGCCAAATGCCCGCTAGCGGCTGCCGAAAATCGCCGATCCCACCCTGACGCTTGTCGCGCCGAAGGCGATCGCGGTTTCGTAGTCGCCGGACATACCCATCGAAAGCTCCTCCACACCTGCCTCCGTGCTGAGCTTTTCCAGCAGCGCGAAGTGCGGACCGGGATTCTCATCGGCCGGCGGAATGCACATCAGACCTTCGATGGCGAGGCCGTGGACGTCGCGGCAGCGGGTGACGAAGGCGACGGCTTCGCGGGGTTCGATGCCGGCCTTTTGCGGTTCCGAGCCGGTGTTAACCTGAACGTAGAGCCTTGGTGATCGGCCTTGTCTGGCGATTTCCTTGGCGAGTTCGGCAGCGATCTTCTCGCGATCGACCGTCTCGATGACGTCGAACAGCGCGACGGCTTCCTTCGCCTTATTGGATTGCAGTGGACCGATCAGATGCAGTTCGATGTCGGGGAAGGCTTCCTTCAGCGCCGGCCATTTGGCTTGTGCTTCCTGGACGCGGTTCTCGCCGAAGATACGCTGGCCGGCTTCGATGACCGGGCTGATATCGGCGGCGTCGAAGGTCTTCGAGACCGCGACCAGCGTCACCGCGCCGGCTTGCCGTCCTGCCTCGCGCTCGGCGGCGGTGATCTTCGCCTTGACCGTGAAAAACTGTTCGACGGCGCTCGCCATGCCTATATCTGCCCCTAGTTTCTATCCTCACCGGATCGCCGCAGTTGACGGGTCCGGCAATCCATGGTGAACACCGCGACGTCATTTCCTGAGCCGCCGGGCATTGTCCGGCCGTTCGCGCCTGCTTTTTAAGTGAAAAACATCCGATGGCAACCGAACGATACAATCCGCGCGCATCAGAGCCCAAATGGCAGAAGGCCTGGGACGCCAAGAAGCTGTTCGAGGCTGACAACGACGACCCGCGCCCGAAATACTACGTGCTCGAGATGTTCCCTTATCCGTCGGGGCGCATCCATATCGGCCATACCCGCAACTACACGATGGGCGACGTGGTGGCGCGCTACAAGCGAGCCAAGGGTTTCAACGTGCTGCACCCGATGGGCTGGGATGCCTTCGGCATGCCGGCCGAGAACGCGGCGATGCAGAACAAGGTCCATCCCAAGGACTGGACCTACCAGAACATCGCCGCCATGCGCGAGCAGCTCAAGGTCATGGGTCTGTCGCTCGACTGGGCACGCGAATTCGCCACCTGCGATGTCGACTACTACCACCGCCAGCAGATGCTGTTCCTCGATTTCGTCGAGAAGCGGCTGGTGACGCGCAAATCCTCCAAGGTCAATTGGGATCCGGAGGACATGACGGTGCTTGCCAACGAGCAGGTCATCGACGGACGCGGCTGGCGCTCGGGCGCGCTGGTCGAACAGCGCGAGCTGACGCAGTGGTTCTTCAAGATCACCGATTATGCGCAGGATCTGCTGGACTCGCTGGAAGGCCTCGACGAATGGCCGGAAAAAGTGAAGCTGATGCAGGCGAACTGGATCGGCCGTTCGGAAGGCCTGCTGATCCGCTGGCCGCTGGCCACTCCAGTCGACGGCGAAGATGAGCTGGAAGTCTACACGACGCGGCCCGACACCATCTTCGGCGCCTCCTTCATGGCGGTCGCAGCTGATCATCCGCTGGCAAAGAAGGCGGCCGAAAGCAATCCGGCGCTGGCCAAGTTCATCGACGAGGTTCGCCATATGGGCACTTCAGTGGCGGCACTGGAGACAGCCGAGAAGAGGGGTTTCGATACCGGCATCCGCGTCGTCCATCCGATCGACGAGGCGTGGACGCTGCCTGTCTATGTCGCCAATTTCGTGCTGATGGAGTACGGCACCGGCGCCATCTTCGGCTGCCCGTCCGGTGACCAGCGCGACCTCGACTTCGCTAACAGATACGGCCTGCCGGTCATTCCGGTGGTGATGCCGGAAGGCGAGAACCAGGGAAACTTCCAGATCATCGACGAGGCCTATGTCGGCGACGGCGTGATGATCAATTCGCGCTTCCTCGACGGCATGAAACCTGATCAGGCGTTCGACGAGGTGGCGAAGCTGCTGGAACAAAAGACCATCGGCAATCGGCCGATGGCCGAGCGCAAGGTCAACTTCCGCCTGCGCGACTGGGGAATTTCGCGCCAGCGCTACTGGGGCTGTCCGATCCCGATGATCCACTGCGAGGATTGCGGCGTGGTGCCGGTGCCGAAGGCGGACCTGCCGGTCAGGCTGCCTGACGATATCGAGTTTGACCGGCCGGGCAATCCGCTCGACCGCCATCCGACATGGCGGCATGTGAAATGCCCGCAATGCGGCAAGGATGCACGCCGCGAAACCGACACGATGGACACCTTCGTCGATTCGTCCTGGTATTTCGCGCGCTTCACCGCGCCCTGGGCGAACGACCCGACCGATCCCAAGGCAGCTACCGAATGGCTGCCGGTCGACCAGTATATCGGCGGCATCGAGCACGCCATTTTGCACCTTCTCTATTCACGCTTCTTCACCCGCGCCATGCGCGAGACCGGACATGTCGATCTGGCCGAGCCATTCAAGGGCCTGTTCACGCAAGGTATGGTGGTGCACGAGACTTATCGGGTCGGCAGTGGCTCCAACAGCCGCTGGCTTGCGCCCAGCGAGGTTCGGCTGGAGGACGTCGACGGCAAACGCCGGGCCATCGAAATCGCCACCGGTGAAGAGGCGGTGATCGGCCCGCTCGAAAAAATGTCGAAGTCGAAGAAGAACACGGTGAGCCCGGAAGAGATCACCGACGGCTACGGCGCCGACACCGCCCGCTGGTTCATGCTGTCGGACTCGCCGCCCGAGCGTGACGTGGAATGGACCGACGAGGGTGCTGCCGGCGCGCACCGCTTCATCCAGCGTATCTGGCGCTTGGTGTCGACAGCTGCCGAATCGCTCGCTGCAGTCCAGCCGGCAGCGGCGAAGGAGAGCGAGGCAGGAACTGTTTCCAAGGCCGCGCACAAGGCGTTGAAATCGGTCGGCGAGGATATCGAAAAGCTCGCCTTCAATCGCGCCATCGCCCGCATCTACGAGCTCGCCAACGCGCTCACCACGCCGCTCAACGAGGCGGCCGAAGGCAAGGCCGATCCGGCGCTCAAGGCTGCGTGCCGGCAAGCCGTCGACATCCTCGTGCATCTGATTGCGCCGGTCATGCCGCATCTGGCCGAGGAATGCTGGCAGACGCTCGGCGGCACCGATCTGGTCGCCGAACGGCCCTGGCCTGTCTATGATCCGTCGCTTGTCGTCGACAGCGAGATCGTGCTGCCGGTCCAGGTCAACGGCAAGAAACGCGGCGATTTGACAATTGCCCGCGACGCGGACCAAGGTGCCGTCGAAAAAGCGGTTCTGGCTCTCGACTTCGTGCAGAAAGCGCTCGAAGGTAAGGCACCGCGCAAGGTGATCATCGTCCCGCAGAGGATCGTCAATGTCGTTGCCTGATCCGAGGAAGACAGAAGTGGCGCATTTGCTGCGCCGTACCGCGCTGTATGGCCTGGTCGCTTCGGTTGCGCTGGTTTCGGCCTGCACGGTGCGCCCGCTCTATTCGAGCGCGCCGCTGTCGGCCGGTTCGCAAGTCCGGGCTGCCGCCGAACTCGGGTCCATCTCTGTCAAGCCGGTCAACACCCGCTACGCCCAGCAGGTCCGCAACAATCTGATCTTCGCGCTTGGCCAGGGCGCGGGCGAGCCGGCGTCGCCAGCCTATTCGCTCGATCTCGGCGTTACCGAACTTGTTGAATCCGCTGCGACCGTGCAGGTCACGACCGATGACGACGAGCCGACAGCGGGCACGGTGACACTGACCGCGAATTATGTGCTGACCGACGCCAAGACCGGCAAGACCATCGCGACCGGCAGGCGCTCGATAGCGTCGTCCTTCGACAGGCCCCGTCAGGAATTTGCCTCCTACCGGGCGCAAATCGACGCCGAAAACCGCGCGGCGCGCGAACTAGCGGACCTGGTGCGCCTGTCGATCGCCCAGGATCTGGTCAAGCACGGCAAGACAGTGGCGGGTTAAAACTTTTCGGCGTGGATCGAGGCGTTCCGGCTACGCCGAGGTCTAGTTGCTCGCGCACAAAAAAGGCCGATTGCTCGCCTTTTTACGGGAACGCGGCGTCTTAATTTCAGCCGATCTTCTGGATTTCAGCCGATCTTCTGGCCGGTCTTGGCCCAGTCTGCGAGGAACTGCTCCAGGCCCTTGTCGGTCAGCGGGTGCTTGACCAGCGCCTTCAGCGTCGCCGGCGGGGCGGTGATGACGTCGGCGCCGATCAGTGCGGCCTGCTTGACATGGTTCACCGTGCGCACCGAGGCGGTCAGGATCTCGGTCTGGAAATCATAATTGTCGTAGATGGTGCGGATGTCAGCAATCAGTTCCATGCCGTCCCAGCCGGAATCGTCGATGCGGCCGACGAAGGGCGAGATGAAGGAGGCGCCGGCCTTGGCGGCGAGCAACGCCTGGGTGGCCGAGAAGCACAAAGTAACATTGACCATGCGGCCCTCCGACCGGATGTCCTTGCAGGCCCTCAGGCCGTCGAGCGTCAGCGGCACCTTGATGCAGACATTATCGGCGATCCTGGCCAGGATCTTGGCCTCCGCCATCATGTCCGTGTATTCGGTGGCGACGACTTCGGCCGAGACCGGGCCCTTGACGATCTCGCAGATCTCTCTGGTGACGTCGGCGATCTTGCCGCCGGATTTGAGGATCAGCGAGGGATTGGTGGTGACGCCGTCGAGCAGCCCCAAATCGTTCAGCTCACGGATTTCCTTGACATCGGCGGTGTCGACAAAAAATTTCATGACGGTCTCCTGAAGATTTTTTCATGTGCATGTCACGCACATTTGGGGTCGGACTTTGATCTAGACCAAAGTCGGGGCAAGGTCACGCCTCATGATCGAAGATTCGCCCTTTGTCGCGGCCGCACCGGTGTTGGTGCCGATGCCCGCCGAGCGGCCTTACACCTATGCCGTGCCCGCCGGCATGCGCGTGGTGCCGGGCTCGATCGTGCGCGTTCCGCTCGGTCCGCGCCAGGTCGCCGGTATCGTTTGGGACGGCGCCGTCGAAAAGGTCGATGCCAAGAAGCTGCGCCCGATCGAGCAGGTCTTCGACTGCCCCCCGATCGACCGCGCCATGCGCCGCTTCGTCGACTGGATCGCGCAATACACGCTGTCGCCGCCCGGTATGGTGGCGCGCATGCTGCTGCGGGCGCCGGAGGCCTTCGACCCGGAACCGTGGATCGAAGGGCTGCAACGCACCTTCGCTAAACCCGACCGGATGACGGGTGCGAGGATGCGCGTGCTGGAAACAGCCGAAGGCGGGCTCGCCTGGACGCGGTCCGGTCTGGCGCATGCCGCCGGCGTCTCGTCGACCGTTATCGACGGGCTGAAAGCGCAAGGCGTGTTCGATACGGTTATGATCCCGCCGCGACCGGTGGTCGCAGCACCCGATCCGAATTACGCCCAGCCTTCGCTGATGCCGGACCAGAGCGATGCGGCCGAGATGCTGCGCACCAATGTCGCCGCCGGCGCATTCGGCGTCACGCTGCTCGACGGGGTAACCGGATCGGGCAAGACGGAGGTCTATTTCGAGGCGGTTGCGGCGGCGCTCGACCGTGGCATGCAGGTGCTGATCCTGCTGCCGGAGATCGCGCTGACCCATGCCTTCCTCGAGCGCTTCCAGGAACGGTTCGGCGCCAAGCCGGCGGAATGGCACTCGGACCTGCCGCCAAGGATGCGCGAGCGCGTCTGGCGGCAAGTGGCGGAAGGTGGCGTCCGCGTCGTTGCCGGCGCGCGTTCGGCGCTGTTCCTGCCGTTCAGGGAACTCGGGCTGATCGTCGTCGACGAGGAGCACGACCCGGCCTACAAGCAGGAAGACCGCGTCTTCTACAATGCGCGCGACATGGCGGTGGTACGCGGCCATATCGGCGGCTTTCCGGTGGTGCTCGCCTCAGCCACGCCGTCGGTCGAAAGCCGGGTCAATGCGAGCCAAGGCCGCTATAGCAGGGCGGTGCTTTCGGCGCGCTTCGCCGAGGCGGCGCTTCCCGACCTGAAGACGATCGACATGCGCCGCGCTCCGCCGGCGCGCGGCGGTTTCCTGTCGCCGGTGCTGCTTGGCCATATGCGGCAGACGTTGGAGAAAAAGGAACAGTCGCTGCTGTTCCTCAACCGGCGCGGCTATGCGCCGCTGACGCTGTGCCGGGTCTGCGGCCATCGCTTCGGCTGCCCGGTCTGCTCGGCCTGGCTGGTCGAGCACCGCTTTCGCGGCCAGCTCGTCTGCCACCATTGCGGACACAATGAGCGACGGCCCGAGGCCTGCCCGGAATGCGGCACGCTTGATCATCTGGTCGCCTGCGGGCCGGGCGTCGAACGCATCGCCGAAGAGGTCGTCGCGCATTTCCCCGACGCCCGAACCATCGTCTTGTCGTCCGACCTGATGGGCGGCGTGCGGCGGCTGAGGTTAGAGCTTGAAGCCATCGCCAACGGCGAGGCCGACATAGTCATCGGCACGCAGCTCGTCGCCAAGGGCCACAATTTCCCAAACATGACCCTGGTCGGCGTGGTCGACGCCGATCTTGGCCTGGCCAATGGCGATCCGCGTGCCGCCGAGCGCACCTTCCAGCTGCTCAGCCAGGTGACCGGCCGCGCCGGCCGTACCGGCAAGAAGAGCCTTGGCCTGCTGCAGACCTTCCAGCCCGACCATCCGGTGATGCGGGCGATCGTCTCCGGCGATGCCGAGGCCTTCTACGAACGCGAGATTGCCGAGCGCGAGCGGGCGGCGCTGCCGCCCTTCGGCCGGCTCGCCGGCGTCATCGTCAGTGCGGCGACGCGGGCGGAAGCCGAAGGGCACGCCCGCGGCCTGCGGCGGGCGGCGCGCCAGGCCTCCGACCTGTTCGTGCTCGGCCCGGCCGAGGCGCCGCTGTCGCTGATCGGCGGCCGCCATCGCTTTCGCCTGCTGATCCAGGGCGAGCGGCGCGCCGACATGCAGGGGTTCATTCGCACCATGCTGGCCGAGGGACCGAAGATACGGGGCTCGGTGCGGGTGCAGGTCGACATCGACCCGCAGAGCTTTTTGTGAGAGGCCGTCAGCTCACAGGTTTTCCGTAATTTGCCGACGCCATCTGGCGCATGTCTCTTCCTTCGCTAGAATGCCCGAAATTTCGAACCAGCCATTTTCGAGGGGGCAGTATGGAATTTGCGTTTCCGTGGCCGATGAGCCAGGGCGAGTGGCTGGCGTGGTCGAGCGCCGTTGTGACCTTGCTGTTCGGCCTGCTGCTGTTCCTGGCGCCGGGGCTGGCCTTCCGGATTCTGCGGCTGCAGGTCAAGCCTGAGAAGGCGGCAGCGATCGCCGAAGGGCGCGGCCGGATGTCGGGTTTTTATCTTGGCGTCAGCCTGTGCTGCATTCTGCTGGCGCAACCGCTGCTTTACATGGCGCTTGGCTTTTCCTGGCTGTTCACCGCCTTCGGCCGCCTGCTGTCGATGATGTCGGACGGCGCCAACACGCCTTTCAACTGGGCGTCCATCGTGGTGGAACTGGTGCTGGCGGCGCTGCCGCTTGCCTTCGCCTTCGGCTTTGTGCCTTGAATCAAAGGCTAATTCGGGACCGACGGTCGAACCGCACCGCCGGATGCGACAATAGTGCCTGAAAACCATGCGGGACGACGCATTGCGGTCTTAAAATGCCTGTGCTAGACGGCAATCGACTTTCGGCCGGGGATAGCGGAAGCCGCGCCTCCGTGCTTGGAAAAACGCAGTAAGGTCAAAGATTTAGCTAGAGTTTTCGCTCGCGCCAACAATCTGCGGCCTGTCAGACAAGAGAAAAGACGGTCCGTGGCCCAATCGTCATCGCCAATCTCAGGTGTCGCAGAGCGCTATGCGGGTTCGCTGTTCGAGCTCGCGCTCCAGGCGAATTCGGTGGCCCAGGTCGAGGCCGACCTCAACAGTTTCGCGGCAATGCTCGAAGGCAGTGCGGAACTTGCCCGTCTGATCAACAGCCCGGTGTTCTCCAGCGAGGACCAGGCCAAGGCCATTGCGGCGATCGCCGACAAGGCAGGGATCACCGGCCTCACCGGCAATTTCCTGCGCGTCGTCGCCCAGAACCGCCGTCTGTTCGCCATTCCCGGCATGATCAAGGCATTCCGCCGGGTCGCCGCCGAGCACCGTGGCGAGACCGCCGCTGAAGTTACCTCGGCGCATGCGCTGACCGACGCCCAGCAAACCGAGCTGAAGGCGGCGCTGAAAAGCGTTGCCGGCAAGGATGTCGCGATCACCGTGACCGTCGATCCGTCGCTGCTCGGTGGGCTGGTGGTCAAGATTGGCTCGCGCCAGATCGACACGTCGCTTAAAACCAAACTCAATTCGCTCAAGCTTGCACTGAAAGAGGTCGGCTGATGGACATCCGCGCCGCGGAAATTTCCGCAATTCTGAAAGACCAGATCAAGAATTTCGGCAAGGAGGCCGAGGTCTCCGAAGTCGGCCAGGTTCTGTCCGTCGGTGACGGCATCGCCCGCGTCTATGGCCTCGACAATGTTCAGGCCGGCGAGATGGTCGAGTTCCCCGGCGGCATCCGCGGCATGGCGCTCAACCTCGAAGCCGACAATGTCGGCGTCGTCATCTTCGGCGCCGACCGCGACATCAAGGAAGGCGACATCGTCAAGCGCACCGGCGCTATCGTCGACACGCCTGTCGGCATGGGCCTGCTCGGCCGTGTCGTCGACGCGCTCGGCAACCCGATCGACGGCAAGGGCCCGATCCAGGCGACCGAGCGCAAGCGCGTCGACGTCAAGGCGCCCGGCATCATTCCGCGCAAATCGGTGAACGAGCCGATGTCGACCGGCCTCAAGGCCATCGACGCGCTGATCCCGGTCGGCCGCGGCCAGCGCGAGCTGGTCATCGGCGACCGCCAGACCGGCAAGACCGCGATCATCCTCGACACGATGCTCAACCAGAAATCGGTACACGAACACGGGCCGGAGAAGGAAAAGCTCTACTGCGTCTACGTCGCCGTCGGCCAGAAGCGCTCGACCGTCGCGCAGTTCGTGAAAGTTCTCGAAGAGCGCGGCGCGCTCGACTATTCGATCATCATCGCCGCCACCGCTTCCGATCCGGCGCCGATGCAGTTCCTGGCGCCGTTCACCGCCTGCACCATGGGCGAATATTTCCGCGACAACGGCATGCATGCGCTGATCAGCTACGACGACCTGTCGAAGCAGGCCGTCGCCTACCGCCAGATGTCGCTGCTGCTGCGCCGCCCGCCCGGCCGCGAAGCCTATCCGGGCGACGTC
Source organism: Mesorhizobium sp. BHscii (assembly GCF_053848065.1). Lineage (NCBI taxonomy): Bacteria > Pseudomonadati > Pseudomonadota > Alphaproteobacteria > Hyphomicrobiales > Phyllobacteriaceae > Mesorhizobium > Mesorhizobium sp. BHscii. The sequence continues at coordinate 85,522 of NZ_JBSPKW010000016.1, read as the reverse complement.
TTCTACCTGCATTCGCGCCTGCTGGAGCGGGCCGCCAAGCTAAATGACGACAATGGCGGCGGTTCGCTGACGGCGCTGCCGATCATCGAGACCCAGGCCAACGACGTGTCGGCCTACATCCCGACCAACGTCATCTCGATCACCGACGGCCAGATCTTCCTGGAAACCAATCTGTTCTTCCAGGGCGTCCGCCCGGCGGTCAATGTCGGCCTGTCGGTGTCGCGCGTCGGCTCCTCGGCGCAGATCAAGGCGATGAAGCAGGTCGCCGGCTCGATCAAGGGCGAGCTCGCGCAATATCGCGAAATGGCGGCCTTCGCCCAGTTCGGCTCCGACCTCGACGCCGCCACGCAGCGCCTGCTCAATCGCGGGGCGCGCCTGACCGAACTCCTGAAGCAGCCGCAATTCTCGCCGCTCAAGGTCGAGGAGCAGGTCGCGGTGATCTTCGCCGGCGTGAACGGCTATCTCGACAAGCTGGCAATCGACCAGGTCAGCAAATTCGAGCATGGCTTGCTCAGCCACATGCGCTCGGCCGGCAAAGAGGTGCTCGACGGCATCCGCAAGGAGAAGGCGCTGTCGGACGATCTGCGTGCCAAGCTGAAGGCGGAGATCGACACCTTTGCCAAGACCTTTGCTTGAACGAAGCCGGACGGACGGGATCAGGTTTGAAGCATGCCTTCACTAAAAGACCTTCGTAACCGTATCGCCTCGGTCAAGGCGACGCAGAAGATCACCAAGGCGATGCAGATGGTCGCCGCGGCGAAGCTGCGTCGCGCGCAGGAAGCGGCGGAAGCGGCGCGCCCCTATTCGGAGCGCATGGGCGCTGTGCTGGCCAACATCACCCAGGCGATTGGCGGCGGTGGCGAGGCCCCGGCGCTGATGACCGGCACCGGCAAGGACGACGTGCATCTGCTCGTCGTCTGCACCGCTGAGCGTGGTCTGTGCGGCGGCTTCAATTCGCAGATCGCACGCCTTGCCCGCGACCACATCCGCAAGCTTCTGGCCGATGGCAAGCAGGTCAAGATCATCTGCGTCGGCAAGAAGGGGTTCGACATCCTGCGCCGCGACTACGCGGCGCTGATCCTCGAGCGCGTCGACCTGCGCGAAGTGAAGACGCTCGGCTTCATCAACGCCGATGCCATTGCCAAAAAAGTCATCCAGCTCTTCAACGAGGGCGGCTTCGACATCTGCACGCTGTTCTATTCTCAGTTCAAGTCGGTTATCAGCCAGGTTCCAACGACGCAGCAGATCATTCCGGCAGGCGTGGCTTCCGCCCCCGCCGAGGTGGCCGGTGGCGGCAATGCCGTCTATGAATACGAGCCGGAGCCGGGCGAAATCCTCTCCGACCTCATTCCGCGCAACATTTCCGTACAGGTCTTCCGTGCGCTGCTCGAAAACGCGGCCGGCGAGATGGGCGCCAAGATGAGCGCCATGGACAATGCGACGCGCAACGCTGGCGACATGATCAACAAATTGTCGATCACCTACAACCGCCAGCGGCAGGCGCAGATCACCAAGGAATTGATCGAAATCATTTCGGGCGCCGAGGCGCTCTAGGCGCGCTCCGATGAAGGTCAGCGACCTTCAGGCGGATTGCGTGAGAAACAAAGAGACGAAAAGGGTAAAGACGATGGCGAAAGCAGCGACCCCCCAGAAGGCGGCCCCGAAGGCTGCCGCGACGGCGGCAGCACCGGCAAAGGCTCCGGCAGCGGCAGCGAAGGCCGCTCCGGCCAAGAAAGCGGCGGCGCCCGCCAAGGCTGCCGCGGCGAAGGCGCCGACCGTTGCCATCAACAAGACTGGCTTGGCCGGCAAGGTTCGCCAGGTCATCGGCGCCGTGGTCGACGTGCAGTTCGGCGAACATCTGCCGGCGATCCTGAACGCGCTGGAAACGTCCAATGTCGGCAATCGCCTCGTGCTCGAGGTGGCCCAGCATCTCGGCGAAAACACCGTGCGCTGCATCGCCATGGATTCGACCGAAGGTCTGGTTCGCGGCCAGGACGTCTATGACACCGGCGCACCGATCACCGTGCCGGTCGGCCCCGGCATGCTCGGTCGAATCATCAACGTCATCGGCGAGCCGGTCGACGAGGCAGGCCCGGTCGACGGCATCGAGATGCGCTCCATCCACCAGCCGGCTCCGGCCTATGTCGAGCAGTCGACGGAAGCGCAGATCCTGGTCACCGGGATCAAGGTCCTCGACCTGCTTGCGCCCTATGCCCGCGGCGGCAAGATCGGCCTGTTCGGCGGCGCCGGCGTCGGCAAGACGGTGCTGATCCAGGAACTGATCAACAACGTTGCCAAGGCGCATGGCGGCTTCTCGGTGTTCGCCGGCGTCGGTGAGCGCACCCGCGAAGGCAACGACCTCTATCACGAGTTCATCGAGTCCGGCGTCAACAAGAAGGGCGGCGGCGAAGGATCCAAGGCGGCGCTCGTCTACGGCCAGATGAACGAGCCACCGGGTGCGCGCGCCCGCGTCGGCCTGACCGGCTTGACGGTTGCCGAATATTTCCGCGACCAGGGCCAGGACGTGCTGTTCTTCGTCGACAACATCTTCCGCTTCACGCAGGCTGGCTCCGAAGTGTCGGCGCTGCTCGGCCGTATTCCTTCGGCCGTGGGCTACCAGCCGACGCTGGCCACCGACATGGGTGCGCTGCAGGAGCGCATCACGACGACGACCAAGGGCTCGATCACCTCGGTGCAGGCGATCTACGTGCCGGCCGACGATCTGACCGACCCCGCGCCGGCGACTTCGTTCGCCCACCTGGACGCGACGACCGTGCTCAACCGCGCGATTTCGGAAAAGGGCATCTATCCGGCCGTCGATCCGCTCGATTCGACCTCGCGCATGCTCGACCCGATGGTCGTCGGCGAAGAGCACTACCAGGTCGCGCGCCAGGTGCAGTCGATCCTGCAGCGCTACAAGTCGCTGCAGGACATCATCGCCATCCTGGGCATGGACGAGCTGTCCGAAGAGGACAAGCAGACGGTGGCCCGCGCCCGCAAGATCGAGCGCTTCCTGTCGCAGCCCTTCTTCGTCGCCGAAGTGTTCACCGGCGCGCCGGGCAAGCTGGTCGATCTCGCCGACACCATCAAGGGCTTCAAGGGCCTCTGCAATGGCGACTATGATCACCTGCCGGAAGCCGCCTTCTACATGGTCGGCGGCATCGAGGAAGCCGTCGAGAAGGCACAGCGCCTGGCGGCCGAAGCGGCTTAATGGTCGAAGATGTAGATCCGGACTTCTGCTGTCACACGCTGAGAGAAGTGACAGCAGATATTCCGGAGCCCGCGTCGCCGTCAATATACCTTACCGAAAACGGGGTATTGATGATGGTCGTGGGAATTATTGAGACAGAAAACGGTCTGGCGTACATGGACCAAGCAATGGCGTACTGTCCATTCTGCGGCACCCACATTCAGGACGTGGAAGCCTTAGCCAAAGAGAAGATTCAATAATGGCCGACAGCTTTCAATTCGAACTGGTCTCGCCGGAGCGCCTGCTGGTTTCCGAGCAGGTCGAGTCCGTCGTCATTCCGGGCGCCGAAGGCGAAATGACCGTCATGGCCCATCACGCGCCGGTCATGACCACGATCAAGCCGGGCGTCGTCACGGTGAAGACCGCGGCAGGCAAGGAAGAACGCTACGTCGTGTTCGGCGGCTTTGCCGACATCGTTCCGGCCGGCTGCACGCTGCTCGCCGAATCGGCAGTAGCCGTCGGCGACATCGATCGCGCCGACCTGACCCGCCGTATCCAGGAAGCCAGGGAAGACGTCGCCGACGCCAAGGACGACCAGACGCGCAGCAAGGCCGAGCAGTTTCTTAGCCAACTCACCACACTCGAAGGCGCCATCCTGCCTGCTTGAAGCGAAGATCAGTCCGGCAATTGCTAAGCGAGGCTTGCCTCGCTTTTTTGTTTGAGGGACAGTCCGACTTTGCTTGCCTTGGGGGCGGTACCCGGTGACTGAAGACACAAGGTCGAGATCCGGATGGTCGGCGGCCCTGGTGTCGGCCTTTGGCGGCCCGTTCGGCGGATTTCTTTGGATCGGCAGCGGCAAGCTGGCGGTCATAAGTCTGGTCGCGATCAGTGCCGCAAGCATCGCCCTTTGCTACATCGGGTTCCCGGTTTTGCCGGGCATCGATCTTTCCGGATTGGCCAATCTTTCAAGTATCGGCATAGCGATATTTTCGGTGGTGCTCGTTGTTCCCTTTGCGCATCGATTCAAGCCGGACAAGTGGTACGCGCATGGACTTTCGGTTCTGGTGCTGGCCTTTCTGGCCTCGTCTCTGGCTGCGTTTGCGATCCGGTCGTTCCTGTTTCAGCCATTCTCAATACCGGCCAGCAGCATGGTGCCAACGCTTGAGGTCGGCGACTATCTGTTCGCGTCCAAATTTGCTTACGGCTACAGCCGCCACAGCGTCCCCTTTGGCTTGCTGCCGATCGAAGGGCGGACGTTCGACACGGCGCCGGCGCTAGGCGATATCGCAGTCTTCAGGCGGCCGTCTGATCCCAGCACCGACTACATCAAGCGCATTGTCGGCCTTCCTGGCGACAAGATCCAGATGATCGACGGCGTCCTTCACATCAACGACCATGCGGTGAAGCTTGAAGAGACCGGTTCTTACTCCTCCGATGAAATCCGGTCAGCCAAAGTGCAGCGCGAAACATTGCAGAACGGCGTCTCCTACTCGGTCCTCGACGTGATCGGCGGATCGACGGGCGACAACACCCAGCCTGTTGTCGTTCCGGCCGGCCGCTACTTCATGCTTGGCGACAATCGCGACAGTTCCGCCGATAGCCGTTTTGATATGGGCACTATTCCGTATGAGAATTTGGTCGGCAAGGGCGTTCGCCTGTTTTGGAACTCCAGAGGTGTCGACTACTCGTCACGGCACACCTTGGACGGTCTGACAGGCAAATAGCTTCAAGTCGTCGCCGCCTCCACCGCACGCACGACGGCGCGCGGTTCTGCCTCATGTTTTCGCACCCTGTATGCCCAGCGCTGTGAAAGCGGCAGCCACGCCGCCCTGGCGCAAGCGTTCGAGATGGGCGGCCGCGAGGTCGATCAGCGTCAGGCGCTCAGCACCGCCCTTGGCGAAGCCGGCCAGGTCGAACACCGCCGCCACCGTTTCGCCCGCCGACAGATGCCGAGTGTCGAGTGCAGCCAGGGCCAAGTCGAGCGGGTCGGTGAAATGGCTTTCCGGCAATGCTTCGCCGCGCGCCTCGCAAGCAGCGATCCAGGCGGCTACCACCAGCATCAGATGCGCGGGCGGCGCACCGGCACTCATCCGCTCCATGGCCGAGGCAACGATGCGCTGCGGCAGTTTTTGGCTGCCGTCATTGGCGATCTGCGCCGTCCGATGGGCGAGCGCGGTGTTCGAATAGCGCTTGGCAAGCTGGGCGGTGTAGTCGGCCGTGTCGAGCCCGGCGTCTTTCGGTAGCGTTGTGATGGCTTCGGCCCACAATCCGTCGACGAATTGCCGGATCGCCGGATCGGCGAAGGCGCGGTCGACCGTCTCATAGCCGCTGAGCAGGCCGAGATAGGCGATGGCCGAATGCGAGCCGTTGAGCAGGCGCAACTTCATGTCCTCGAACGGCCCGACATCACCGACCATGGTAACGCCGAACTTTTCCCAGTCCGGCCTGCCCGCCGGGAAATCATCTTCGACCACCCATTGGCAGAACGGCTCGGTCATCACAGGCCAGGCGTCCTCGATGCCGAGCTGGCCTGATATCCGTGCCCGGTCGGCATCGGTGGTCGCCGGCACGATGCGATCCACCATGGTCGACGGAAACGCCACCTCGTCGGCGATATGGCGGGCGAGATCGGTGCCGCGCAACGCGGCGAATTCGACCAGCAGCCGGTGCAGCGTGGCGCCATTGGCCGGGAGATTGTCGCAGCACAGCACGGTGAATGGCTGGATACCGGCGGCGCGCCGGCGCGCAAGCGATTCGGCGAGAAAACCATGCGCCGTTCGCGGCGTGCGCGGGTTGGCCAGATCGTGGACAATGTCGGGATGGGCTGTGTCCAGTCCGCCACCCGCCGCCCTGAGATAGGCCTTTTCGGTGATCGTAAGCGTGACGATGGAGGTGCGCGGGTCAGTCAGCGCGGCCAGCACCGCACCCGGATTTTCCGGGGCCACCAGCATCGACACGATCGAGCCTACGACGCGCAGGCTTTCGCTGTCGCTGCTCCTGACCGCCAGCGTGTAGAGCCCGTCCTGCGGCGCCAGCGCGTCGCGTGTCTCGGTGCTGCGCAGCGAGACGCCGATAATGCCCCAATCCATCTCTCCCGCCGCCAGGCAATCGTCGACATAGGCTGCCTGATGGGCGCGGTGGAATGCGCCGACGCCGAGATGGACGATGCCGGGTAGGACACGGTTGCGGTCGTATCCTGGGACCGCGACCGAGGCCGGCAATGCCTGCCGCGTAGTGTTGGAAAGGCGACTGTGTGTCATCGTGCGATGGGTCTGATCGAGCTGGTGCCGGGTTGGCCAGCATGCGGCGTAACATCCGTTTCTTTCCCGCACAATGGGCTGACGTTGCGTAAAAGTCATCATACAACAATCTATTTTTTGTATGTTGACATAATTTATTTCCGATCCTACCGATGGCCGGGTTGGGAGGAACGACGTGGCCGCATTGACCGATCCGGATTTGCTGTTTCCCTCGGAGGCGCGTCCGCGTTCGGTTGCCCGCGAGCTTTATGCCGGGGTGAAGGATCTGCCGATCGTCAGCCCGCACGGTCACACCGATCCGCGCTGGTATGCGCTCAACGAGGCATTTCCCGATCCGGCGCAATTGTTGATCGTGCCGGACCATTATATCTTCCGCATGCTGTTCAGCCAGGGCGTCCGGCTCGAGGACCTTGGTGTGCCGACGCTCGACGGCTCACCGGTGGAGACCGACGGCAGGACGATCTGGCGGCGCTTCGCCGAGCACTATTATCTGTTCCGCGGCACGCCGACGCGCCTGTGGTTCGACTATGTGCTTGCCCATCTGTTCGGCATTGAAGAGCCGCTGAACGCGGCGACGGCCGACCGCCACTACGATATAATTGCGACCCTGCTGCAGTGGGAGAATTTTCGCCCACGCGCACTGTTCGAGCGCTTCAACATCGAGGTCATCGCGACGACCGAAGGCGCGCTCGACGATCTCAGATGGCACCAGATGATCCGCGACAGCGGCTGGGAGGGCCGCGTCGTCACCGCCTACCGGCCGGATGCAGTCGTCGATCCCGACTTCGAAGGCTTTTCGGCCAATCTCGATCGGCTCGGCGACATCACCGGCTGCGACACCGGCACCTGGGCCGGCTATCTCGATGCGCATCGCCAGAGAAGGGCCTTCTTCAAAAGTTTTGGCGCCACCGCGTCGGATCACGGCCATCCGACAGCGGAGACCGCCAATCTGTCGGATGCCGCCGCACAGGAGCTGTTCAACCGCATCCGCCGGGGCTCGGACGACGAGCGCGAGCGAAAGTTGTTTCGTGCCCAGATGCTGACCGAAATGGCCAAGATGAGCCGCGACGATGGGTTGGTCCTGCAGATCCATCCCGGCTCCTGGCGCAATCATTCGCCTGCCGTCTTCCGGAGGTTCGGCAGGGACAAGGGGTTCGATATCCCGATCCGAACCGACTATGTGACGGCGCTGAGGCCGCTGCTCGACTGCGTCGGGCTGGAGCGCGACCTCACCATCATCCTCTTCACGCTCGACGAGACCAGCTATGCGCGCGAACTGGCGCCGCTCGCCGGCGTCTACCCGGCGCTGAAGCTCGGGCCGGCCTGGTGGTTCCACGACAGCCCTGAGGGCATGCGCCGGTTTCGCGAGATGACCACCGAGACGGCCGGCTTCTACAACACCGTCGGCTTCAACGACGACACCCGCGCCTTTCCATCCATCCCGGCTCGCCACGAGGTGGCGCGTCGGGTCGATTGCGCCTTTCTTGCGCGTCTCGTCGCCGAGCATCGGCTCCGCGAAGACGAGGCGCACGAGCTGGCGCAGGAACTTGCCTATACGCTCGCAAAAAAGGCGTACCGGCTCTAAGGGCGATTGCCGCCATCGTTCAACGGGAGGAAACCAATGCTGCATTTTTCTAGACTGGCGGGAGCTACGCTACTGGCCGCCGCACTGATGGCCGGAACGGCAAGCGCCCAGACGGTTCTGCGCTCGTCCGACACGCACCCGGACGGCTATCCGACGGTCGAGGCGGTCAAATATTTTGGCGAGCTTGTCAAAGAGCGCACGGCCGGCCGCTATTCGGTCGATGTCTATCATTCCGCGCAGCTCGGCGAGGAAAAGGACACGATCGAGCAGGTGCGCTCCGGCGTGATCGACCTCAACCGCGTCTCGATGGCGCCGTTCAACGGACTCATCCCGGAAACCACCGTGCCCTCGCTGCCCTACATCTTCCGCTCGGAAGACCATATGCACAAGGTCATGGACGGGCCGGTCGGCGACCAGATTGCGGCGGCGTTCGAACAGGTCGGGCTGGTGCTGCTCGCTTTTTATGACGGCGGCGCGCGCTCCTTCTACAATTCGAAGAAGCCGATCAACACTGTAGCCGATCTGGCCGGCATGAAGTTCCGCGTTATCCAGTCCGACATCTTCGTCGACATGGTGGCTGCACTCGGCGCCAACGCGACGCCGATGCCGTATGGCGAAGTGTATTCGGCGATCGAGACCGGGGTCATCGACGGCGCGGAGAACAATTTTCCGAGCTACGACACCGCCAAGCATGCGGAAGTCGCCAAGTTCTATTCGCTCGACGAGCACACGATGGTGCCGGAAGCCTTCGTCATGGCGAAGTCGAGCTGGGACAAACTGACGCCGGAAGACCAGGCGATCTTCAAGGCGGCCGCCAAGGAAAGCGTCGCCAAGCAGCGTGAGCTGTGGGCCGCCAAGGTCAAGGAATCGCGTGCCAAGGTCGAGGCGGCCGGTTCGCAGATCACGACACCGGACAAGCAGCCCTTCATCGACGCGATGGGTCCGGTCTACGAAAAGCACGTCAAGGACGACAAGCTGAAGGCGATGGTCGAGGCCATCAAGGCCGTGCAGTGATCAAGCGGCGGCGCGGGCATTCCGCGCCGCCATCCTCTTGCGGAGAGAACCGGTGACCTCCAGCTCAGAACAGAGACTGCCCCTGCCCGGCATCGCGCGGGTGATGTCGCGTGTCAGCACGGCGGCGCTGTGGATTGCCGGCGTCGGGCTGGTGCTGATGACCGCCTTCGTCGCCTGGCAGGTGTTCGGCCGCTATGTTCTGAACCGGTCGCCGAGCTGGACCGAGCAGGGCTCGGTGATGCTGATGAGCTGGTTCATTTTCCTCGGCGCGGCCGTCGGGGTGCGCGAGAACTATCACCTCGGCTTCGACGTCCTGCTCTACGTCCTGCCGAAGGGCGGCAAGCGTTGGCTGAGGATGATCTCGGACCTCGTCGCGCTCGCCTTCGGCATCGGCATGATCTGGTATGGCAGCCAGCTGGTTGCATTGACCTGGGGTGCCACCTTGCCGTCGCTCGGCATATCAGGAGGCTGGGACTACGTCCCGCTTGTCGCGGGAGGCGCGCTCATCGTGCTCTTCACGCTGGAGCGCATCGTGCTTCGCCTTTCCGGTGCGCCGATCGACGATGCGCTCGATGAACTGCCGCCTGCGGAAGTCGCAGCCGAACTCGACACAGCGAACGTGAAGGTCTGACGCCATGGAACTCTGGATACTCTTCGGCGTCTTCACCGTTCTGATGCTCATCGGCACGCCGATCGCTTTCTGCCTCGGCGTCGCAAGCTTTGCCACCGTCCTCTACATGGGCCTGCCGCCGCTCATCGTGTTCCAGCGCCTGAATTCCGGCATGAGCGTCTTTTCGCTGCTGGCCATTCCGTTTTTCATCTACGCCGGCGACTTGATGGTGCGCGGCGGCATCGCCAGCAAGATCGTTGCCTTCGCCGGCTCGCTCGTCGGCCACATGCGCGGCGGCCTCGGGCAGGTCAACATCGCGACCGCTACACTGTTCGGCGGCATTTCGGGCTCCGCGGTGGCGGAGGCAGCGGCGGTAGGCGGCTTGATGATCCCGCAGATGAAGGCGCGTGGATATGGAGCCGATTACGCCGTCAACGTCACCTCGATGGCGGCGCTGATCGCGCTGCTCCTGCCGCCGTCGCACAACATGATCATCTACTCGATCTCGGCAGGCGGAAAGATTTCGATCGCCGACCTGTTCACCGCCGGCATTATCCCGGGGCTGCTATTGGCTCTCGCACTGATGATCACCGCCTATTTCGTGGCGCGCTCCCGCGGTTATCCGACCGAGCCGTTTCCGGGCTTCGCCGCCGTCGCGCATCTCCTCGCTATCGCGGTGCCCGGCCTGCTGCTGATCGCGATCATCTTCGGCGGCGTGCGATCGGGCGTTTTCACGGCCACCGAGAGTTCCTGCATCGCCGTCATCTATGCGTTGCTCGTGACGGTCCTGGTTTACCGGCAGATGACCTGGGAAGGTTTCGTTCATGCCACCCATGGCGCGGTGCGCACCACGGCCATGGTGCTGCTTATCATCGGCATGGCGGCGGCGTTCTCGTGGTTGATGGCCTTCCTGAAAGTGCCGGCAGCGCTGATAGCCTCGATGAACGCGATCTCAGAGGATCCGCTGGTCGTGCTTCTCCTGCTCAATCTCTTGATGCTGTTCCTCGGCACGTTCATGGACATGGGGCCGACGATCATCATCTGCACGCCGATCTTCCTGCCCGTGGCGCAGGCCTACGGCGTCGATCCGGTGCATTTCGGCGTCATCATGATCCTCAACTTCGGCATCGGGCTGAACACGCCGCCGGTGGGCGCGGTGCAGTTCGTGGCGTGCGCAGTGGGCAAGATATCCGTCTGGGAAGCGATGCGCTCGATCTGGCCATTCTATGGCGCAGGCCTCGTGGTGCTGGGGCTCGTCACTTACATTCCGGCCATCTCGCTATGGCTGCCGAGCGTCTTCAAATAGGGGTTGGCAATGGCATCGGATACGGCGATCAGCCTGAAGGTCGAACGCAAGCCCAAGCTGTCGGAGACCGTGGTCGCGTCGATCCGCAAGCAGTTGCAGGCGGGCGAGATCCAGCCGGGCCAAAAGCTGCCGACCGAGGGCCAGCTGACCGAAACTTTCGGGGTCAGCCGCACCGTCATCCGCGAAGCGCTGGCCAAGCTTGCCGCCGACGGTCTGGTCGAGCCGCGGCAAGGCGCCGGGGTCTTCGTCACCGAGCATATCTCGACGATGTTCGGCACGCTGGCCGCGGATATGGGCAGCAAGGATTCGATCGCCCTCAACGTGCTCGAGGTGCGCCTGGCGATCGAGATCGAGTCCGCCGGGCTCGCCGCTATCCGTCGCAATGCCGCGCAGGAAGCAGCGATCCAGGAGGCGTTCTTCGAGTTCGAGCGGCTGCTCTTGAACAGCGAGCCGACAGGTCCGGCCGACCTTGCCTTCCACCGCGCGATCGCCAGCGCCACCAACAATCCGTTCTATGTCGAGATGCTCGATGTGCTCGGCCGGCGTGCCATTCCTTGCGACGTGACGTCACCGTGGTCCACCGAGCTCGCCCAATCCGACCTCTACCAGCGTGGGCTGCAAGGCGAGCATCTGGTGATCCTGAACGCCATTATATCAGGCGATGCCGAGGCCGCGCGCGAGGCCATGCGCGCGCATCTCACCGCGAGCCAGCAGCGCTATCGTGAGCGCTTGCACGCGCGTCAGAGTTTTTATGCCGAGTCTGTCAAGGCCGCGGCAACCGAATGACCAATGAGGCAGCCCAATGGGACAGCAATGAATCACACTGACAATCACACTGACTTCACCTCGCGCTTCGCCATCGACCCTGTTACTGCCGCGGCGATGGGGACGGACGAGCTCCGTCATAATTTCCTGATCGAAGGCCTGTTCCAGCTCGGCCGCATCGGCCTGACCTACACTCATTACGACCGCATGATCGTCGGCGGCGCCATGCCCGCGGGCATCCCGCTGCCGCTGGAAGCGATCAAGCCGACCGGGACAAAGAATTTTCTCGATCGCCGCGAACTGATCGCCGTCAACATCGGCGGCAGCGGCATCGTGAAAGCTGGCGGCCGATCCTACGAGCTGCAGCCGCGCGACATGCTATATCTCGGCATGGGCGCCAACGAGCTGTCGTTCGCCTCAGTCAACCCAGCCGAGCCGGCTAAATTCTATCTGCTCAGCGCGCCGGCGCATCAGAGCCATCCCAGCCAGCTGATCCGCATCGGCGATGCCAAGCGGCTCGATCTCGGCAGCCAGGCGACCTGCAACGAACGCTCGATCTTCCAGTTCATCCATGCCGAAGGCGTCAAAACCTGCCAACTCGTCGTCGGCATGACCCAGCTTGCGTCAGGCTCGGTCTGGAACACCATGCCGTGCCATGTGCATGATCGGCGCATGGAGGCTTACCTCTACTTCGATCTGCCGGAAGCGGCGCGCGTGTTCCATTTCATGGGCGAACCGGATGAGACACGCCATCTCGTCATGCGCAATGAAGAAGCGGTGCTGTCGCCGGGATGGTCGATCCATTCGGGCGCCGGCACCTCCAACTACGCCTTCATCTGGGCGATGGCTGGCGACAATGTCGACTATACCGACGTCGATCCGATAGCGATGGAAGAGCTGCGGTGAGCGACCTCTCCGCATTCAGCCTGGCCGGCAAACGCATCCTCGTCACTGGCGCCAACACCGGCATCGGCCAAGGCATCGCCCTGTCGATCGCGCGCGCCGGTGGTGCGGTGGTCGGCGTCGGCCGTTCGGCGATGGACGAGACGGCGGAAAAGGTCGCTGCGGCGGGCGGACGCTTCGAGGCGGTGCGCTGCGATCTTGTCGACCATGCAGCCGCCCAGGCGGTACTCGATCGCATCTGGGACGAATCCGGGCCGCTCGACGGGCTGGTCAACAATGCTGGCATCATCCGGCGCGCCGACGCCGTCGATCTGACGCAAGCCGATTGGGACGACGTCATGGACGTCAACCTGAAGACAGTCTTTTTTCTCAGCCAGAGCTTCGCCACGCGCGTGCTTGCCGATCCGGAACGGCGCGGCAAAATCGTCAACATCGCGTCGGTGCTGAGCTTCCAGGGCGGCATCCGCGTCGCCTCCTATACGGCGTCGAAGCATGGCGTGCTCGGCATCACCCGGTTGCTCGCCTGCGAATGGGCGTCGAAAGGCATCAACGTCAACAGCATTGCGCCCGGCTACATCGAAACCAACAATACCGAGGCGCTGCGTGCCGATCCAGACCGCAGCGCCGCCATTCTGGCGCGCATTCCAGCCGGGCGTTGGGGCGGGCCGGAAGACATCGGCGACGCGGCCGTCTTCCTGCTGGCGCCAGCGTCAAACTACATGCATGGCGCAGTGGTGCCGGTGGACGGCGGCTGGTTGGCGCGATGAGGCCAGATGAGGATTTGGCGATGACTGGAACCAAGATATTTTCGCACGCCGGCGAGGGCGCATGGACGCCGACCCCGGATGGCAATCGCAGGCGCGTGCTGCTGCACACGGACGAACTGATGATGGTCGAGTTCGGTTTCGACAAGGGCGGTGTCGGTGCGCTGCATTCGCACCCGCATGTCCAGGCGAGCTACGTCGCCGAAGGTCGCTTCGAGGTCACCATCGACGGCAGGACCGAGATCTTGGAAGCTGGAAGCAGCTTCATTGTCCCTTCCAATTTGGTCCATGGCGTCAAGGCGCTCGAGGCCGGGCGCCTGGTCGACAGCTTTACGCCGCACCGCGCCGATTTCCTCGCCTGACGCTACAAGAACGAACGCAAGTCACTACGCAGCGGCAGCTATCTTCGCAAACGAAAAGCCCGCGCCTCCGGAGAGACGCGGGCGTGTTGCCTGGGCGCTTGTGGCGCCGCGGTACTCAAAACATCACCGCAGAACCTGAACCTGCCGAATTATGATGAAGATAGGATTAACCCGGCCAGAGCCGACGCGATATTCACAGGCAAAGCGAATAGGGGCTGGAATCATGATCCCATATCCGCCAATGAGGGAGATCTTTCAGACGGCGCCGACGGAGACGGGACTTGAGGGGTGATCGAGCATTCGAATCTGCGGTCAAGGCAGGCATCTGCAGATTCGCGGGGGAGCTGTGGTAGGTCACATCGCAAGTGGCCGCTCCCACGCTACCTTTTCAGGCGGCGCCGATCGTAGAAATTCCCTGATGCAGGTATCGACGGCGAGCGTCCGGGCGGAGGATCCCAAGCGGCGTGTCCTGAAGGATGTGTTCGGCTTCGATAATTTTCGTCCCGGCCAGGATGCTGTGACGGAGGCACTGCTGGCCGGGCGTCATGTGCTGGCTGTGATGCCGACCGGCGCTGGCAAATCGCTCTGCTACCAGGTCCCGGCGCTGGTCCTTGGCGGGCTCACCATTGTCGTTTCGCCGCTGGTGGCGCTGATGCAGGACCAGGTCGCCGCATTGCGCCTTGCCGGCGTGGCGGCCGATACGATTAATTCCTCGCTCGATCGCGATGCCAATGTCGCCGCATGGCGCCGTGTCGCGGCTGGCCAAACTCGCCTGCTCTATCTGGCGCCGGAGCGGCTCATGACCCCGCGGATGCTTGAGGCGCTGGCCAGGCTCGACATCCGGCTGATCGCTGTCGACGAGGCGCATTGCATCTCCCAATGGGGTCCGGCGTTCCGGCGCGAATATGAAGAGTTGTCGCGGCTGCGCGGCATCTTTCCTGATGTGCCGATCATTGCGCTGACGGCGACAGCGGACGAGACGACGCGCACCGACATCGCCGCACAGCTGTTCGCTGGCTGCGTCGAAACCCTGGTGCTGGGCTTCGACCGGCCGAACATCAAGCTTGGCATCGAGGCCAAGCAGGACGGCAAGCGCCAATTGCTGAGCTTCGTACAGCGTCATGCCGGCCGCAGCGGCATCGTCTATTGCCTGTCGCGCAAGAAGACGGAAGAGATGGCGGCGTTCCTCGAGAAGAACGGCGTGCGCGCGCTCGCCTATCATGCCGGCATGAGCAAGGACGCGCGTGAAGCGAATCAAAACGCATTCATGACCTTGTCCGGCGTCGTGATGGTGGCGACCATCGCCTTCGGCATGGGGATCGACAAGTCTGACGTCGCCTATGTCTTCCATACCGATCTGCCGGGCAGCCTCGAAGCCTATTATCAGGAAATCGGCCGTGCTGGCCGCGACGGGCGGGCTGCCGAGGCACATATGCTCTTCGGTCTCGGCGATATCCGCATGCGGCGGCTTTTCATCGACGACGAGGACGCACCGGCGGAGCATAAAAGACGCGCGCATGGCCGGCTCGACACGCTGATCGGTTATTGCGAAACGGCCCAGTGCCGTCGCCAGATCCTGCTTGGCTACTTCGGCGAAACAGCAACGCCTTGCGGCAATTGCGACAACTGCCTTGACCAGACGCCGCAAGCGGATGGCGAGGCGGAGGCGCGGATCGTCTTCGCGGCCATCGCGCAGACCGGCGAGCGCTTTGGCGCTGCCCATATCGTCGACGTTCTGCTCGGCCATGAAACCGAGAAGGTCCTGGCCAGGAACCACCACAGGCTTGCCAGCTTCGGGACCGGTGTGGCGCACAAGAAGGATGTCTGGCTGTCCTTGGTCCGCCAACTCGTCGCGGGAGGATTCCTGACACTGGACTCAGGCGGCCATGGCGGCCTCGCCATCGCCGAAAAAGGTCTTGAGCTGGCCCGTGGCGACGTCTCGTTCCGCTATCGCGTCGAGGTGCGGAGCCGCGCGTCGCGTGGTAAGACGCGTCCCGCTGCTGCTGCGGGTACGGAAGACCTGGATACCGCCCTCTTGGCCACGCTCAAGGCGGTACGGCTGCGTCTTGCCCGGGAGCGCCAGGTGCCGGCGTTCGTGATCTTCTCCGATCGTACACTGATCGATATGGCCGAACGCTGCCCGCGCGACCTCGACGCCTTCGCCGCAGTCAATGGCGTCGGCGCCGCGAAGCTCAGGGAATTCGGCCAGATATTCCTTGGCGCAATCGCCGCGCACCAGTCCGGGGTGTCGGTCTGAAGATTGCATCAAGGCGATCGCGCCGACGGGTAGCCACTTAGACCACTGCGGCGGCGCAATCAGCACTTGCTTCGTCTCACCGCCGCGATCGCAGCCTCCTGCTGCCGCAGCTGCTCGATTTTTGCGCTCTGGCGGGCAGTGACGGCAGAGGCGACACGCCGGGCGCCCCATAGCCAGTCCGGAATATTGCTTTTCGCGACTTTGCCCCGAGTGATCGCTGTCGCCGACATCTCCTTGGCGACTTCGCCCATGGCCACGTTGAGTTCGACGCAGCTCATCTTGTCGTATTTCGCGGCATCAAAGGATGCGTGGAAGGGCGATGCGCAACCTCCGATAAATACGAAGCTGCAAATCAGGGGCGTGGCTGCAGTGATCGCCTTCATTTTTTATCAAGCAGGTTTGACGCCGACCGGGCGAATATCAGAGGGTTCTCGATTGTTCCCGAGGTTTTGCGTAACGGAAGCATGTGACCTCTACAATACTCTGTTCGACGCGTCATTCCCCCTATTGTCCTCGAAGAACTTCGAGAGAGCCGCTCCGGTCTGGTGAGGGTGCTCTTCGGGAAAGAAGTGCCCGCCCGGAACAGGGCTTCCTTCAACCCTGTCGGCCCATTTTCTCCAAATAGCCAGCGGTCCGCCTTCCCTTGCATACCAGGTCTCAAGGCCGCCTTCGCTACTCCACAGTGCCAGTAGCGGGCACTCAATGCGACGACCATTTGCCTGGTCCGCCGCGTCATGCTCACGATCGATCGTGGCAGCGGCCCGATACTCTTCGCAAATCGCATGAATATGAACGGGATCGCGAAGCGCCTCGACATAGGCGTCCCTGACCTCCGTAGAGAACATTTCTGCCGGCGACCCCCACTGCACAATCGCATTGTCGACGATGGCATCCGGCGCGGCGCCTATCAGTCGCTCCGGCAGAGGCTCCGGTTGCGCAAGAAGGCTCCAGGGCCAGAAGCCGAGAGCCAGTCTGGCGTCCGCCCTATCCCACGCGGCGGCGGTGGGGATGACGTCGAGGACCGCGATCTTGGAGATTTCATCGGGGTGATCGAGCGCCAGGCGATAGGCGACCCGCCCGCCACGATCATGTCCAGCAACCATGAACTGCTTAAATCCCAGCTGTTTCATCACTTGAACCATGTCGCCGGCCATGGCGCGCTTGGCGTATGGGCTATGATCGGCAGAGGAGACCGGGCACCCGCTTTGCCCATAGCCTCGAAGATCGGCGGCGATCACCGTAAAGTCGGGCGCCAAGGCCACGGCGATATCCCTCCACATCAGATGCGTTTCGGGAAAACCATGAAGCAGCAGCAGCGGCGGACCGGTTCCGCCGACCCTTGCGAAAATGGTCGTGTCGTCCAGTTGCAAGCTGGTGGCTCTGAAACCTGCAAACACCGTTCGTCTCCTCGTTGTGCCTCAGGCGACAACGCGCAAGGTGGCAGAAGGATCACGGTCGGCTGCCGTGTCTGGAGTCGAGGCGGCCCCGGAATTCTGAATATCGAAGGTGGGCCCACTGATATTTCGATCGGCGCACCCCATATGAGCGCGAAGAGTATCGCCTAGGGATTTGCCATGATGATTTCGCGTTCGAGCCGGTTTGCAGTTTTGTTTGCAGGACTGTTCCTGGCATTGTCCATGGTCACGGCCGATTACGCTGAGGCGCGGCGTGGCGGCAGCTTCGGCAGCCGCGGCACGCGCACGTTCCAGTCGGTCCCGCCGACCAGGACGGCGCCACAGCCGGCCGCGCCGGTGGAGCGCTCGATGACGCCCGCAACGAACAATGCGGCCCGCCAGTCACAGGCACCCCAACGACCAGGGATCTTCAGCGGCCTCGGCGGTTCGATGATGCGCGGCCTGCTGCTCGGTGGTCTGATCGGACTTCTTTTGGGCCAAGGGTTCGGCGGCTTGGCCGGCATGTTGGGCCTGCTGCTTCAAGGGCTGCTGATCGGCGGCGCGATCATGTTGGCCATCCGCTTTTTCCGGTCGCAATCGGCACGCAACCAAGCGCCCGCCATGGCCGGCGTTCCGCGCAGCATGGGGAACTTTGGGCGAAACGCGGCAGCTCAGCCCGAGTCGGACAACGTCTCATCTTTCCCCATTCCAGGCATCGGATCCGGATTTGGCCGGACGGCGCAAGCCTCCGATAAAATTACAATGACGCAGGCCGACCTCGATATATTCCAGCAGCGGTTGACGGAGGTTCAGGAAGCATTCGGGCGCGAAGATCATGCTGGTTTGCGCCGGCTGGCAACCCCCGAGATGGTGTCGTACCTGTCCGAAGAACTTGCCGACAATGCCAAAAAGGGCATCAGGAATGATGCCTCGAATGTCAGCCTGTTGGAGGCCGACATTGCGGAGAGCTGGCGGGAAGATGATCGCGACTACGCGACGGCTGCCTTGCGCTACGAGTCTCACGACGTGATGCGCGATCGCGCCAGCGGCAAGATCGTCGCGGGCGAAGCCGATCGACCCACGGAAACAACCGAACTGTGGACCTTCACGCGCCAGAACGGTGGCGACTGGAAGCTCGCAGCAATACAGCAACCCTGACTGATGGATTAGATCTGACAGCGAGATCTGACAGCGCGGATCTGCACGCGAATTGGCGCCGGTTGCAACCGGCTGTTGCACTCGGGCTTTCGCCAAAAAGCAGGACAGGACTGGGTTTCGACGCAGCCTCGGCCGTTCACGTCCTCTTGCCAGCCGTGATGTAAAGACGGTTGTCGTCGTCCTTCGTTGCGTTACTCGCGATGGCGCAGCGCATCGACCAGGGCCACGAAAGAAAATGAGGACTGCCGGCGGCTCGGATAATAGAGATGGTAGCCATCCCAATATGGCGACCAACCTTCCAGTATCCGGGCCAGCCGACCTTTCGCGATGTGAGGAAGGGCAATTTCTTCCGGAACATACCCGAGGCCGCGGCCGGCCAGCGCAGCGTCCAGGACATGAAAGATGTTATTGAAGACGAGCTGCCCATCGACGCGAATTTTGATCTCGCGGCCGTTCTCCTCGAACTCCGATACATAAAGAGCCCGGACGTTGGAAAACGGTAGTTGATGCAATCGTGCTGCACGAGATCCTGCGGCGTCTCCGGCTCGGGATGCTCGGCAAAGTAGGACTTGGCGCCGACGACCGCGAACCGGAAATCCGGCCCGATGCGAGCGGGAGATCATGTCTTTCGCAAGCTGCTCGCCCATGCGGACCCCGGCGTCATAGCGCTCTGTCACGATGTCGGTGAGGCCGTTGTCGAGCAGGAGTTCGACCTTGATGTCGGGATATTTCGGGAGAAAGCGTTTCAGCTTGGGCCAAAGGATGCTGCTGATTGCATAGTCAGGCGCTGAGAGCCGGATGGTTCCGGCGGGCTTTTCTCTCAATTCGTTCAATGCATCGACCTCGACTTCGATCTGGTCAAAGTGAGGCCCAATCCGCTCCAAAAGCTCTGCCGCGTTGATTTGGAGGCTTACGCTCCCGCCACCTTCGGCGAGGTGATTGTAACGTCCGTCAACGCGCCATCCGACCACGCGGAAGTCACCGCAGAGCACAGCCCCGGCATGCGCCGCCGGGGCTCTGCCCGATCTAGTCACACCTAAAAGTGAGGGCGAGTTCCCCCCCCCAAAGTTGGACCCTCACCGCCGTTCAACGACCCGCTTGAAAATTGCTTTAAAGCCCCAAACGATTAAGTAGACGCCAGTTCTGCGCGACGACCGCGAGGCGCATGGCGGCGCAATCGCAGTCAGCAAGGGAACATGGCAGCAGTCAGATGCGCTGGCCAAGCGATCAAAGCTGAGGGCTCAGAAAGAACGGTGGCCTGCGCGCCACAAGAGCTTCATTGCGGCGGCCGCCGCGATAAGACATGCACACGAAATTCGCTTCTACGTCGGCTGAAACGCGCCGCCCTGCGGATTTGGCGGCTGCCGACGCGCCTGCCAAGGGCACTCGTTAGAGAAGTATTTGGCCTTTTCTCAACTACGAGTTACCAGTTCCAATTGGGTCGCCTAAGGTGCGGCCCTTACTTTGCTGGGGGGATCATGCGCAGATTGGAGACCGATGCTGAAGTGTCAGCGTGGGCGATCGTTGATGAACTGACTATTGCGCCTCCTCTGCTCCCTCAGACTATCGGGCCATCCCACGATGGCGATCTCAGCGCGGCAGAGAGGTCACTTGCGGCGGTGGTCGCAACCAAGGGTGTAGCGACAAGAGGTCGGCGCCCGTTTCCTCATCCTTTCCCGGCCCGAATGCCGCTCGAAGTAGCGAGGGCAGCCGTAACACAGTTCAGCAAGCCCGGAGACACAATTCTGGACCCCATGTGTGGCTCAGGCGTGGTTGCAAGGGCCGCACAGCTTGAGGGCCGGAAGGCCATCGCTCGCGACGTTGATCCGCTCGCGATCTATCTTTCACGGGGACTGTGCGCTGCGGCGCCTCCGAGAGAATTTCTGGCATTCTCAGATGAGGTTCTCGCTCGGGCCCATGTGCTCGCCGAAGGCACGGGCTACCTTGCTAAAAAGCTCTCCACCTTACCCGCAGAGGACCAGGCATTCGTTTGCTATTGGTTCAAGGAGCGTGCGGCGACAGAGTTGTTTGCCCTTGCCGAAGCACTCGACGATCTGCCTCCCTCCCCCATGCTTCTCTTCGCGGCTGTCACGTTTTCTGCATGCATCATCTCACGTGAGGGTGGCGCTTCCATGGCAATGGACCTCTCACGCTCTCGACCACACCGGGTGCCTACGAGAGCCCCGAAGCCACCGTTCGAACTTTGGGTTCGGAACAGCGCGAACGTTGCAAAATACCTTGAAAGCGTGAGCGAACAGAAATTCTCGGCAAACATATGCCTGGGAGATGCAAGGGACCTGGATCTGGGCGATGAGAGCGTTGATGCCGTGATAACGTCGCCGCCTTATGTCAACGCAATCGATTACTTACGGACCTCCAAGTTCACCCTTATTTTCTTCGGTCATGAACTCATTGATTTGCGAGCAATTCGATCGGCTTCCGTCGGGACTGAACGGGGCTTGGCGATCGGAGAATTGCCGGACAAGTTGGAGCTAATGGTTGATGCCGGCGTATCCGATGAGAGGCGAAAACCCTTGTTACGCCGGTATGTGCATGACATGCTTTCTGTTCTTCAAGAGATGGCCAGGGTACTCCGACCGGGGGGCCAAGCGCTCTTCGTGGTCGGGCCCTCCATTCTTAGCCGGCGCGAATACGATGGGGCACGAGTTCTTACCGAGATTGCTCGCGTCGCAGGTCTAGAAACCTTGGGCCATGATCGGCGCGATCTAAGTTCGACAAACCGGTCGCTCCCGCCGCCGAATAGAAACCAACGCGTTGCCAGCATCCACAAACGGATGACTTGCGAACTGTATGTCGCCCTTCGCAAGGCTGGCAAATGACCGACCGGGCCGAGCAACTTATCCGGGCGCACGAGCGACTTCTCGCAAATGAACCGACCGCTTCGGCTGATCTATTTCGGATCGCTCAACGCCCTCTTGCCGCGACGGTATACCGGCAGCATCGAGCCATGGGTATTACGTGGGAAGATGCGATCGATCTTGCGACCGACGCAATTGTGGAGCACGTGAGAAATCCGTCTCGCTACGACGTCAAGCTGTCCGGCCTGGCGACCTATCTGGCAATGATCGCGAAAGGGGACGCCCGCAACTTGGCGGTGTCGCGAGCCAACTCGAAAAAAAAACATATCCGCTTTGTCGAACTGACCGTTGTAGACCGGAATGATCATGTTGAGGGCAGCCTAGCCCGGCTTGATGCGGAGCGGATTATGAGAGAGCACGGGCACGAGATAATCCGCGACGATGGGGACGAAGCGGTGTTGCGCCTTTTCCTGTCTGGAGAAGACGCCACTGAGGAATATGCCCGAGCGCTCGGCCTCGATAAACTAGACGAGAGCGAGCAAGGGCGTTGCGTTAAGCAACGACGCGATAAGATTGAGAAGCGCTTGCAGCGGCTTGGATTGAAGCTCTAATGGTTTGGGCAGCAGATACTAGTGGGCTGCGGCGGGCAGTCGACCGATTACAACATGATGACGACTATATTGCGTCTGCCTATCAGGACTGGGCGGGCTCGCGTGTTGACCTAACCGTGATTGCCGAGAAGCTAGTGGCAACCGTGGACGCCGTCATTCAGGCGGGCCTGTGTCGCCGCCCATGGTCATCGAAACCAAGCTTCATGAGCGATGTTGCCAAGATCGCCAGCCACTCAGGGTTGGAATTTGACACACTGCTGGCGTTCCTGCGGGAGGCGGAAGCCCTGAGAGCTTTCCGAGCCGGCCTCTCAACAAACGGCCTGCTTGCCGCTGCTCGCGATCGGAAGCAAGAAGACGTTCCGGGTTCGGATCGCGGATGATCTTCGATCCCCGACCAGAAGCCGCCGCATTTTGGCGCCGCGTTGGCGAGGCCGAGCCATTTCCCAGACAGTTGAGGAGAGCCGCAACACGAACACTCTCTCTTGCCGTAATCCATCTGCCTCGCCTGAGTGTCCGTGAGGCCCAAGACTGGCTTTCGCGTCATGGAGTAGAGGACGCCTTTCCAGCGGCAGACCGCGACCTCCGTGGATGTTTAGTGGCACACGGGGGGCACGGATTTATCTTCCTCGACGGAGCCATGGACCCGGACGAAGAGCGGGTGACGCTTGCGCATGAGGTCGCTCATTTCCTCCGACACTATGAGCGCCCCCGCCTTATGGCGGTTCGAAAGCTGGGGCCGGAGGTGACTGCAGCTTTAGACGGAAATCGACCATTAGCGGCCTCGGAACGCGTAGCTGGCATCCTCCGCGACGTGCCCTTGGGTCCGTACCGCCATGCTCTCGGCAGGGATGAAGTTGGAAGGCCCGATGAATACACCCTGACGCTAGAGGCGGAGGCCGACCTCCTTGGTTACGAGCTGTTGGCGCCTAGCCGACGTATCGCGAGTTCGTCCGCGCCGGGCCAGGACTGTCGAGAGCTCTTAGAGTTGGCCTACGGCTTCCCGCCAGAAAGCGCCTTGGCGTGGGCGCGCTGGATCGATGCTCGTCGGACCACCGATCGGTTTCTTGATCGTCTACAACTCGCCGCCAAAAAAATTGAACTGCCTGTCGAAACAAGCGGGTTGTGCCGGAAGAACGCTAGCAAACGTCCTTAAGGAACCCCGATGTCGGATTTGAACCCAAACAATTTGTCTGACGACGGCCTCGAACCCGTCGGCGAGATCGCAGTCGAGCCGGCCGAGTACAAGGCAATAACGGGTGAAAGCCTGGGTGATACGCTCGATATCAATACCTGGCAATCGGGGGTCCGGGCGATCCAGGCATTCGACCGCCTGGAGCAAGAGATTGAACAAGCGGAGCAGTTGAGCGGTGGCCTGCGGAAGTCGATCCGCGAAAACATCTTCCCGCATATCCGTTCTCCTGGCGCACCTCTATGTGCCGGTGTCTTTCGCGCCACCCTCGCCGACGTAAAGGCGGCCCAAAACAACGTGCTTTTTAATGGGCTTGTCGAGGCGTGCGACGCAAATAGCCACCTCTTTCATACATTGTCGATCCAAATCATCCAGATCGCCGTCGCGACAACCTCCTACTACGGTCAAGAGGAAATGTGGGCGCACCGGATTTACCGGCGCGACATCCCGTTAAAGGGAGGACCATCCGTGTTGGATGAGACCCTTGAAATCCTGCGCCGCCGATCCGGTGGACCCGAAAACAACGGCGGGCGTCGCAAGATTACTGACATGATGCGGCGGGGCGTCATGACTTACATGGAAAGAGTGGTTCTGGCTGATAAGGCCCAAGCCCCGTGGCGCGTCGGTCACGGAAACCCCCTGGCCTATGAGCTCTTGAGCGGCGCGGGCATCGCCGAATTGATCCAGAAGTCCATTCCCGTCCTCGATCGACTGATCCTTCAACATAAGCGCTTCCTTTTCATCCCTAGCACAACGAAGAAAGAACACTTCCTTACGATAGGCGACGCGCTCGATCCCCTTGAATACGCAATCATCGACGACGCCACCGCGGACCTAGATCGCATTCTCGAAGGCAACTATCGCGGCGAATGGAAGTCGGTCGCTGACAATGAGCTAACACCATTCTGTCGAGAGGCGGGACCAGCGGTGGTCGCCGGCGTCTACCGCGCCTCGGCCATGGCACCTGCGCGGATGTTCTACGCGCACAGAGACTATGCACACGAGGCGGCGCACATCGCTATGGCCGATAGCGTCCTTCAAGAACATCGCGGCTTCCCGATGTTGATCGATATGGCGGATGGGATCTGCGGCACGTACTTCGGGGCTGAGACCCTGAACCGGCCAAGCCTTACAGCGCTGAGCAACGCCGGGCAGCCCTACCGGTATTTGGACGAGCGCACGACTAGAGCATGATCGGAGTGAACATGTTGAACGAACAAAATAACACTGCGAAGCCTGAGCCAACCATTGCGCCATCGCCAGCAGAGGCGCGCAACTCGTTGGCGCGCGACGCTGAAGCAAACGGTGGGGCCTACGAAGAGCCCGCTGAATACCAAGGCTCGATCGGCCGCACGACTTTCGACGATAGGTCGAGTTCTGATGGCACGGTCACGGTGGTGCTGCCGCCGGAGAACGTTGACGTTGTCCCGTCGCAAAGTTTGTTGAAAATTCGCAGCATCGCAGATCAGCGCGAATACATTGCCACCGTGACGGCTGGTCCGTTTTGCGAGCCAGATGGCCTGCGCGCCGACGCTCCTGCCCTGATCGCGTCTGTCGTAAATCGGGCCATGATTATGCCCCGCCACCATGGTCGGGTACAGGCAACCATCATCGGCCAACGGGTGGGGAGCGGGCTAACAGCAGCGCGACATCGCCCAAAACCGAACTCGCCAGTGCATTCGGTTCCCGATGCTGAGATGGCGGACATTCTCAGCCTGAACGGCAACATTCGCCTCGGTCTCGTCTACGGGCACGACACTGTTGAAGTAAAAGTCCCGAGCCACGAGAAGTCGGTCCTGCCTCGTCACACTGCCGTCGTCGGCACCACGGGCGGCGGTAAGAGTACAGGCGTTGGACGCTATACCGCAGGCCTCCAGGAAAATGGCGTGTGCACATTTTTGTTCGACGTAGAAGGGGAATACGCGAAGCTCAATGAGCCCACGGACAGTCCGCATCTCTTGGCTGCATTGGCGGAACGCGGTCTAAAGGCCCATGGTGTCGAGAATACCCATCTATACCATTTGGTGGGACGTGACTGCGCAAACCCTGGTCACCCGAACCGGACGGCCTTTTCGCTGCGGTTGTCTGAGATTTCTCCTTTTGCGTTTACCGAGATCATGGATCTCAGTCAGGCCCAGGAGGACCGGCTACTAAAAGTCTACGAGATCGCCAAAGGTCTGATGCGCGATCTAAAGATTTTTCCACGTGAGGGGGAGAAGCGCGACCAAGAACTTGTGCTCGAAATCGACGAGTTCGAGCGCGGCTGGCCTTTCATGACGCTTTATCACCTTGGGTATCTCGTTAGCGGTATCATCGGGCTGGCAGAAGGGCAAAACGACGAGCCGGTCTATCGTGCACGGGGTTTCACAGGTAACTGGGCGCAGATCAAGCGAACTATTATGGCACAGATCGGCGGCGTCCACGACGATGAGGATGACGACAAGAAAGGCCGCAAGGGCGGGCCAAAATTTGGGGACACTCGAAGCTGGAAGGTAGTTGCCAGCAGGCTGAGCCGGCTCCGCCGACTAGGCGTGTTTGATAACGGGAACGCCTCGCCGCTGCGATACGCCGACATGCTCGCTCCTGGACGAGTGAACGTCATCGATCTCTCAGACTTGGAGAACATGGACGTTCGTAACTTGGCCATCGCTGAAATCCTTCGCGGAATTTTGATCTTCCAGCAAGAGGCCTACGACAAGGCAACCGCCGCTGGGGAAAAGCCGCTCGCGACGAACGTCATCATTGAGGAGGCGCACGAGTTCCTTTCCGCGAAGCGCGTGACGAAAATGCCGACGCTACGCGATCAACTCGTACGCATCGCCAAGCGTGGTCGGAAGCGCCATCTCGGATTAACCTTCGTTACGCAGTCGCCGAACGATCTGCCAGATGAGGTACTTGGTCTCGTGAACAACTGGCTCATCTACAAGATCGACGATCCGATAGCTCGTCGCCTTCGCAGTTTTGTTCCGAATGCGGATGAAAGCCTATGGCATATGGTGCGCAGCCTTGGCCAAGGTCAGGCATTGGCGAGCTTCACCCATATGCGACGACCAGTGATTGCCGCGATGGACCCGTCTCCAGGTATGCTACGGATGACGGACTAGGAAACCACTGTGGCGCCTCGTCTGCCTGACCTGTCAGAAAGTTCGAAAATAGCGCCGCTTTGTTCGTGCGGCATATATGGGCTTCCCAGCGCGCGGCGGGGCAGGCCGGGGGGCGGGGTCGGGCTGGCCGCGACGCTACTGAATGTTGGCGGCACGACGTAGGTGGAGTAACAACCATGACTGACGACCCAATCCGAACATGCGCGATCTTATGGCCGCAGTCGCATATGTGCTCATGCATTGGGGATGGCTAGAGGAAGAGTTCGTGGGCGCATTAAGGCGATCGAGCCAGATCGCCTGTTGTCTAAGGGATCAATATGGGCGCACTGGCGCGCAATTGAGCCAGAGGTCTGGCTGCGGGTCCGGAGCAACATCGAGACGCTGGTTGATATCAGGAATTGCCTTGCGCACGGGCTATGCGGCGCAAAGGCGGACCCGCGTAGCGGCCGCGAACCACATGTCGTTTGCCGAACGGCGACTGGCAAGCTAGCGATCAAAATGTCCGAATTGGAGAGCGTGGCTGACGCGCTTCACCTAGCAAGGAATAGCGTGCGCGACACTCCCTACTGACGCGCTGGTGGGAAAACTGGTGGGAAGGATGTGCCGCAGAAGTAAGAACCGCAGAAAGCTGGGCTTTTCGGGGCTTATGGCGGAGAGGGAGGGATTCGAACCCCCGATGGGCTTGCACCCATGCCGCATTTCGAGTGCGGTGCATTCGACCACTCTGCCACCTCTCCGCGGTCATGGTCCGCCGTTGCCGGCGCGGCGCACTAGATAACGGCTGGGCGAACAGGTTACAAGGGCCAATCTGCCCGGCGAACCGGCTTCTTGTCAGGCTGCCGCCCGGCTCTCTGTGTTGCCGCGCGCTTGGCCCGAACGTTCGGCTGCTCGCTGGCCGCTTGCCTTGACTTGCGGCCAACCTTCGGTTAGGGACAGCGCGCAATCGGCGTGGAGGGTTCTTCCGCGCCGCTTGCTTTTTGAACCCGCAGACTGACAAAAAGACGGCCGAACCGCCTGACGCGGTTCATCAAGGCCGACCGAACAGCGAAAGGCAAAAAATGTTCGCAGTCATCAAAACGGGCGGCAAGCAGTATCGCGTCGCCGCCAACGATCTCCTGAAGATCGAAAAAGTCGAAGGCCAGGTCGGCGATATCGTCGAGATCGGCCACGTGCTCGCGCATGGCGAGGGCGAGAATGTCACGTTCGGCGCGCCGTTCGTCGACGGCGCCTTGGTCACCGCCGAGGTCGTCGAACAGGGCAAGAACCGCACGGTCATCGCCTTCAAGAAGCGCCGTCGGCAGAATTCGCGCCGCAAGATAGGCCATCGCCAGCTTTTGACCACCGTGCGGATCGCCGAGATCCTGCTGGATGGTGCCAAGCCGACGAAGAAGGCTGCGGCCAAGACCGAGGCAAAGGCTGCTCCGAAGAAGGAAGCCAAGGCAGAGGCTGCGCCGAAGGAAACCGAAGCCAAGGCAAGCGAAACCGCGGCTCCGCTGTTCAAGGCGCCGAAAGGCGAGCCGGACGATCTGACCGTGATCAAGGGCATCGGCCCGGTTGCTGCCGGCCAGTTGAACGAGCAGGGCATCACGACCTTCGCCCAGCTCGCCAAGCTGTCCGACAAGGATGTCGCCAGGATCGATGAGCATATGCCGTTCAGCACCGACCAGATCACGGACTGGCGCGAGCAGGCCAAGGAATTGGCGAAGAAGTAAAGCGAGCCGGCGCAATCGTCGCCGGATCGGACTTGAAACGGAACGCGAACGCGTTCATAAGACCTTTTAAGCGCCCTTGCGGCGCATCGGAGTTAGTTAGATGGCACACAAGAAAGCTGGCGGTTCGTCGCGCAATGGTCGCGACTCCCATTCCAAGCGGCTCGGCGTGAAGAAGTTCGGCGGCGAAGCCGTGATTCCGGGCAACATCATCATTCGTCAGCGCGGCACGACGTGGCATCCCGGCACCAATGTCGGCATTGGCACGGATCACACGCTGTTTGCGCTCGAAGCTGGCGCAGTCACCTTCAACAAAAAAGCCAATGGCCGAACCTACGTATCGGTGAACCCGATGAAGGCCGCGGAGTAGCCGGTTCCGTACGAGAACACCGGCACCCATCTCGGGAACCGGTGTCTGGCCAAGCCAGGAAATGGATCAGGGGAGATGGGTTTCCATCTCCCCTTTTTCTTGTGCCTGGAGGACTGACATGGTTGCCGAAGCGGAAGACACAGACGGTGAAAGTTACGCGATAGATTGCCCGGTCCTGGTGACCGAGCGGCTGGTCCTGCGGGCGCCGCGCGAAAGCGATATCGAGCAACTGGTGGTGCTCGCCGACAACCGCCACGTCGCCGAAATGCTGGCCCGCATGCCCCACCCCTATGGCGAGGCCGAGGCACGCGCCTTCCTGGCGATGACGGCATCGCGCCGGGCCGGGATTGCCTATGCCTTAACGCTGGCCGGTACCGAAACCTTCGTCGGCTGCGCCGGCCTCAACACCACTGATCGCGGGCTGGAGCTCGGCTACTGGATCGGCGAGCCCTACTGGAAGCGCGGCTATGCGACGGAGGCCGCACATGCGCTCGTCGACCTCGCCTTTCAGAAGACGGCGATTCAGGTGCTGCATGCCTCGACGCGGGTCATCAATCCGGCCTCACGCCGGGTCATCCACAAATGCGGCTTCCAATATGCCGGCCAAGGCATGCTGAACTCGATCGTCGCCGGCCAGGTGCCGGTCGAGCGCTACCGCCTCGATCGCAGGACCTGGACGAGCCTGCGAAACTGGGTGCATTTCTGATGGACGCCGGTCAGGCCATCTCGACCCAGACCGGCAGGTGGTCCGAGCCGACCGCTTGCCGGTCGACCCAAAGGCGCTTCAGCGATTTGGCGAGCGAGGCGCTGGTGAAGACATAGTCGATGCGCTTGTAGCGGCTGGCGTCGTCAGGTCGCTTGGGGTCGATCCAGGAGACGAGATCGGCGCCTGCGGCGGCAAGGCGCAGGGCCACATCTACGGCAAGGTCGGCGGTCATGGGTATGCCGAATTCGTGATCCAGGCGGCCGGCGAGTTCGACATATTCCGGCGATCCGGCCAGCATGTTGAAGTCGCCCATGACGACGAAGGCTTCGGGACAGGGCAGGTCCGGCAGGCCGACCTCGGCAAGCCCCGACAGCGCGCCCCCCTCGATCGCATAGTTCAACAGGCGCTGGCGCAGAAACCGGATCTGGCTGGCGCGTTCGACCGGGCTGCGATGGTCGAGATGCGTGGAATAGAAGCGGATGAAACCAAGCGGCGTCTCGATCAGCGCCTCCAGCGCGCCGCGCTGGAAATTCATCACTTCCAAACTGCGGCTGCGCGGCAAGAGGAGATTGCGCGACAGATGAACGGGCGTTTTCGACAGCACCATGTTGCCGAGCTGAAAGGTGGTGGTGATGGCGCGGCCGTTTTCCAGGCGCGAGCCGACATTGGCCTCGAAATTGCTGCCATAGACGGCGAAGTATTCGGGCAGCGCCTCGCCGAGCTCGGCCACCATGTCGCGGCCGCCATTGTTGGGGTTGTTGCGCGAGACCTCCTGCAGCGCGATCACGTCGGCGCCGCGCACGGCATCGGCGATGCGGCCGACATCGTAGCGGCCGTCGAGGCCGACGCCGTAGTGAATGTTGTAGGTTACGAGCTTCATTGCGACTCCGGCCATGTTCATAAACAGCCTCGCCCTTCGCCCCGCCTTGGTTTAGAGCAGTGCCGAACGTTTTAGAGCAATGCCGCAAGGCCCCTAGCAGAAACTCAGCAATCCGATGAAATTTCTCGATCAAGCCAAGGTCTACATCCGCTCCGGCGACGGCGGCGCCGGCTCGGTGTCGTTCCGGCGCGAAAAATTCATCGAGTTCGGCGGTCCCGACGGCGGCGACGGCGGCCGCGGTGGCGATGTCTGGGTGGAGGCGGTCGATGGGCTGAACACGCTGATCGATTATCGCTATCAGCAGCATTTCAAAGCCAAGACCGGTACGCACGGGATGGGCCGTAACATGACCGGCGCCAAAGGTGCCGACGTCACGCTGAAAGTGCCGGCGGGAACGCAGATCTTTGCCGAGGACAACGAGACGCTGATTTGCGACCTGACCGTGGTCGGCCAACGCTTCCTGCTTGCCAAGGGCGGCAATGGCGGCTTCGGCAACCAGCATTTCAAGACCTCGACCAACCAGGCGCCGCGCCGCGCCAATCCCGGCCAGCCGGGCGAAGAGCTCAACATCTGGCTCAGGCTCAAGCTGATCGCCGACGCCGGCCTGGTTGGCCTTCCCAATGCCGGCAAGTCGACCTTCCTGGCCGCCGTCACCGCGGCTAAGCCGAAGATTGCCGATTATCCCTTCACTACGTTGCATCCTGGCCTCGGTGTGGCCCGCATCGATGGGCGCGAGTTCGTCATCGCCGACGTTCCCGGCCTGATCGAAGGTGCGCATGAGGGCGTCGGCATCGGCGACCGTTTCCTCGGACATGTCGAACGCACGCGCGTTCTTCTGCACCTCGTCTCCGCGCAGGAAGAAAATCCGGGGAAGGCCTACAAGACCGTGCGCACCGAACTCGAAGCCTATGGCCATGGGCTGTTCGAGAAGGTCGAGATCGTAGCACTTTCCCAGGTCGACACGCTCGATGCCGACGCACGCAAGAAGAAGGCTGCTTCGCTGAAACGCGCCGCCGGCCGTGCGCCGATGCTTTTGTCCGCAGTCACCGGCGAAGGCGTCGAAGCCGTTCTGCGAGCGCTGATGGCGGTTGTGGCCGAGGCTCGCGAAGCTGTCGCCACTCCGGTCGAGACGCGCTGGAGATAGCGATGGCCGCGCAGTCGCTGAGAAAATACCGGCGCATCACCGTCAAGATCGGCTCGGCGCTGCTTGTCGACCGCACGACCGGCCTGAAGCGCGACTGGCTGGCCTCGCTTGCCGACGACATCGCCGTGCTGGCCGAAGGTGGCGCCGAGATCCTTGTCGTGTCGTCCGGCGCCATCGCGCTTGGCCGCACCATTTTAGGCCTCGGCAAGCGGGCGCTGAAGCTCGAGGAGAGCCAGGCGGCGGCGGCCGTCGGGCAGATCGCGCTGGCCGGCGCCTGGTCGGATGCACTTGGCAAGGGCGGCCTGAAGTCGGGCCAGATCCTGCTGACGCTCGGCGACACCGAAGAGCGCCGCCGCTATCTCAATGCGCGGGCGACGATCTCGACGCTGCTCAAGATGAAGGCGGTGCCGGTCATCAACGAGAACGACACGGTGGCGACCTCCGAAATCCGCTATGGCGACAATGACCGGCTGGCGGCGCGCGTCGCCACCATGATGGGCGCCGATCTCTTGGTGCTGCTCTCCGACATTGACGGGCTCTACACCGCGCCGCCGGCGCGCGACCCGCAAGCCCGGTTCATTCCGGTCGTTGACCGCATCACCCCCGAGATCGAGGCAATGGCAGGTGCGGCCGCTTCTGAGCTTTCGCGCGGCGGCATGCGCACCAAGCTCGACGCCGGCAAGATTGCCACCGCCGCCGGCACCGCCATGATCATCACATCAGGTACGCGGTTGTCGTCGCTGCTGGCGATCGAGCGTGGCGAGCGGGCGACGTTCTTCCGGCCAAGCGCCAATCCGGTCAAAGGCTACAAGACGTGGATCGCCGGGCAGCTCGAACCGGCTGGCCGGCTGACCGTCGATGCCGGCGCCATCGGTGCGCTGCTGTCGGGCAAGTCGCTGTTGCCGGCCGGCGTCAAACTGGTCAGCGGTAATTTCTCGCGCGGCGACACGGTGGCGATCCTGTCGCCCGAAGGCCGCGAGATAGCGCGCGGACTGGTTGCCTATGACGCCGCCGATGCCGTAAGGATCGCAGGGTTGAAGACGGCCGAGATCGAAACGGTGCTTGGCTACGAAGCGCGCTCAGCGATGATCCACCGCGACGACCTTGTGGTGAACCATTCGGGTGACCAAGTAGGGGCCGGTGAGCAAGTAACCAGCGGAGGATGAGCCATGCTGAAGCTGCATGAGAAATCCCGGGACGACACAGCCGCGCTGATGGCCGAGATCGGCCGCCGCGCGCGGGCCGCCGCCCGACCGCTGGCCGTCGCCTCGGCCGAGCGCAAGCACGCCGCTTTGATCGCCATGACGCAGGCGATCCTTCGCCGCGAGCGCGACATTCTCGATGCCAATGCCATCGACATCAGGAATGGCGGGGAGTCCGGGCTGTCGGCGGCGTTAATGGACCGGCTGAAGCTCGACCCGGCGCGGATCCGCACCATGGCCGCCGGGATCCGCGAAATCGCCGAATTGCGCGATCCGGTCGGCGATGTCATTGCCGAATGGGACCGGCCGAACGGCCTGCATATCGAGCGCGTGCGCACGCCGCTCGGCGTGGTCGGCGTTATCTACGAGAGCCGGCCGAACGTGACGGCCGATGCCGGCGCGCTGTGCCTGAAGGCCGGAAATCCGGTGATCCTGCGCGGCGGCTCGGATTCGCTCAACTCCTCGGCGGCTATCCATGCCTGCCTGGTCGAAGGGCTGAAGGCGGCCAAGCTGCCGGAGGATGCCATCCAGCTGGTGCCGACCGCTGACCGCGCCGCCGTCGGCGAGATGCTGAGGGGTCTTGGCGGTGCGCTCGACGTGATCATTCCGCGCGGCGGCCGCAGCCTGGTCGAGCGCGTGCAGCACGAGGCGCGGGTGCCGGTCTTTGCCCATCTCGAAGGCATCTGCCATCTCTATATCGACCGCTCGGCCAAGCTCGACATGGCGGTCAGGATCGCGGTCAACGCCAAGATGCGGCGCACCGGCGTCTGCGGCGCTGCCGAAACACTGCTGGTCGACCGCGCCGTCGCCTCCACCCATCTGGTGCCTATCCTCGACGCGTTGCGCGCGGCAGGGTGCGAAATCCATGCCGACGCCGAGGTGCTGAAAGTTTTTGCTGACGCCAAACCGGCTAGCGACGCCGACTGGGTGACCGAATATCTCGATGCTATCATCGCGGTAAAACTGGTCGACGGCGTTGTCGGCGCGATCGAGCATATCGAGACGTTCTCCTCGCACCATACCGAGGCGATCATCGCCGAGGATGCGAACGCCGTCGAACGGTTCTTCAGCGAGATCGATTCGGCGATCCTTCTGCACAACGCCTCGACGCAATTCGCCGATGGCGGCGAATTCGGCATGGGCGCCGAGATCGGCATCGCCACCGGCAAGATGCACGCGCGCGGCCCGGTCGGTGTCGAGCAACTGACCTCGTTCAAATACCGCGTGCGCGGGACCGGACAGGTGAGGCCTTGAGCACTGATCTTACCCTCCCCGTTGTGGGGAGGGTGGCGAGCATTGCGAGCCGGGAGGGGGTACGACGCTGAACACTGCAACACCCCCACCCCGCTCCGCTTCGCGGATCGACCCTCCCCACAGGGGGGAGGGCAAGGAGCTCGTTCCCTCCCACTATCTGAAGATGCCGCATGCCGAAAAGGGCCTGGCCGTCGGGCTGTTCGGCGGCTCGTTCAATCCTGCCCATGCCGGCCATGCACTGGTCGCCGAGATCGCGCTCAGACGTCTGGCGCTCGATCAGCTGTGGTGGATGGTGACGCCGGGCAATCCGCTCAAGAGCGCGCGGGAATTGGCGCCGCTGGCCGAGCGGCTGCGCCGGTCCGAGCAGATCGCCCGGAACCCGAAGGTCAAGGTCACCGCCTTCGAAGCGACCCATTATGTCCGCTTCACCGCCGACACGCTGGCCCTGGTCAAGGCGCGCAACCCGGGCGTCGACTTCGTCTGGATCATGGGCGCCGATTCGCTTCGCGATTTCCACCGCTGGCAGCGCTGGCGCCAGATCGTGATGACGTTTCCGATCGCGGTTGTCGACCGCCCTGGCGCGACGCTGTCGTTCCTGTCGTCGGTCATCGCCAAGACCTTCGATTACGCGCGTGTCGACGAGGGTGACGCGCCGCGGCTCGCCCGCATGAAGGCGCCGGCCTGGACCTTTATTCACGGCCCGCGCTCGTCGCTGTCGTCGACTGCGATCCGCAAAATGGGGCAGGACTGAGCCTGCACGCACTGCGTTCTCCCGCAAGAAGGGGAGAAGGCAAGTCCGGCCATGTCGCATTTGCGGCTGCTTTTCGCCGATCCGTAGGCGATCCTGCGCGGGCATGGCGATTCTCGAGCGAAACCAGACCAGACGCGACCCGGCGCAGGGCAGCCCGCCAGCCCCGGCGATCGCCATTGCCAGCGTCGTCCTGTCGATGGCGCTGGTTGCGGTCGGCAACGGACTGATGTTCGCCTATATTCCGGTCCGGCTCGGCGCCGAGGGCTTCGATCCGACCTGGGCCGGGCTGATCGTCACCGGCCTTTCGGCCGGCGGCCTGGCAGGCTGCATCTTGACCGGTCCGCTGGTGCGGCGCGTCGGCCATGCTCGCGCGTTCATGGTGCTGTCGGCGCTGATCGTGCTGTCTAACGCCGCCGTCGGGGCCGGGCCGCACCCGCTGTCGTGGATCGCGGCACGCGCGCTCTATGGCTTTGCCATATGCGGCCTGTTCATCGTCGCGCAAAGCTGGCTGAACGACGTCGTCGGCAACGCCATACGCGGCAGGGTCATGGCCTTCTTCTACGTCGCCTATGTCGCCGGGCTCGGCGTCGGCTATTCGACACTGGCGCTGATCGATATAAGGGCTGCGGACGCGCCCTTGATCGGCATCGCCTTCACCGCGCTGTCGATCCTCCCCGTTGGGCTGACGCGGCTCGCCCAGCCACCGCCGCCGCAGGCGGCGTCGGTCGCGCTTGGCCGGGCCTGGCGGATTTCGCCGGTGGGCGTCGCCGGCATGCTTGCCGTCGGCGGCCTGTCGATGACGATTTCGGGCTTCGCGCCGATCCATGCCACGGCCAAGGGCTACAGCCAGGCAGATGTGGCACTGCTTTTGTCGGCGATGCCTGTCGGCACATTGATCCTGCAGATCCCGCTCGGATGGATTTCCGACCGCACCGATAGGCGATTTGTGCTGGTCGCCGCTTCGGCGCTTGCCATGGTGGCGGGCCTGTTCGCCCTCGGCTTCGATGGTGGTGCGCTCGCGGCGCTGGTCGTCATCTATGTCGTCTGGGCCGGCGCGTCGGAATCGATCTATTCGCTGGCCAGCGCACATGCCGCCGACCGCGCCGGCAAGGACGACCTGGTGGCGCTGTCCAGTTCGCTTCTTTTTGCGTGGTCGCTGTCCGGCTTCATCGTGCCCGGCATCGTGACCGGGCTTTCCGCCATCTATGGAACGCAGGCTTTCATCTATGTGGCCATCGTCATTGCCACTGGTTTTTGCCTGTTCGTGCTGTGGCGTGTGGTGGCGATGTCACCTGTCCCCGCCGCCGAAACCGGCAATTTCGCGCCGATGACGGCGCAGGCACCGCTGCCGGTAGACCTCGCTTTCCCATCCGAAGAACAGCGTCGCGCGGACAAGTAGACCTACGCCGGCAATTGATCATATCACTGTCTGGTGGTGGCTTCCTGCCGTGGCGCTTCCGGTGGTGGCGCGGGTATAGAAACGCCTTCGCTGTCGAAAGCCTGCTTGGCGCGTTTGGTGAGATCGATCTGGGTGGCGAAGAAATCCGCAGCCGAGGTCCAGTAACGCAAGGTGATGGCGACGTTGCTGTCGCCGACGGTCGCTACAAAGGCAATCGGCGCCGGCTCCCGCCTGACGCGTCGGTCGGCGGCGGCGACGCCGAGCATGGTCTTTTGAGCGAAATCGATGTCGTTCCAGGAGCCGATGGTCAGCGTGATGTCGCCACGTCGGGCACCGTTGCGGGTATAGTTGCGGACAGGCTGGTTCCACAGGGTCGAATTGGGGGCAAGGATGTAGACGCCGTCGACGGTTCTCAACGTGGTGGCGAACAGGCCGATTTCCTCGATGGTTCCGGCGATGGCGCCGACCTCGACATATTCGCCGATGCGGAATGGCCGCAACGCCAGCAGCATGATGCCGGCGGCAATGTTCTGCAGCGTGCCCTGCAGCGCCAGGCCGATGGCCAGGCCGATGGCACCAATGGCGGCAATGATCGAGGTCGTCTGGACGCCGAACTGGCCGAGCACCATGACGACGACGAGGATCAGTATGGCGTAACGGACGATCCTCGAGAAGAAGTGGCGCAGCGTCGTGTCGAAGCCATGGATATGGCCGAGGCCGGAATAGATCGAGCGCTGGGCAAGACCGGCGACGGTATAGCCGAGGACCAGCAGGATGACGGCGCCGATGGCCGAGAAGGCGTACGAGACGATCAGCGCGCTGACCTGCGCAAGGCCGGACTGCACGGTGAGGAGAGCGTTCTGAGGGTCGATAGGCATGAGGGGATCCGGTTGGTCAATGCGCCGATAACCCAGGCCAGGCACAAGAGTTCCGTTTTTTCTTCAACTACGGAACCGGAAGAACGGTTCTTCGTTGGCTACAGCAGGGCTGCCGTCTTGAAACTGCAACGCAACTCTGCCTATCTAAGGGGTGTCACCTGCTTTGAAGGGTGATTTGGTTGTTCTTGCTGCGAAAGGAAATACACTGAGAACAGCACTGTGGAAGAAGGCCGACATCGTGCCTTCGCCGGCCGGGATCAGCGTAAACGACGCCGTGTCCCGCGCCATCAAGACAGTCCTTGCCAGTCTGGAAGACTCCAAGGCCGAAAACATCGTCTCAATCGACATTCAGGGAAAATCGAGCCTCGGTGACTATATGGTCATCGCGTCCGGCCGATCGCACCGTCATGTCTCGGCTGTCGCCGATCATCTCCTCAAGGCGCTCAAGGATGCCGGGCTCGGCACGGCGCGCGTCGAGGGACTGGCCGGCGCCGACTGGGTCCTGATCGATTCGGGCGACATCATCGTCCATGTCTTCCGTCCCGAAGTCCGCGACTTCTATAATCTCGAAAAGATGTGGCAAGCGCCGGACCTCGAGGAAGAGACCCTCCACTGAGCCGAATTTGATTGATGCATGTCGTTCCCAAAACCGGTGACCACTTTTGGTGACATGCATTAGCGGCTCTTCGAGGCAGGGATGAAAATCACCGTTCACGCCGTGGGCCGGATGAAAGCCGGCCCCGAGAAGCAGCTCGCCGACAGGTATTTCGAGCGCTTCGCCAAGAGCGGGCAGGCCGTGGGGCTCGAATTCTCAGGGGTTGTCGAGATTCCGGAGGGCCGCGCCCAGACCGCCAACGAGCGTCGCCGCGAAGAAGGCCAGAAGCTACAGACGCAGCTGCAGCCCGGTACCGCGCTGATGCTGCTCGACGAGCGCGGCAAGAACTTTTCCTCCGAGGATTTCGCCGGGCGCATCGGCCTGTTGCGTGATGGCGGCCGCAAGGCACTCGTCATCGCCATCGGCGGTGCCGACGGTCACGACCAGTCGCTGCGCGATCAGGCCGATCTGATGGTGTCGTTCGGCGCGCTGACATGGCCGCACCAATTGGTCCGGGTCATGTTGGGCGAGCAGCTTTACCGGGTCGTCACTATTCTTTCGGGTCATCCCTATCATCGCTCGTGAGTCCTTGCCCGCAAATCCAGGGGCAGGTTGCAACCCAAAACCGGTGGATTGGCGTGAGCGCCCGGATTTTCGCCTCAATGCGTCACGAGGCTGTTTGTGGTCGGCAGGGCTCTCGAACATGGTTGATGGTTCGTTAACGAAGCCACGCATAGAGTCGGGCTTCAATGTCTGAAGATTGGAAATCGCGAACGGGCTTTTGGCGCGCACGCTGCGGCTTGGCAGCGGCGCTGCTTATGCTGTCGCTTGGTGCCGCGCGGGCTGAGAACAGGCTCGACATGGCGCCTGATCCGGACCAGAGCCGTGCCGAATACGAACGGGTGTCGAAGGAGATCACGCTGTCGTCGGAGCGGTTGGCCAAGCTCGCCGCCGACATGGCGACGGTCAAGAAGGACCATGCCTCGATCACCGCGGCGCTGATCCAGTCGGCGATGACCGAGCAGAAGCTCGGCCAGGACATCGAGGACATCGGTGCCAAGCTGGAAGGGTTGAAGGGCGAGGAGCAGAAAATCCGCGCCTCGCTGGCCGCTAGACGCGACGTTCTGGCCGAGGTGCTGGCCGCGCTGCAGCGTATGGGGCTCAATCCGCCGCCGGCCATCCTGGTCAAGCCGGAGGACGCGCTGTCGTCGGTGCGCAGCGCCATCCTGCTCGGCGCCGTGGTGCCGGAACTGCGCCAGCAGACCGAGGTATTGCTGGCGGACCTCAAGGAGCAGTCGCGGGTGACCGCCTCGATCGAGGCGGAGCGGGCGCGGCTGACGGCGGCAGTCGGCGAGCAGACGGCGGAAAAGAAGCGGCTCGGCATGCTGCTCGAAGCCAAGCAGAAGCTCGAGGCCGAGACGCAAACGGCACTGGCGGCGGAAAAGCAGCGATCCGCAGCACTGGCGGCCAAGGCCGGCAGCCTGAAGGAACTGATCGCCTCGCTCGAGGCCGACAAGGCGCGCAAGGCGGCGGACGCGGCGAAGGCAGCCGAGCAGAAGGCCGCGGACGCCGACAAGGCTCCGGCACAGACGGCTCCGGCACAGAAGGCCCCGGCACAGAAGGAACTGGCGGCCCTGCCGGTCCCGGAAGCCAACCGGCTCACCGCCGCTGCACCGTTTTCGGCGCTTCAGGGGCAGATCGCGCTGCCCGTCACCGGCAAGATCAAGCGGCGGTTCGGGGCCAGCGACGGTAACGGCGCAGTGATGCTCGGTGACATGGTTGCGACACAATCGGGAGCCATCGTCACCGCGCCAGCGGACGGAAATGTGCTTTATGCGGGACCTTTTCGCTCCTATGGTCAACTCTTGATCCTGAACGCGGGTGACGGCTATCATGTCGTTCTCGCGGGGATGAGCAGAATCAGCGTCGCGTCTGGCCAGTCGGTGCTCGCAGGAGAGCCGGTCGGCGCGATGGGAGAGGCCCGGGTGGCGAGCACCTCGGCATCGAAGAATGGAAATGCCACGCCGGAGCTCTATGTTGAGTTCCGCAAGGATGGAAAACCCGTCGATCCGACCCCATGGTGGGCGGACCGTT
Organism: Mesorhizobium sp. BHscii; assembly: GCF_053848065.1. Classification (NCBI taxonomy): domain Bacteria; kingdom Pseudomonadati; phylum Pseudomonadota; class Alphaproteobacteria; order Hyphomicrobiales; family Phyllobacteriaceae; genus Mesorhizobium; species Mesorhizobium sp. BHscii. The sequence continues at coordinate 46,249 of NZ_JBSPKW010000016.1, read as the reverse complement.
TCTCTGGAAGGACGTGAGATGATGCGGAAACTTTCGCTTCTGTTTGCCGGTGCGCTGATGGGCGCATCCGCGATGAGCCTGGTCTATGGCGCCCCCGGCTCGACGGCGAACGCTGCGGGCTCCGAGACCTATAAGCAGCTGGCGATCTTCGGTGACATCTTCGAGCGGGTGCGGGCGCAGTACGTGACGCCGCCCGACGACAAGTCGCTGGTCGAAAACGCTATCAACGGCATGCTTACCTCGCTCGACCCGCACTCCTCGTATATGAACGCCGAAGAGGCGCAGGACATGCGCGTGCAGACCAAGGGCGAGTTCGGCGGCCTCGGCATCGAGGTCACCATGGAGAACGACCTGGTCAAGGTGATCACGCCGATCGATGATACGCCGGCCGCCAAAGCGGGCGTGCTTGCCGGCGACTATATTGCCAAGATCGACGGTGAGGAGGTTCGCGGCCTGAGCCTCAACGACGCGGTCGAGAAGATGCGCGGGCTGGTCAACACGCCGATCAAGCTCACTATCCTGCGCCAGGGCGCCGACAAGCCGATCGAGCTGACGGTGGTACGCGACATCATCAAGGTCAAGGCGGTCAAGTTTCGGGTCGAGAACGACATCGGTTACATGAAGATCACCTCCTTCACCGAAAAGACCCATGACGACCTCGAGAACGCCATCGACACCATCAAGAAGCAGGTGCCGGACGAAAAGCTCAAGGGCTACGTGCTCGATCTGCGCCTCAATCCGGGCGGGTTGCTCGACCAGGCGGTGAGCGTGTCCGACGCCTTCCTCACCCGTGGCGAGATCGTCTCGACGCGCGGCCGCGATCCGAAGGACGTCACCCGCTTCGACGCGCGGCCGGGCGACGACATCAACGGCAAGCCGCTGGTCGTGCTCGTCAATGGCGGCTCGGCCAGTGCGTCCGAAATCGTCGCCGGCGCGCTGCAGGATCTGCGCCGCGCCACGGTGGTCGGCACGCAGTCCTTCGGCAAGGGTTCGGTGCAGACCATCGTCCCGCTCGGCGAGAACGGCGCGCTGCGCCTGACGACGGCGCTCTATTACACGCCGTCCGGCAAGTCGATCCAGGGCAAGGGCATCACGCCCGACATCAAGGTCGACCAGCCGTTGCCGCCGGACCTGCAGGGCAGGGATTTGACGCGCGGCGAGTCGGACCTCAAGGGCCACATCAAGGGCAGCGACGAGGGCGATACCGGTTCGGGCTCAGCAGCCTATGTGCCGCCGGAGCCGAAGGACGACCTGCAACTCATCTTTGCCGAGCAGTTGCTGCGCGGCGAGAAGACCGATCCGGCGTTCCCGCCGAATCCGGACAAGGCCGTGCTGAACCAGTAGGGGCCGTGCCGAACCAGTAAAGGTCGATCAGCCGGACAACAGGTCTGGCTGCCTGATCGAAGCGATGTAATGCTGCCGGGGCCGCAAGGCCTCGGCAGTTTGATTCGGGGAACCGCGGCTGGGGATGCGGCTTGGCTGACATCGGCAACGACATCGAACGCCCACTCGGGCAGGCCGTCCGGCCGCCGCGCGCGCCCCGCAGGATTAGCTCCGGTGTGGTCGCGGCCACGCTCCTGGTGCTGGCCGTAATCGGCGTCTCCGGCGCGATTGCGTTGCGCGAAAGGCCGTTTCGAAAGCCGGAAGAAGTCGCCGTTTCGACGCCGAAGACGACAGCAGTGGTCGAATCGGCAGCGCCGACCACTGAGCCGGCATTGAAGGCGGAAGCAGCATCCAAAACGAGCGGATCCAAGATGGGCAGGCCCAAGACGGGCGGGCCGCAGATCATCCACATGCAGACCGAAGAGGGCAATGGTTCGACCAGGGCGGCCATTGTCATTCGCGACCCTTCGACGATCGGCCAAAACCTGAGGATCGCGCATATTCCCGACAGGACGCTGGTCGAGGCCGGCGAAACCGGGCCATTGCCGGTTCGTGCCGCCGACGGAAGGCGGCCGTTCGATGTCTATGCGCGGCCGTGGTCCGGTTCACGCGGTGCGCGCGTGGCGATTGTCATCGGCGGGCTTGCCGTGTCGCAGACCGGCACGCAGGCGGCCATCGCCAAGCTGCCGGCCGAAGTGACCCTGGGCTTCGCGGCGCAGGGCAACAGCATCGGCCGATGGATGCAGGCGGCGCGGCAGAGCGGCCATGAGATCGTCATGCAGGTGCCGCTCGAACCGTTCGACTATCCGAACGTCAATCCCGGCCGCAACACGCTGACGGTCGCTGCGACGGCGGACGAGAATTTGAAGAATTTGCGCTGGGCGCTGTCGCGGACGACCAACTACACCGGCGTCATGAATTATATGGGCGCACGTTTTTCGGCCGATGCGGCGGCGATGGGGCCGCTGATGGCAGAGCTCGGCAGGCGCGGCCTGGCCTATTTCGACGACGGTTCGTCGGCGCGTAGCCTGGCACCCGACCTGGCGTTGAAAAACGGCGTGCCGTTCGTTGCCGGCGACACGTCGATCGACGCGGTGCGGGACCGCGGCGCCATTTTGAAGAAGCTGGACGAACTGGAAGCCACAGCGCGGGCGAAAGGCTTTGCCGTCGGCATCGGCTCGGCCTTCGACCTGACGGTCGACACCGTGTCGGCCTGGGTGGTCGAGGCCAAGAAGCGCGGCATCGAGATCGTGCCGATTTCGGCAGTGGCGGTGGATCCGGAAAAAGGTTGAGCATGACGAAGAAAGAACCGGTCGATCCCGAGACGCTGCCTTATCGTCGCTGTGTCGGACTGATGGTCCTCAACGGCGACGGGCTGGTCTGGGTCGGGCATCGCATTGCCGAGCCGGACAGCGAATTCGCCGGCACGACGCAGCTCTGGCAGATGCCGCAGGGCGGCATCGACAAGGGCGAAGAGCCGCTGCAGGCGGCACAGCGGGAACTCTACGAAGAAACCGGCATGCGCAGCGTCTCGTTGCTGGATGAGGCGCCGAACTGGATATATTACGACCTGCCGGCCCATCTGGTCGGCATCGCCTTCAAGGGGAAATATCGCGGCCAGACGCAAAAATGGTTCGCCTTCCGCTTTCACGGCGACGTGAGCGAGATTGAGATCAATCCGCCGCCGGGCGGCCACACCGCCGAGTTCGACAAATGGGATTGGCGGCCAATGGAGGAATTGCCCGACCTGATCGTGCCGTTCAAGCGTCAGGTGTATGAGGATGTGGTTGCGGCGTTCCGGCATCTGGTTGCGTAGCTTGGCGCAAGCCGCGCTCGCGCCGACCACGGTTGCCGCGTCAGCGCGGTGGCCTTATTGATGGCCAATCCGCTGCAGACGGGGTTGGCATGAACGGCGCTTCCAAAAAATCTCTTTCTGAAAGGGTCGCCGTCAAAGCCGCGCCGATCAGCGAAGCGGCGGCCGGCGCCATATTGACCGTCGATCTCGGCGCCATCCGCGAAAATTACCGGCGGCTCAAGGCGCGTTTAGGCGATGTTGGCTGCGCGGGTGTCGTCAAGGCCGACGGCTACGGGCTCGGCGGAGCCCAGGTGGCGGCGGCGCTGGCGGCCGAGGGCTGCGCTACTTTTTTCGTCGCGCATCTGGCCGAAGGTGTCTTGCTGCGCCAGGCGCTCGGCGCACGGCCGGCGATCTATGTGCTGAACGGCATTCAGCCGGGCGCTGAAAGCGAAGCCGTCGAAGCGGAGCTGGGCGTGGTCATCAACAGCGCCGGCCAACTCGCCGCCTGGCGCTCGGCGGCGCGGCGGGCCGGCCGCAAGCTCAAGGCTGGAATCCAGGTCGACAGCGGCATGTCGCGGCTCGGCATGGCGGCAGCCGAGGTGGAGGCCGTCACTGCCGATCCGCGGGCTTTCGACGGCATCAACGCCACCTTCGTGATGAGCCATCTCGCTCGCGCCGACGAGCCCGAGCATCCGGCCAACGAGCAGCAGCGGCTGGAATTCGAGCGGCTGCGCAGGATGCTGCCACCGGTGCCGGCCTCGCTGGCCAACTCCTCCGGCATCTTTCTTGGGCAGCCCTTTCACTACGACCTCGCCCGGCCCGGTGCGGCGCTCTACGGCATCAATCCGACGCCAGCCGAGGAAAATCCGATGCTGCCGGTGGTGCGGCTTCAGGCAAAGATCATACAGACGCGTAGCCTCGATAGGGGAGCCGGCGTCGGCTATGGCCATATTTTTCACGTGACCGATTCGCTGGTCGCCGCAACGATCTCGCTTGGCTATGCCGATGGCTGGCATCGTCGCGCGGCTTCCGCCGCCTGGTTCGAAAATGTGCGTTTGCCGTTCCTGGGCCGTGTATCGATGGATTCGATCGTTCTCGACATTTCGGCCCTGCCGCCCGACAGGCTGAAGGCGGGCGACCTCGTCGAACTGATCGGACCGTCGCAGACGGTGGATCAGGCAGCCGGCCATGCCGGCACCATCGGCTATGAAATCTTGACCAGCCTCGGACACCGTTTTCACCGGCGCTATGTGAATGGATAGCGCGCGGGCTTTTTACGCATCTCCTTGTCCCAAAACCGCTGCGTACTTTTGGGCGACATGCTTGGGCACTTGGCGGACGCCGTAAAATCCGGCAGACAGATGGCCACGATGCCCCGCCCCCAATCCCTGACAAGACGTCGTTCTGGAGAACTATGCGATGAAGATCTTCGTGCTGGGCGGTGGCGTAATCGGGGTCACCACCGCTTATTATCTGGCCGAGGCCGGCCATGAAGTGACGGTGATCGACCGCCAGAAGGGTCCGGCGCTGGAAACCAGCTTTGCCAATGCCGGCGAGATTTCGCCCGGCTACGCCTCGCCCTGGGCCGGTCCCGGCGTCCCGCTGAAGGCGATCAAATGGCTGTTGATGAAGCATGGTCCGTTGGTGGTGCGGCCGACTCTCGATCCGCATATGTGGGTATGGCTGGTCAGGATGCTGCGCAACTGCACGGCTGAGCGCTATGCCGTGAACAAGGCGCGTATGGTGCCTTTGGCCGAATACAGCCGCGACACGCTGAAAGCGTTGCGCGAGTCGAGCGGCATCGCCTATGACGAGCGCGCCAAGGGAACGCTGCAGCTTTTTCGCACTCAACAGCAGCTCGACGGCACTGCCGGCGATGTCGAAGTGCTGAAGGCATATGGCGTTCCCTACGAGATTCTCGATCCCGACGGCTGCATCTCAGCCGAGCCGGGGCTGGCAGGGGTGCGTGAAAAATTCGTCGGAGGCCTGCGACTGCCGGGGGACGAAACCGGTGACTGCAAGATGTTCACCGACCGTCTGGCCGAGCTCTGCGTGGCGCGTGGCGTCACCTTCGAATACGACACGGAGATACGGCGCGTCGTCAAGAAGCGCAACCGTATCGCCAACCTCAATACGAGCAAAGGTTGGAAGGCTGCCGACGCCTATGTGATGGCGATGGGCAGCTATTCGGCCAAGTTCATGCGCACGCTGAAACGACCCGTCCCGGTCTATCCGGTCAAGGGCTATTCGATCACTGTGCCGATCAAGGATGCTGCCGCAGCACCGGTGTCGACGGTGATGGACGAGACCTACAAGGTGGCGATCACCAGGCTCGGCGACCGCATCCGGGTCGGTGGCACGGCGGAGATTTCCGGCTTCGACCTGACGCTGCATGAATCGCGGCGGCGCACGCTCGAACATTCGCTTGGCGACCTTTTTCCGGGCAGCGGCGATATGAAGTCGGCAACCTTCTGGTGCGGGTTGCGGCCGATGACGCCGGACGGGCCGCCGCTGATCGGCCGCACCGAGTTCTCCAACCTCTATCTCAACACCGGCCATGGCACGCTCGGCTGGACCATGGCCTGCGGCTCGGCCAAGGTCCTGGCCGACATCATTTCAAGCCGGGTGCCGGACATCAATGTCCGCAACCTCGGACCGGAGCGATACCAGCGGTAGGATCGGAAGTGTCCTTCACGCATTCGAGCGCGGTGAGCAACTTGCCCCGCGACTTGGATCAAGCTTCAACACACTTCGCCGCGTCAGATGAATATCATCAGACGAACAGGCTTCGCTCCCGTTCCACCGCCTTGGTGATGAAGCTCGCGACGATCTGGACGCGGCGCAGCGGCCTGACTGATTCGTGATAGACCAACCAGTAGGCGCGGCGGATGGGCGCGACAATGTCGACAGCCACCAGTTCCGGCATCGAACGGGCGACGAAGTTGTGCAGAATGCCGATGCCGGCGCCGGAGCGCACCGCTTCGGCCTGGCCGAGCGCCGAGGAGATGGCGAAGCTCGTGCGCCAGTCGGCGCTGAACTCGGCCGCATAGTCGAGCGACGGGCTGACGATGAGGTCCGGCACATAGCCGATCAGCGTGTGCCGGCCGAGCTCGGCGGGCGTCTGGGGCAGGCCATGCGTTTCGGTATAGGCGCGGGACGCGAACAGGCCGAGCGTGTAGTCGACCAGCTTCCCCGCCACCAGCCTGCCTTCGGTCGGCCGCTCCACGGTGATGGCGATGTCGGCTTCGCGCCTGGACAGCGAGAAGGAACGCGGCACCGGCACCAGCTGGATGGTGAGTTCGCGGTGAAGCGCCGTCAGTGCGCCGAGGCGTTTGGCCAGGAAGGCGACGCCGAAACCATCAGGCGCGCCGATGCGCACCGTGCCCGAAACATCGTCGCCTTCGCCCGCCACGGTCGAGCGCGCGGCGATCATGTCGCCTTCCATGCGCTCGGCGATGTCGAGAAAGCGCTCGCCCGCCGGCGTCAGCTCGCTGCCGGTGGTCAGCCGACGAAAAAGTTTTGTGCGTAGCGCATCCTCGAGTGCGGCGACGCGGCGCGAGACGGTGGCGTGGTTGAGCTCCAGCCGCTTGGCCGCGCCGAGGATCTGGCCGGCACGCGCCACCGCAAGAAAGATGCGGACGTCATCCCAGTTCATAAGGATGATCCGTATGACGACGATTACGGCAGCGCTCCAAGGCGCCCCCCTCTGTCCTGCGGGACATCTCCCCTACTTGGGGGAGATCGGCCGGCCGCTCCGGCGGCGACTTCCTTGCAACGGGTTGGCGAAAGTCGGGATGACAGCCAATCTCCCCACTCGTGGGGGAGATGTCCGGTAGGACAGAGGGGGGGGGCGAAGGAACTCAACCTGTCATTCCTTGAGGTGGCCTATCATTTGCGGGAATTGATGCTCCTCAGTCAACCGCTATCTATTTACCGCACAACGGTTGCGTTTTCGCTCGCGTTGCCATCGGCCGCGCAAAGGCGGACAATGCTGCATCACAAATACAGGGAGAGAAACCATGATCGAATACGGTCATTTTATCGGCGGCAAGCGTGTCGCTGGGACCAGCGGCCGCAAGCAGGACGTCATGCAGCCGATGGACGGCACGGTGCGCGGCACGGTGGCGCTGGCTTCGCAGGCTGAACTGCGCGCGGCTGTGGAAAACGCCAAGGCGGCGCAGCCCGGCTGGGCGGCGACCAATCCGCAGCGGCGCGTGCGCGTCTTGATGAAGTTTCTCGAACTGGTCACCGGGGAGTATGATGCGCTGGCCGACATTCTGGCGCGCGAACACGGCAAGACCATCGCCGACGCCAAGGGCGACATCCAGCGCGGCCTGGAAGTGGTCGAGGTCTGCATCGGCGCGCCGCATATGATGAAGGGCGAGTTCACGGACGGCGCCGGCCCCGGCATCGACGTGTATTCGATGCGCCAGCCGCTCGGCGTCGTTGCCGGCATCACGCCGTTCAATTTTCCGGCGATGATCCCATTGTGGAAGATCGCGCCGGCTATCGCTTGCGGCAACGCCTTCATCCTGAAGCCTTCGGAGCGCGACCCCGGCGTGCCGATGCGCATCGCCGAGCTGTTCATCGAGGCCGGCCTGCCGGCGGGCATCCTCAATGTCGTCAACGGCGACAAGGACGTGGTCGACGCCATCCTCGACGATCCCGACATCAAGGCCATCGGCTTTGTCGGCTCGACGCCGATCGCCCAGTACATCTATTCGCGCGGCTGCGCGGCCGGCAAGCGCGTGCAGTGCTTCGGCGGCGCTAAGAACCACATGATCATCATGCCCGACGCCGACATGGACCAGACCGTCGACGCGCTGATCGGCGCCGGCTACGGCTCGGCCGGCGAGCGCTGCATGGCGATCTCCGTGGCTGTCCCGGTCGGCAACGATACCGCCAACAGGCTGATGGAAAAACTGGTGCCGCGCGTCGAAAGCCTGAAGGTCGGCCCGTCGACGGATTCGTCCGCCGATTTCGGCCCGCTGGTGACGGCGCAGGCGCTGGAGCGGGTCAAGGGCTATGTCGATACCGGCGTCAGGGAAGGCGCCAAGCTGGTCGTGGACGGCCGCGGCTTTTCCATGCAGGGCTATGAGAACGGCTACTATATGGGCGGCTGCCTGTTCGACAACGTGACCGCCGACATGCGCATCTACAAGGAAGAGATCTTTGGGCCGGTGCTCTCCGTAGTACGCGCGCCGACTTACGAGAACGCGATCAAGCTCGCCAGCGACCACGAAATGGGCAACGGCGTCGCCATTTTCACCCGCGACGGCGATGCAGCCCGCGACTTCGCCTCGCGAGTCCAGGTCGGCATGGTCGGTATCAACGTGCCGATCCCGGTGCCGATCGCCTACTATACGTTCGGCGGCTGGAAAGCGTCTTCCTTCGGCGACCTAAACCAGCACGGACCGGACGCGTTCCGTTTCTACACCAAGACTAAGACGGTGACCTCGCGCTGGCCGTCCGGCGTCAAGGACGGCGCCGAATTCGTCATCCCGACAATGAACTAGCCGGACGGTTGCTTGTTTGCGCGTCCTCGCCTTCGGTTGCGGGCGCGCGGGCAGGCGTCAAGGACGGGGCCGAATTCGTCTTCCCGACAATGAACTAGCCGGTCGATTGCTTGTTTGCGCGTCCTCGCCTTCGGCTGCGGGCGCGGGCAGGCGTCAAAGACGGGCCGAATTCGTCATCCCGACAATGGACTAGCAGGACGGTTGCGGGCCTAGATCTAAGATTGAACGAAAAGGCCTGGCCTGCGACCGGGCTCTTTTTGTTGACCGATCGCGGCCCGCATCTGCGTGAACGCTAATGTGATGGAACCAGGCGGGCGGCAGAAACCTTAATCTGCAATCCTGCCGCGAAGAAGGCGCGGCAGATCGACCAACGGCGCTGGCGGCAGTGCGGGGGCATCGGCCGGCGCAAGGAGGTGTCAGATGACGCGTCTTATGGTGTCGATACTTTGCGCGGCGGCTGCCGCGTTTTCCGCCGCCTCGGCAACAGCGGCCGAACAATGCGCGCCACGAGCCGACATGATCAAGGCGCTCGGCGAGAAGTTCCGGGAAAATCCGACCGCGCTCGGCGTTGTCAATCCGAATGTGATTGTTGAAGTCTTCGTTTCCGATAAAGGCACCTGGACCATCCTCGCCAGCGACACACGCGGTCAAAGCTGCGTGGTTTCGGTGGGTGAAGGCTGGGAGAGCGCGGTGACGACGGCCGCACTGCCAGGCACCTGAGCTGCTTAGCGCGTGACAGCCGCCTCGGCATGGCCGCGCAGGCCGCGATTCTCGGCGACGATCTTGAACGGATCCACAGGCGCCCCAGCGGGTGCCTGCTTGCGCTTTTTCGTTGCCGACACCATATACGGAACATAGTGGGAACATCTTGAATCGTCCCCGCTAATGACAGACCGGAACACGGAAAGGAACGACGCGATGGTGACGACGTCGGAACCGGCCTGGATCGTTCCGGCAAAATGACGCGCCCCCTTTGCCGGACGTGATGGCAAAGGAGGTGCCCTATGGCACGCAAATCACTGTTGGTCTGGGTGAAAACCCTGGTTCTTGCTGGCGTATTGGCGGTGGGTACGAACGCCGCAAGCGCCCAATATCAATACTGCGTTGAACATGGCGATCTCGTCGCCCACCTGAGCGAGAAGTTCCAGGAAAGACAGTTTGCTTTCGGGCTGATCGGTCAGATGGCGATTATGGAAGTCTATGTCGCCGATACCGGAAGCTGGACGATCATCGTTACCGATGTCGCCGGCAGAAGCTGCATCGTCGCGGCCGGCGAACATTGGGAAAACGTGATGATCCCGGCCGATCAGGACGCATGACGGAAATTAGGCGATGCTCGGCACCTGGCAGCAGCCTCCGGGCGCTTTGCGGTCTTTTGCTCTTTCTTTCGCCGTCAGACCAGGCGCGCTCGATGCCTTTTTGAGATGGGCGGGACTCAACAAAGCTTTGATGCCGACCTGCTAGCGCGTGGCAGCCGCCTCGGCATGGCCGCGCAGCAGCGCCATCAGGCGCTTGGCATCCTTGGCGGCGGCGTCTTCGTCGCCGTCGAGGATCGAGCGGATCAGCGCGACGTGGTGCTCAGCCGATTCGGCGAGCCCGGTATCGGCCTTGTAGCGGAACCAGAAGCGGCGGCTGTGGGTCTGCAAGGGAGCAGCCAGCCGCGCGGCGAACGGGTTGTCGGCCGCCAGTGCCAGCGCCTCGTCGAGCGCCTTGTCGGCCTGAATGAAGGCTAGCACATTGCCTGATATCACCGCCTTCTGCATGGCAAGCGCGGCATCGTGAAACAGGTCGGCGGCCTCACGGGTGACGAAGCGGGCGGCCGAACGGGCAAGAACCACCTCGACGCCACGCCGTGCATCGAGAACGCGCAACCAGTCGCCGGGATGGAGCGCGGCAATGGCGATGCCGGCACGGGGCCGGACATCCAGCAGTCCCTCCCACGCCAGTCGCTGGATCGCCTCGCGCACCGGCGTGCGGCCAAGCCCCAGCCTGTCGATCACGGCGCCCTCGGTGATGAAGCTTGAAGGCGCCAGTTCGAGCGTTACGATCATGTGCTCGAGCACCCGGTAGGCTTTCGCCGCCACTGGCTCGAACGCCGGGCTTGTTTCATTGAATATCAAAGGCGCACTCCTGATATATTTTTGATATATCATAGCGAAATCCGTGTTGACAGTCCGTTTCTTGATAAATATACGACTGATATATCAGATGGAGCGACCGCCATGTGGACTGGAGTTTTCCCCGCCGTCACGACCAAATTCACCGACGACGACCGCCTCGACCACCCCGAGATGGAGCGCTGCTTTGCGCTGCAGATGGAGGCCGGCTGCGACGGCATCATCGTCTGCGGTTCGCTCGGCGAGGGGCCGATGCTCTCGCATGACGAGAAGATCGACGTGCTGAAGACCGCGCAGAAGATCGCTGGCAACAAGCCGGTTCTGCTGACGGTCAACGAACCCGGCACGCGCGAGGCGGCCGCGATCGCGCGCCGCGCCGACAAGGAGGGCGCCAACGGGCTGATGGTGGTGCCGAGCCCGATCTACCACACCAATGCGGAGGAGACGGTCGCCGCGCTGCGCGCCGTTGCCGAGGCCGGCGACCTGCCGGTGATGATCTATTCCAACCGGCTTGCCTACCGCGTCGACGTCACCGTCGATCAGATGGAGGAACTGGCGAAGGACAAGCGTTTCGTCGCCATCAAGGAATCCTCCGACGACATCCGCCGCTCGACCGAAATCATCAACCGCTTCGGCGACCGTTACGACCTGTTCACCGGCGTCGACAATCTTGCGTTCGAGGCGCTGTCGGTCGGTGCCATCGGCTGGGTGGCGGGACTGGTCACCGCGTTCCCCCGCGAGACGGTCGCGATCTATCAGTTGATGAAGCAGGGCCGCCGCGAGGAGGCGCTAAAAATCTACCGCTGGTTCCGGCCGCTGCTCGACCTCGACGTGTCGACCTATCTGGTGCAGAACATCAAGCTCGCCGAAGTCATGGCGATCAACACCAACGACCGCGTGCGCATGCCGCGCCAGCCGCTGTCGGGCGAGCGCCGAAAGACCGTCGAAAAGATCGTCAGGGATGCGCTGGCGGTGCGGCCCGTGCTGCCGACGTTTTGAGGCAGGCTCTCTTCTCCCCGTTTTACGGGGAGAAGATGGCGGCAGCCAGATGAGGGGCAGCGCCCACGTGCAAGGAATTTCCAAGTCGGCAAAAGCGGGGCGCCGGCCCTCATCCGCCCTTCGGGCACCTTCTCCCCGTGAACGTGGAGAAGGGGAGGACATCGCCATTATCGGCGGCGGCATCATCGGCATCTGTGTCGCCGCCTATCTGGCCGAGGCGGGGCGAAACGTCACGATCTTCGATCGAACGGGCATCTGCGAGGAAACGAGTTCCGGGAATGCCGCTGCCCTGGCCTTTTCCGATGTGTTGCCGTTGGCCCACAAGGGCATGATCAGGCATCTGCCGACATGGCTTGCCGACCCGCTCGGCCCGCTCAGCATCCCGCCCGCCTACCTGCCGAAGCTGCTGCCCTGGCTTGCCCGCTTCTGGCGGGCCGGACGAAGCGACCGGTACGAGGCCAGCCTCGCGGCGCAGGCCCGGATGATGCGGCTCGCCGAGGTCGAATGGGCCGGGCTGATGGCGCGCTCGGGCACCGGAAACATGCTGCGCGAGGATGGCTCGCTCGAACTTTACGAGAGCGAGGCCGAGTTCAAGGCGTCGCTGTCCGGCTGGGCGGCGAGGCAGCGCTTCGGCATCGGCTTCAGCCATGTCGAGGGCGACGCTCTCGCCGCCTTGCAGCCGGGCCTGTCACCGCGCTTCGTCAAAGGCACTTTCGTACCGGGATGGAAGACCGTTACCGATCCGAAATTATTGGGCAAGGCGATCTGGGCCTTTGCCGAGACCAACGGCGCGCGTTTCGAAAAGGCGAGGATCGACCATGTCGAGGCGGGACAGGACGGCGCGACATTGACGCTGGCCGACGGCACGGTGCGGCAAGCAAAATGCCTCGTCATCGCCGCCGGCGCGTGGTCGCATCTCCTGGCGAAACATCTCGGCGACCGCATCCCGCTCGAAACCGAGCGCGGCTACAACACGACCCTGCCGAAAACCGCCTTCGACGTGAAGCGGCAACTGATCTTCTCCGGCCATGGCTTCGTCATCACCCCGCTCGAAACCGGTGTGCGCGTCGGCGGCGCGGTCGAGCTCGGCGGGATCGAGCGGCCGCCCAACTACGCCCGCTCGAAGGCGCTGCTCGAAAAGGCCAAAAGCTTCCTGCCGGGGATTGACCCGGCCGGCGGCCGCGAATGGATGGGGTTTCGGCCGTCGCTGCCGGATTCGCTGCCGGTGATCGGTGGCGCCAGGCATGCCGGCACGATAGTCTATGCCTTCGGCCACGGCCATCTCGGCCTGACCCAGGCGGCTGCCACCGGACGCCTGGTCCGCGATCTCATTCTCGGCCAAAATCCGGTGTTTGATCTTTCTCCGTTTTCCCCGAACCGCTTCTGACGGGATCTAGACATGGCGCGCCACTCCTTCTTCTGCATCGACGGTCACACCTGCGGCAATCCGGTGCGGCTGGTCGCCGGCGGCGGACCGCTGCTCCAGGGCGCGACGATGATGGAGCGGCGCGCGCATTTCCTGGCCGAATATGACTGGATCCGCACCGGGCTGATGTTCGAGCCGCGCGGCCATGACGTGATGTCCGGCTCGATCCTCTATCCACCGACGCGGCCCGATTGTGACATCGCCATCCTGTTCATCGAAACCTCGGGGTGTCTGCCAATGTGCGGTCATGGCACCATCGGCACGGTGACGATGGCCATCGAGCACCGGCTGATCAAGCCGAAGACGCCGGGTTTGCTCAGGCTGGACACACCGGCCGGCCTGGTCACCGCCGAATACAAACAGCTCGGCGAATATGTCGAGGAGGTGCGAATCATCAACGTGCCGTCCTTCCTCCATGCCGAGGGACTGACGGTCGAATGTCCAGAACTCGGCGAGATCATCGTCGACGTCGCCTATGGCGGCAATTTCTACGCCATCGTCGAGCCGCAGAAGAACTATCGCGACATGGCCGACCATTCCGCCGGCGACCTCATCGCCTGGAGCCCGGTGGTGCGGCAGCGGCTCAACGAGAAGTACGCCTTCGTGCATCCCGAGAATCCTGGCATCGACCGGCTTTCGCATATGCTGTGGACGGGTGCGCCGACCGACAGCCGGGCGGATGCGCGCAACGCCGTCTTCTACGGCGACAAGGCGATCGACCGCTCGCCTTGCGGCACCGGCACCTCGGCGCGGATGGCGCAGCTTCACGCCAAGGGCAAGCTTAGGACTGGCGACGATTTCGTCCACGAATCGATCATCGGCTCGCTGTTCAAAGGCAGGGTCGAGAAGGAAGTCACGGTGGCGGACAAGCCGGCGATCATTCCCTCGATCGGGGGCTGGGCGCGCATGACCGGATTGAACACGATCTTCATCGACGACCGCGATCCGTTCGCGCACGGATTCGTCGTCAAATAGAGAGCATTCTGACGCAGGGGAAATGAAAGGGAACGCAAGGATCGATTGCTCACGCGGCGCAACGATCCTGCTCATCAACTTATTTTGACGGCGATTCCTTCGAAACGGCGTGCATTTTGACGACGAATCGCCAAAGACATTGTGTTATGCCAATGATAGGGTCCGCGATAGTCCAGAGGCCGGGAAGGGAAGAACGGGCAATCCGATTGCGTGCTTCAAAATCACGCATGCCGATTAAAAAATGACGTTGCAATCCGGGCTCGAAACTTTACGACTAGGGGAAATACGAAAAGGAATGCGTCTGCATGGGCGACATTCCAGGGGAGCCACGACAGCATGCAGTATTTTGTCCAGCAGCTTATCAATGGGCTGACGCTGGGATCGATCTATGGACTGATAGCGATCGGCTATACGATGGTGTACGGCATCATCGGCATGATCAATTTCGCCCATGGCGACATCTTCATGATCGGCGCTTTCGCCGCCCTCATCGTTTTCCTTATCCTCGGCGCGTTGTTCTATTCGGTACCGGTGGTGATCGCGCTCCTGGTCATGATGATCGTCGCAATGCTGTTGACCAGCATGTACAATTGGACGATCGAGAAGGTGGCCTACCGGCCTTTGCGCGGTTCGTTCCGGCTGGCGCCGCTGATCACCGCGATCGGCATGTCGATTGCGCTGTCCAATTTCGTCCAGGTGACGCAAGGGCCGCGCAACAAGCCGGTCCCGCCGATGGTGTCCAAGGTCTACAACATCGAAGGCATCAGCGTGTCGCTGAAGCAGATCATCATCGTCCTGGTCACCATAGTCCTGCTGGCGCTGTTCTGGTACCTGGTCAACAAGACCTCGCTGGGTCGAGCCCAAAGGGCGTGCGAGCAGGACCGCAAGATGGCCGCACTGCTCGGCATCGACGTCGATCGCACCATCTCGATCACCTTCATCATGGGCGCCGCCCTTGCCGCCGTCGCCGGCACGTTGTTCCTGATGTATTACGGTGTGGTGGTGTTTTCCGATGGCTTTACGCCCGGTGTGAAGGCATTTACTGCCGCGGTGCTCGGCGGCATCGGCTCGTTGCCCGGCGCCGTGCTCGGCGGGCTGATGATCGGCTTCATCGAAAGCATGTGGTCGGCTTATTTCTCGATCGATTACAAGGACGTCGCTGCCTTCTCCATCCTGGCGATCGTGCTGATCTTCCTGCCTTCCGGCATTCTCGGCCGGCCAGAAGTCGAAAAGGTCTGAGACAATGGCGGTCACCGCATCTCCGGAGCGCGACATCGTCGCCACCCCCATGCAGCGCGCCACCCGCGAAGCGCTCTATGCCGGCGCCATCGCGCTCGGCCTGTTCGTGCTGTTCATCGGCCTGAGGACCGATCAGAACATCTCCAACGAACTGATCCTTGTGCAGCGCTGGTTGCTTCTTGCCGTCGTGGTTGTGCTGACCATGGCCGGGCGTTTTCTCTACGTCGCCTACGGACAGCCCTTCCTGGCAAATCAGCAGATCGTCGACGTCGCCACCGGCCTGCTGCCGGAGAGCATGGCGACGCGGTTCTTCCGCCTGCCCTATTTCATCGCTGCCATCGCCACAGTGGCCGTGCTGGTTTTCCTTGCCGGCTCCCTTGACGGATTGCTGGGACCCGGTCTGGCCGGTTATGCACGGTTCCTGAGGGCGCTGGCGATCATCTACGCCCTCGCCTCTGTGCTGTTTTATTTCCGAACCTTCATCCATGCCCATTTTTCGGCGCTGGGCATAACCGCACTGGCGCTCTACCCGGTCATTGTCGTGCTGGTGCTTGCTTTGTACGGAGGATCGGTGGCCGCCGGGTTCCAGGGTTCTCTGAAATGGGTCGACAATTTCGGCATCCAGATCCTGATCTACGTGATGCTGGCCTGGGGGCTGAACATCGTCGTTGGCCTCGCCGGCCTGCTCGATCTTGGTTATGTCGCCTTCTACGCCGTCGGTGCCTATGCCTATGCGCTGCTCGGCACGCAATACGGCCTGTCGTTCTGGATCCTGCTGCCTGCCGCCGGCGCCATGGCTGCCTTCTGGGGCGTGCTGCTGGGTTTTCCGGTGCTACGCCTGCGTGGCGACTATTTGGCGATCGTGACGCTGGCCTTCGGCGAGATCATTCGTCTCGTGCTGATCAATTGGCGTGAGGTTACCAACGGCTCGGCCGGTATCTCCGGCATCCCCAAGGTCACCTTTTTCGGCCTGATGACGTTCAATGTCTCGGATCCGAACTATATCGCCAAGGTTTTCGACATCGCCACGTCGAGCGCCTACTACAAGATCTTCCTCTACTACCTGATCCTGGGACTCTGCCTGCTCACCGCCTTCGTCACCATAAGGCTTAGGCGCATGCCCGTCGGTCGCGCCTGGGAAGCGCTGCGCGAGGACGAGATCGCCTGCCGCTCGCTCGGGATCAACACCACCACCACCAAGCTCACCGCCTTTGCCACCGGCGCCATGTTCGGCGGCTTCGCCGGCTCGTTCTTCGCCGCGCGGCAAGGTTTCGTCAGCCCCGAATCCTTCATCTTCCTGGAATCGGCCATCATCCTCGCCATCGTCGTGCTCGGCGGCATGGGTTCGCTGGTCGGCATTGCCGTCGCTGCCATGGTGATGATCGGCGGCACCGAGGTGCTGCGCGAGCTCGATTTCCTGAAGCAGGTTTTCGGTCCCGACTTCACGCCGGAGCTTTATCGCATGCTGTTGTTCGGCATGGCCATGGTCATCGTCATGCTGTGGAAGCCGCGCGGCTTCGTCGGCAGTCGTGAACCGACAGCCTTTCTCAAAGAGAGCAGGGCCGTATCCGGCTCCTTCACCAAGGAGGGCCACGGCTGATGAGCGATGCGAGCCCATCCATGAACGATGCCATCCTGCAGGTCGAGCATCTGTCGATGAAGTTTGGCGGTCTGGTCGCCATCGGCGACCTGTCCTTCCAGGCCAGGCGCGGCGAGATCACCGCGCTGATCGGGCCAAACGGTGCCGGCAAGACCACGGTGTTCAACTGCATCACCGGCTTCTATAAGCCGTCGGAAGGCATGATCACGCTCAGCCGGCGCGACGGCTCGAGCTTCTTGCTCGAACGCCTGCCGAACCACGAGATTCCGGCGCGCGCCAAGGTGGCGCGCACCTTCCAGAACATTCGTCTGTTCTCGGGCATGACGCTGCTCGAGAACCTGCTGGTGGCGCAGCACAACAAGCTGATGAAGGCTTCCGGCTACACCGTCCTCGGCCTGTTCGGCTTCAGCGGCTACCGGACGGCGTCGGCCGAGTCGATCGACCTCGCCAGGCACTGGCTGGAAAAGGCCGACCTCGTCGATCGAGCCGACGATCCGGCCGGCGACCTGCCCTACGGCGCGCAACGGCGCCTGGAGATCGCGCGGGCGATGTGCACGGGTCCGGAGCTGCTCTGCCTCGACGAACCGGCGGCCGGACTCAATCCGAAGGAATCGATGGCGCTCAACGCGCTTCTGATGGATATCAAGGACAACACCGGCACCTCGATCCTGCTGATCGAGCACGACATGGCGGTGGTCATGCAGATTTCCGACCATGTCGTGGTGCTCGAATACGGGCGCAAAATCTCGGATGGCAGTCCGCATGCGGTACGCACCGACCCGCGTGTCATTGCCGCCTATCTCGGGGTCGAAGACGAGGACGTCGAGACGGTGCTGACCGAGGTCGGCGACGAAGACGTCATCGAGCAACTGGATACGGGCCCGGATTCGGCGCACGGCCCGGGCACATCATCTTCGTTTCTCGCCGGACCGGTGACTGACACTGTCGGCCACAGCGAGGGCGAACGGGTCACGGTGTCGAAGGGCGCCTCGAAAGCCGGGCAGGTCGACGCAAAGTCGAGCGCCACGGCAAGCAAGGCAGCCTCCCCGGCGGCAGCCAAGCAACCCTCTGCTGCGAAATCCACAGCGACAAAGCCGGCCACCAAGACTCCGGTAAAGCCGAATACACCGGGCGTCTCCAAACGGCGCGGAGGGCGTAAATAATGGCCGGCACGACGCTGCTCGATATCAAGGGCGTCCAGACTTACTACGGCAACATCAGGGCGCTGAACGGCGTCGATGTCACCGTTAAGCAGGGCGAGATCGTGGCGCTGATCGGCGCCAACGGCGCCGGCAAGTCGACGCTGATGATGACCATTTTTGGCGCTCCACGGGCGCGGGCGGGCACCATCACCTTTGCCGGCACCGACATCACCCAGTTGCCGACCCATGAGATCGCGCGCATGCGGATTGCCCAGTCGCCGGAGGGCCGGCGCATCTTCCCGCGCATGACGGTGATGGAAAACCTGCAGATGGGCGCCAGCCTCGACAACCTCAAGCACTACGACGAGGATGTCGAGAAGGTGTTCACGCTGTTTCCGCGCCTGAAGGAACGCATTGCCCAACGCGGCGGCACGCTGTCGGGCGGCGAGCAGCAGATGCTGTCGATCGGACGTGCGCTGATGGCGCGGCCGAAGCTGCTCCTGCTCGACGAGCCGTCGCTGGGCCTGGCGCCGCTGGTCGTCAAGCAGATATTCGACGCCATCCGCGAGTTGAACCGCACGCAGGGGCTGACCGTGTTCCTGGTCGAGCAGAACGCCTTCGGCGCGCTGAAACTCGCCACGCGCGGCTATGTGATGGTCAACGGCAATGTGACGATGAGCGGCACCGGCAAGGAGTTGCTCGCCGATCCGGACGTGCGCGCCGCCTATCTCGAAGGCGGCCATCACTGAGTTCAGGAGTCTTCATCATGCAGGGCATTCTCTATGAGGAACCCTCGGTCTGGCAGTTCTTCTTCGTCACCTGCCTGCTTGGCGGCTGGGCGGCATGGATGACAGGCAAGGCCTGCGCCCAGACATGGCGCAGCTTCGTCCAATTGTTCGCTTACATGCTCGGCCTCGGCATCGCCGTAAGGTTCATCCATCACGCACTGTTCGACGGCACGATGTTCTCGCTGCAGTACTACATCGTCGACACCATTGTCCTGATGATATTGGGCTTCATCGGCTATCAATACACGCGTACCAACCAGATGGTGACACAGTATAACTGGCTCTACGAAAGAGCATCGCTTTTGAGCTGGAAACCAAAAGGTTGACGTTCACCATTAACGCCATTCCGGGGATGAATCGGCGTGACAAGTGCCTGAAAATCGGCAAAGTACGTTTTCTGCGAGTAAAAGTGGGCATCGCATGAAAGCATCATCCACGCCCACTCTGTAAATGGGAGCGTTTTACATGAGAAAATCACTTTTGTCCGCCGTCGCCCTGACCGCGCTCGTCGCGTTCAGCGGAAGCGCGTGGGCTGACATCCTGGTCGGCGTTGCCGGTCCGATCACCGGTCCGAACGCCGCCTTCGGCGCGCAGCTGCAAAAGGGCGCCGAACAGGCTGTCGCCGACATCAATGCGGCCGGCGGCATCAACGGCGAGCAGGTCAAGCTCACGGTCGGCGACGACGTCTCCGATCCGAAGCAGGGCATCTCGGTCGCCAACAAGTTCGTCGCCGACGGCGTCAAGTACGTGGTCGGCCACTTCAACTCGGGCGTTTCGATCCCGGCATCGGAAGTCTATGCCGAGAACGGTATCCTCGAGATCACCCCGGCTGCGACCAATCCGAAGTTCACCGAACGCGGCATGTGGAACACCTTCCGCACCTGCGGACGCGACGATCAGCAGGGCAAGGTTGCTGGCGACTATCTCGCCGCGAACTTCAAGGATGCCAAGATCGCTGTCATCCATGACAAGACGCCTTATGGCCAAGGCCTCGCCGACGAAACCAAGAAGGCGCTTGCAGCCAATGGCGTGACCGAGGCCATGTATGAAGGCATCAATGTCGGCGACAAGGATTTCTCGGCCCTCATCGCCAAGATGAAGGACGCGGGCGTCTCCGTCGTCTACTATGGCGGCCTGCACACCGAAGCCGGCCTGATCATACGCCAGCTCGCCGACCAGGGCCTCAAGGCAACCTTCATGTCCGGCGACGGCATCGTGTCAAACGAATTGGCGTCCATCGCCGGCGACGCCGTCGACGGCACGCTGATGACATTCGCTCCGGATCCGCGCAAGAATCCGAACGCCAAGGAACTCGTCGAGAAGTTCCGCGCGGCCGGCTTCGAGCCTGAGGCCTATACCCTCTACTCCTACGCGGCGATGGAAATCATCGCGGCCGCCATCGCCAAGACCGGTTCAGCCGATGACGCTCAGAAGGTAGCCGAGACCATCAAGTCGGCCGGCCCCTGGAAGACCACGATCGGCGAGATCGGCTATGATGCGAAAGGCGACATCACCCGTCCGGATTACGTCATGTACACCTGGAAAAAGGGTGAGGACGGCAAGTACACCTATGTCGAGAACGCACCCGGCAAATAACCGGACGTTGCTACATAGTGCCCGGCGCCTCGCGCCGGGCATTTTTCATGGGAGTTTCATGGGAGTTTCCCGAAAGCTTGATCGGGACTTCGGGGCGTTGTCGGGACCGACACGCAATGTGTTAACGCGATAGATCAAACTAAATCGGTTTAATCGCTTCCTTCGATTTTGTTTGCACTGCAGCATTTTCGCGTTAATCATGACGCCAGTTCCCTTCCCGTCAGCGTCCGGAGCCTTGTCCTTGGCCATCACGAAGATCCTTGTCGCCAACCGGTCCGAAATCGCCATCCGCGTCTTCCGCGCGGCCAACGAACTCGGCCTCAAAACCGTGGCGATCTGGGCCGAGGAAGACAAATACTCGCTGCACCGCTTCAAGGCCGACGAAAGCTACCAGGTCGGGCGCGGGCCGCATCTGACCAAGGATATGGGGCCGATCGAAAGCTATCTGTCGATCGAGGAAGTGATCCGCGTCGCCAGGCTTTCGGGCGCCGATGCCATCCATCCGGGCTATGGGCTGCTGTCGGAAAGCCCTGAATTCGCCGAAGCCTGCGCCAAGGCCGGCATTATTTTCATTGGACCGAAGCCGGATACGATGCGCAGGCTCGGCAACAAGGTCGCCGCACGCAACCTGGCGATCGAGGTCGGCGTGCCGGTAATTCCCGCCACCGATCCGTTGCCGGACGACATGGAGACGGTGAAGGCGCTCGCCAAGACGATCGGCTATCCGGTGATGCTGAAGGCATCGTGGGGCGGCGGCGGCCGCGGCATGCGCGCCATTCGCTCGGAAGCCGATCTCGCCCGAGAGGTGACGGAGGGCAAGCGCGAAGCGAAAGCCGCCTTCGGCAAGGACGAGGTCTATCTCGAAAAGCTGATCGAGCGCGCCCGCCATGTCGAGGTGCAGGTGCTGGGCGACACACACGGCAATGCCGTGCACCTGTTCGAGCGCGATTGCTCGATCCAGCGCCGCAACCAGAAGGTGGTCGAGCGCGCGCCGGCGCCGTATCTCGAAATGTCACGGCGCGAGGAACTCTGCGATTATGCTCTGAAGATCGGTCGCGAGACGAGCTATATCGGCGCCGGCACGGTCGAGTTCCTGCAGGATGCCGACACCGGCAAATTCTATTTCATCGAGGTCAACCCGCGCATCCAGGTCGAGCACACCGTCACCGAGCAGGTGACCGGCATCGACATCGTCAAGGCGCAGATCCACATTCTCGACGGTTTCGCCATCGGTACGCCGGAATCGGGTGTGCCGGCGCAGAAGGATATCAGGCTCAACGGCCACGCGCTGCAGTGCCGCATTACTACGGAAGATCCCGAGCACAATTTCATTCCCGACTATGGCCGCATCACCGCCTACCGCGGCGCCACCGGTTTCGGCATCCGCCTCGATGGCGGCACCGCCTATTCCGGCGCGGTCATCACCCGTTTTTACGACCCGCTGCTGGAGAAGGTGACGGCCTGGGCACCGACGCCGGCCGAAACCATCGCCCGCATGAACCGCGCGCTGCGCGAGTTCCGTATTCGCGGCGTGGCGACCAACCTCACCTTCCTCGAGGCGATCATCAATCATCCGAGTTTCGCCGATAATTCCTATACGACCAAGTTCATCGACACGACGCCGGAACTGTTCGCGAGCGTGAAGCGACAGGATCGCGCGACCAAGCTGCTCAACTACCTGGCCGATGTCAGCGTCAACGGCCATCCCGAGACGCGCGGCCGGCCGCAGCCGAAGGCGGATGCGGCGGCACCCATGGTGCCCTATCTCAACGGCAATGTGCCCGACGGCAGCAAGCAGAAGCTCGACGCACTTGGGCCGGAGAAATTCGCGGCCTGGATGCGCGCGCAAAAGCAAGTGCTCGTCACCGACACGACGATGCGCGACGGACACCAATCCCTGCTCGCGACGCGCGTGCGCACATATGACATCGCCGGCATTGCCGGCACCTATGCGCGCGCGCTGCCGCAGCTTTTGTCGCTGGAATGCTGGGGCGGAGCGACGTTCGACGTCGCCATGCGCTTCCTCACCGAAGACCCGTGGGAACGGCTGTCGCTGGTGCGCGAGGCAGCGCCCAATTTGTTGCTGCAGATGCTGTTGCGCGGCGCCAACGGCGTCGGCTACACCAACTATCCCGACAATGTCGTCGAGCATTTCGTCAAACAGGCCGCCGCCGGCGGCATCGACCTGTTTCGCGTCTTCGACTGTTTGAACTGGGTCGACAACATGCGCGTCGCCATGGACGCGGTCGGCGCCGAGGGCAAGCTGATCGAAGCGGCGATCTGCTATACCGGCGACATACTCGATCCGGCCCGAGCCAAATACGACCTCAAATACTATGTCACGCTGGCCAAGGAGTTGCAGGCGGCAGGCGCACATATCATCGCGGTCAAGGACATGGCCGGCCTCCTGAAGCCCGCGGCGGCACGAGTGCTGTTCAAGGCGCTGCGCGAGGCGACCGATCTGCCGATCCATTTCCACACGCACGACACGTCGGGCCTGTCGGCCGCGACGGTGCTGGCGGCAGTGGACAGCGGCGTCGACGCCATCGACGCGGCGATGGATTCCTTGTCCGGCAACACCTCGCAGCCTTGCCTGGGCTCGATCATCGAAGCGCTGAAGGGCACCGAGCGGGATCCGGGTCTCGATCCGCAATGGATCAGGAACATCTCGTTCTACTGGGAGGCGGTGCGCAACCAGTATGCCGCCTTCGAGAGCGACCTGAAGGGGCCGGCTTCGGAAGTCTACCTGCACGAAATGCCAGGCGGGCAGTTCACCAATCTCAAGGAACAGGCGCGCTCGCTCGGTCTGGAGACACGCTGGCACGAAGTGGCACAGACCTATCACGACGTCAATCTGATGTTCGGTGACATCGTCAAGGTGACACCGTCGTCCAAGGTTGTCGGCGACATGGCGCTGATGATGGTAAGCCAGGACCTGACGGTTGCCGATGTCGAAAATCCGGCCAGGGATATCGCCTTCCCGGATTCAGTGGTGTCGATGCTGCGCGGCGATCTCGGCCAGTCGCCCGGCGGTTGGCCGGAGGCACTGCAGAAGAAGGTGCTTAAGGGCGACAGGCCAATCACGGCCCGGCCTGGCTCCCTGCTGAAGCCGGCCAATCTCAAGGCCAGCCGCAAGGAGATCGAAGACAAGCTCGAGCGCAAGCTCAGCGAATTCGAATTCGCCTCATGGCTGATGTACCCGAAGGTTTTCTCCGACTTTACCGCAGCCCAGGAAACCTACGGGCCGGTCAGCGTGCTGCCGACGCCGACTTATTTCTACGGCATGAAGCCGGAAGACGAGATCTTTGTCGACATCGAGAAGGGCAAGACGCTGGTGGTGCGCTGCCTGGCCATCGGCGATGTCGACGAGAAGGGCATGGTCACCGTGTTCTTCGAGCTCAACGGCCAGCCGCGCCGGGTCAAAGTGCCGGACCGCGCGCATGGCGCTTCCGCCGCCAAGGCGCGGCGCAAGGCTGAACCGGGCAACGAGGCGCATGTCGGCGCGCCGATGCCCGGCGTCGTCTCAGCGCTTGCCGTTGCCGCCGGCCAGGCGGTCAAGGCCGGCGACGTGCTGCTGTCGATCGAGGCGATGAAGATGGAAACGGCATTGCATGCCGAGCGCGACGGCACAATCGCCGAAGTGCTGGTCAAGGCCGGCGATCAGATCGACGCCAAGGATCTGCTGATCGCATTCGGATGAGACAGAAATGTTGCCCAGGCAGAGTTGTCTGCGTATGGCGGCAGCCCTCCATGCCGCATCGATAACAGCTTGACCGGTCGCCCCCGGTCGGGCATCGAACCGCTGCAAATTCGCCGCGACAGTTCCTGAGTCGCGGCATGGAAAACGACGCGGAGAAAAAATGGCCGACGATATCACCGAAACCAGCCAGACTGTTGCCGCCGGCCAGCTGCGAGCCTTCATCGAGCGCATCGAGCGGCTCGAGGAAGAGAAGAAGACGATCGCCGACGACATCAAGGAAGTGTTCGCCGAGGCCAAAGGCACCGGCTTCGACACCAAGGCGATGCGGTCGATCATCCGGCTGCGCAAAAAGGATCAGGCCGAGCGGCAAGAGGAGGAAACCATCCTCGACCTCTACAAAGCCGCTCTCGGCATGGTGTAAGGCTGGTAACAGCCCTGGGCGCCGGTTGCGGCGCCCTCAACGGGTCGAACCATGAGCGAATTCGACTTTGGCGTCCGCCGCGCCTCTGAATTCCGCCAACGCGGCTTCTGGACGCTGTTCGCGGAACGGCATCCGGAAGAAAGGGCTCTGATGGCGCGACGCGGACCCTGGTTCTGGCAGCGCGGGCTGCCAGACTTCGCCTTGGTCCTTTCCATGTATGTCGCGCCGGCGCAGAACCATGTCGGCGTCTTCTTCGGCCGCAACGAGAAGTTCGGTGCCACGGAAGCCTGGTCGCGGTTGAAGCCGTTCCAGCCGGCGATCGAAGACAGGTTGAAGCTCAGGCCTGAACAGAGTTGCGAGGGCCTCGGCATCAATTCGTTGTGGCGGGTGAACTGCTTTGCCGAGGACAATTGGCCGGCCATGGCTGACTGGCTGGTGACGGAAGCATCGCGCTTCGAGCGCGCCGTTGCCGAGGTTCTCGGCGACTGTGGCGAAGCCGGTTCGTGAATTCGCCTGCCTGTCGGCGGCTTGGGCCTAAAGCGCGTCGCGTCTGAAGCGATTCGTGCGACGCGCTTTAGTTTTGTTTTTATGCATGTCGTTACCCCAAAACCGCTGCGCACTTTTGGGCGACATGCATTAGTTCGGCTTCGCCGTATCCCGGCCGATCGCATCGAGATGCTGTTGCAGCGCCAGATGGTCGAGTGCATCCACCCGCAGATTGGTGAACAGCGAAATGCGGTTGTTGAGCATGCGATAGGCATCGGCAAAGGCAAGGTGCAGTTCGGCTTCGGAGCCGTCCGCCTTGGCTGGGTCCGGTATAGACCAGAGCGCGGTCATCGGATGACCCGCCCAGATCGGACAAGATTCGTTTGCGGTGCTGTCGCAAAGCGTGAAGATGAAGTTCATTTCCGGCGCGTCCGGCTCGGCAAACTCGTCCCAGCCTTTCGAACGGGCGAAGCTCGTATCGTAATTGAGGCTTTCGAGCAGCTGCAGTGCGAAGGGATTGACCTCGCCCTTCGGCTGCGAACCGGCGGAAAAGGCCTTGAACCTGCCGGCACCGATCCGATTGAGGATGGCTTCCGCCATGATGGATCGCGCCGAATTGGCGTTGCAAAGAAACAGCACGTTGTAGACATTATCGCTCATCTCAAGACCTCCCTGTCAGGCGACTGGATGATGGAGGCGGCAAATTCCGGTAAGGTACCCTTGCCGAGATGCCGACAAGGGCGACGTAGAAAGGTTTCACGACCGTTTGATGACAATCTCTCAGATCATACGCTTGCGTGCCGATGATCGAGTTGCGTTGACAGGCTTGCCGCTTTGGACATCTCTGCTATCGAATGAGAGAAAGCCGCATCGATGAGTGCGCCAGAGACCTTCGAAGGCGAAGACGGCGAGGCAGGCCG
The DNA here is from genome assembly GCF_053848065.1 of Mesorhizobium sp. BHscii. Taxonomy (NCBI): domain Bacteria; kingdom Pseudomonadati; phylum Pseudomonadota; class Alphaproteobacteria; order Hyphomicrobiales; family Phyllobacteriaceae; genus Mesorhizobium; species Mesorhizobium sp. BHscii. The sequence continues at coordinate 20,146 of NZ_JBSPKW010000016.1, read as the reverse complement.
TGCGGCGGGTTTCTTCCGCTCGCGCTGGCAAGGCACGGCCCCGCTCGATCGGCTGTTCTGGCGCGATCTTGTCCTTGTCGGCACGGCGATCAACATCGCAGTGTCGGTGCTGGCGCTCATCCTCCTCGGGCTGAAGCTGCCGCTCGCTCTCGTTCTGGCGGTGCATTTCGCGCCGGTGCCGTACAATTTCTTTCTGACTTTTGCGGTGTGGCGGACCGCCGAAAAATCCGGTGGCGTCAAGGCTTCGCTGATGACGCTGGGGGCTGCGCTGTGGCTGATCCTGGTGGTGGTGATCTGACAGGAAAGTGCTGCCCGGCAAAGGGCGGCCGCAGCCGTCCTTTCCCACCCTCGAATTCCTATCAGGCGGCCGGCTCGAATTTCAGCGCGACGCCATTGATACAATAGCGCAGGCCGGTCGGCGGCGGGCCGTCCTCGAAGACATGGCCAAGATGGCTGCCGCAGCGGGCGCAATGGCATTCGGTGCGAACCATGCCATAGCTGCGGTCGACGGTCGTCTCGACCGAACCGGGCACCGGATCGTTGAAGCTCGGCCACCCGGTGCCGCTCTCGAACTTCAGCTTGGATTCGAACAAAGGCTGGTCGCAGCCGACACAGGAAAAGGTGCCGGCGCGCTTCTCGTGAAGCAGGGCGCAGCTGCCCGGCCGCTCGGTGCCGTGGTTGCGCATCACCGCATATTGCTCCGGCGTCAGCCGGGCGCGCCATTCGGCATCGGTGCGGGTTACGGGGTAGGTGTGACTATCCATTTTTGCCTCTTAGCTCATGCCGCTATTGGGGTTGTCTTCCCCCAGTTCGCCTAAAATAGGCATTTGTTACGGCGTTTGCCGGTATTTCCGATCCTGCCGCGAAGAATTCCTCAGGCGATCGCCGCGAGATACCGCGCAACCGACGCTGCAAATGCCGTCTTTGCATCTCCGATGACGTTCTGGTTCCACCATGCGCCGTAGATATGGTCGAACGCGAAAGGCTTCAGCGCAGCCTCGATGCCGAGCACTTTCGCCGCATTGAGCGGGATGTAGTTGGGGTAGCTGTACATAAAGCTGACATGGCGGCGAGTCGGCGTCACCTGCAAGATGTCGCCGGCCAGGATGGCGTCGACGCCCTCGCGTTTCCAGTGCAGCACCTGGCCACCGGCAAAGTGACCGCCGCAACGGATAAGTGTCAGCGCGGGGCTTAGGACGCGGGTGTCACCCTCCCAACTGACAACAGCCGGATGCGGCCGCATGATCCACTTGCGATCATCGGCGTGCAGGTAGATCGGCACGCCGCCAAACGCCTCGCTCCACTCGACCATTGCCGAATAATAATGGCAGTGCGAAATGGCGATCGCGGCCAGGCCGCCCCGTCGGTTGATTTCGGCCACCGCCTCGTCGCTGACCATCGAGATGCAGTCCCACAGGACATTGCCATACGCCGTTTGCGCCAGCAGCGCCCGCTGACCGATGGCGAAGCGCGGCTCGATGCCGAAGGCGAGCACGCCGGCATCGTCCTTGATCACGATCCGATGCCCGGCGGCGAGCTCTTCCGGCGTGATCCAGGCCTGGCCCTCCCAGCGCACATATTGCCGCTCGTCCTCGCAGATCGGGCAATGGTCCGGCGGCGCGGCTGCTGCCGGGAACTGGACGCCACATTGCAGGCAGAGGAAACAGGTCATCGGCCTTCCAGTCTTGCTTGCCGGAAATCCATTCAGTGCTTCCTTGAAAGTTGCTTCGTCGCGGCTTCGAGCCCGGCGAGCGTCAGCGGAACCATGCGGCCGCCAAAGATATCGCGGATCATGGCGATCGAATGGGTGAAACCCCAGTTCTTCTGGTTTTCCGGGTTGAGCCATACCGCGTTCGGCCATTGCTGCAGCAGGCGGCCGAGCCAGACGACGCCGGCCTCCGGATTCCAGTGCTCGACCGAGCCGCCGGGATGCGCGATCTCGTAAGGGCTCATCGAAGCATCGCCGACGACGATCACCTTGTAGTCCGGGCCGTATTTGTGGAGAAGGTCGAAGGTCGGGATCACCTCCGCATGGCGGCGGCGATTGTCCTTCCAAACGCCTTCGTAAAGGCAGTTGTGGAAGTAAAAGTATTCGAGCTGGCGGAATTCGGCACGGGCAGCCGAAAACAGCTCCTCGACGCTTTTGATGTGGTCGTCCATCGAACCGCCGACGTCGAAGAACATCAGCAGCTTCACGGCATTGCGTCGCTCAGGTCGCGTCTGCACGTCGAGATAGCCATGTTCGGCCGTGGCGTGGATGGTGCCGGGCAGGTCGAACTCCTCCTCGGCGCCTTCGCGCACCCAGCGGCGCAGCCGCTTCAGCGCGACCTTGATGTTGCGGGTGCCGAGTTCGACGGCATCGTCGAAATTCCTGAACTCGCGCTTGTCCCAGACTTTGACCGCGCGGCGGTTGCGGCTTTCATGCTGGCCGATGCGAACGCCTTCGGGATTGTAGCCGTAGGCGCCGAAGGGTGAGGTGCCGCCGGTGCCGATCCATTTCGAACCGCCCTGGTGGCGGCCCTTCTGTTCCTCCAGCCGCTTCTTCAGCGTTTCCATCAGCTTTTCGAAACCGCCGAGCGCTTCGACCAGCTTGTTCTCCTCATCGGTCAGGTGCTTTTCGGCGAGCCGGCGCAGCCATTCCTCCGGAATGTTTTCGACATCGACCGCGTTTTCGCCAGCCAGCGCTTCGACGCCCTTGAAAAAGTGCGAAAAGACCTGATCGAAACGGTCGATGTGGCGCTCGTCCTTCACCAGTGCTGAGCGGGCGAGATAGTAAAATCCCTCGACGTCATAGTCGACCAGCCCCGCCTCCAACCCCTCAAGCAGCCATAGATATTCTCGGAGCGAGACCGGAACCCGCGCAGCCTTCAGTTCGAGGAAGAAGGGGATGAACATCGCACTGCCTATAGCAGATCATACTCGATGAAGCCGGTCCGCCGCGCCACGTGGTCGTAGAGCTTGCGCGCTGTGGTGTTGGTTTCGTGGGTCATCCAGTAGACGTTCTTGACGCCGACCTTGCCGGCTTCCTGCTTGACCGCTTCGATCAGGGCGGCGCCGACGCCCTTGCCGCGCACATCCGGGTCGGCGAACAGGTCCTGCAGATAGCAATTGTTCATCTGCGACCAGCAGGAGCGATGATAGAGATAGTGCGTCAGGCCGACCGCCTTGCCGTCGAGGGTGGCGATGAACCCCTTCGGTTCGAACTCACCCGCCGTGAACAGGCGCTTCCAGGTGACGGCGTAGACCTCCTCCGGCAGTCTGGTTTCGTAGAAGGTGAGGTAGGCAGTCCACAGACGCTGCCAGTCGGCGTGGTCGGATTGTGCCAGTGGGCGGACGGTAATCCCGGTCATTTCATTTCCCTTCCGAAGCTTTATGCCTAGGCTGCCTCGGTGCCCGGCCGGCGGCAACGGTCCAGCAACGGGAAAGCGCTGTCCGACGCCTATGGCCGGCCCTCCGCCATGGCTCCGGGCGTTCGTCGCGCCAAAAGCCAAATCGTTGGCTTTTCGTCGGCCTTTGGCCGATCGCTCCTCACCCCTGCCTTCTCGCCATAAATGCCAGGCGCTCGAACAAATGCACGTCCTGTTCGTTCTTCAAAAGCGCACCATGCAATTTCGGCAGCGCATTCTTCGGATCGGCGCGCAGATCCTCGGGCGCGATGTCATCGGCGACCAAGAGCCTGATCCAATCGAGCGCCTCGGAGGTCGACGGCTTCTTCTTCAGGCCAGGCACGTCGCGGATTTCGTAGAACTGGGTCAATGCGGCGCGCACCAGGTTCTGCTTGATGCCGGGATAGTGCACGTCGACTATCCTGTGCAGCGTCTCGACGTCGGGGAAGCGGATATAGTGGAAGAAGCAGCGGCGCAGGAAGGCGTCCGGCAGTTCCTTCTCGTTGTTGGAGGTGATGATGACGATCGGGCGCACGGCGGCGCGGATCGTTTCGCCGGTCTCGTAGACGAAGAACTCCATCCTATCGAGTTCCTGCAACAGGTCGTTGGGGAACTCGATATCTGCCTTGTCGATCTCGTCGATCAGAAGCACGACCTTCTTGCCTGCGGCGAAGGCGTCCCACAGCTTGCCGCGGTTGATATAGTTCCTGATGTCGTTGAAGCGCTCGTCGCCGAGCTGGCTGTCGCGCAGCCGCGAGACGGCGTCATACTCGTAGAGGCCCTGCTGCGCCCTTGTCGTCGACTTGACGTGCCATTCGATCAGCTCGAGGCCGAGCGCCGCCGCCACTTGCCTGGCCAGCTCGGTCTTGCCGGTGCCGGGCTCGCCCTTGACCAGCAATGGCCGCTCCAGCGCGATCGCCGCATTGACCGCCACCATCAGATCCTTGTCGGCGACATAGGCCGCCGTGCCTTCGAAACGCATTCTTGCTCCTCGGTTTTGATGGGCAACCGTAAGGAGACAGTCCAGCCTGTGCAAGGCATCGCGGCGAGGCGCGGTGAAACCTTGTGTCGCGCAGGTCCCAGGCAGGGCTTTGTGACGAATTGAGCCGGCGAACATGGCCATCTCTCTGGCGCTTGGTCGATCGTCAGCCTATATTGGTCGTGACGGTCTGCGCTTCCCGGCAGGAGAACATTTTCCCCGGGGCCTTAATGATCCCTAGGGAGCTGTCCCTGGGAAGACCCGTGGGTTTTCTCATACGGCGCCCACCTACTTTGTAGGTTCCCGGGATCGCTCTCTCCACCGGTTGTGTGGATCGTCACCCATAAAAAAGGCCATATTTGGCGGATTTTGTCGTCGCACCGCTTTGTGCGGTGCTCACGAACGAAAAGTTCGCTCCGCTGACCTCATTTCGCATGATCTTTTCACCGAACCGCTGACACTTCGGTGGATCATGCGGTAGAAAACGTCGCTCCTAAAACTCCATCCAAAGCTGATCTTTTCTACCGTCCGCGCATGACAGCCTCGAAAGACCTGAAAAGACATTTGCGACGCGAAGCACTCGGGCGCCGCGACGCGCTCGATCCATTCTGGCGGGTGGAGGCAGCGCTCGAAATGGCCGAGACGGCGCGGGACAGCATTGCGATAGAGCCTGGCCAGATCGTCTCCGGCTTCTGGCCGATGCGCTCGGAAGTCGATATCCGGCCGCTGATGTTCGCCTTGCGCGAAAAGGGAGCAAGGCTTTGCCTGCCGGCGATCCTCGACAAGACCACCATCGTCTTTCGCGAACTGGTGCGTGGCGCACCGATGGTCGACATGGGGTTCGGCACCGTCGGACCGCATGAGGAGGCGGAGGTGCTCGATCCCCAGGTGATGCTCGTGCCGCTCGCGGCTTTCGACGCGCGCGGCCACCGGATCGGCTACGGCGCCGGTTATTACGACCGCGCGATTGCGCGGCTGGTCGACAAGGGGCAACCGCCGCGGCTGATCGGCATTGCTTTCGACTGCCAGGAGGTGGCGCTAGTGCCGGACGAGCCGCATGACGTGATCATCTCGGAAATACTCACCGAGAACGGGTTGCGCCGGTTCGCGCCGAAATTGTAGATAAGTTCCTGGACGCATGGTCTTTTCCGAAAGTCATGCAGCTTTTTGCTTCGCTGACCTTCGGTTCGGGATCATGCTTATATGAGACTTCTCTTCCTCGGCGATATGGTCGGCAAGACGGGACGCACGGCGGTGTGGGAACAACTGCCCGGCCTGATCTCGGATTTCAAACTCGACTTCGTCATCGTCAATGGCGAGAACGCCGCCGGCGGCTTCGGCATCACCGAAGAGATCTTTCGCGAGACGATCTCGGCGGGCGCCGACGTCGTCACCACCGGCAACCATGTCTGGGACCAGCGCGACGCGCTGGTTTTCGCACCGCGCGAGGAGCGGTTCCTGCGCCCGTCCAATTTCCCCAAGGGCACGCCGGGGCGCGGCTCCGGCGTCTACATCGCCAGGAATGGCGCACGCGTTCTGGTCGCCAACATCATGGGCCGGGTGTTCATGCATCCCGAACTCGACGACCCGTTCCAGGCCGGTGAACGCGAGCTTGCCGCCTGCCCGCTCGGCGAGCAGGCCGATGCGGTGGTCATCGATTTCCATGCCGAGGCGACCTCCGAAAAAATGTGCTTTGCGCATTTCGTCGACGGCCGCGCCAGTCTCGTCGTCGGCACCCACACGCACCAGCCGACCGGCGACCACCAGATTCTCAATGGCGGCACCGGCTATATTTCCGACGCCGGCATGTGCGGCGACTATGATTCATCGCTCGGCATGGATAAGGAGGAGCCGCTCAACCGGTTTCTGTCTAAGGTGCCGAAAGGACGCTTCGAGGCGGCGACCGGCCCGGCGACATTGTGCGGCGTCGGTGTCGACATTTCGGATCGCAGCGGCCTGACCGAGCGGATTGCGCCGTTTCGCCGCGGACCGCGGCTCGAGGAAACCGCGCCATCTTTCTGGTCGTGACATTGATATCAACGCCTGCGATACCTAACTGCCGGCGACACTGCTCTAGATCGTAAGAGGGGACGACCTCCATGCAGCTCATCGAATTCCTGGCGCCGCATTTCGCCTTTGTCTCCGATCCGACCGCGTGGGTCGCGTTGCTGACGCTGATCGTGCTGGAGGTCGTGCTCGGCATCGACAATCTGATCTTCATCTCGATCCTGACCAACAAATTGCCGGAGGCACAAAGGGCCCGCGCCCGGCGGCTCGGCATTTCCGCCGCGCTGATCATGCGGCTGGTGCTGCTTGCCACCATCTCGATCATCGTCCAGTTGACGGCGCCGGTATTCACCGCTTTCGGCCATGGCTTTTCCTGGCGCGATCTGATCCTGATCGCCGGCGGCCTATTCCTCGTCTGGAAAGCGACCAAGGAGATACACCACACGGTCGATCTCGAGGATCACCAGGACACGATGATGGGCGAGACGCTGCAGCTTTCGATGGCCGGCGCCATCTTCCAGATCCTGCTGCTCGACCTGGTCTTCTCGATCGATTCGATCATCACTGCGGTCGGCATGACCGACGAGATCGCCATCATGTACATCGCCGTTATCGTGGCAGTCACCGTGATGATGCTGGCGGCCGCGCCGCTCGCCAACTTCATCGCCAAGAACCCGAGCATCGTCATGCTGGCGCTGAGTTTCCTGCTGATGATCGGCATGACGCTGATCGCCGACGGCATGGGCTTCCATGTGCCGAAGGGCTACATCTACGCCGCCATGGGTTTTTCCGCCCTTGTCGAGGGCCTCAACATGCTGGCGCGACGTCGCAGAAAGGCAAAGGCCGGCGGGCACTAAGGTTGGCGCGCCGGTCTGGCGAAGCCGGTGCGTTCTAAGTCGCCGGAACACCCTTCGGATGACGGTCGCCGATCAGGCCAAGCGTCAGCCCTCGCTCCAGCCACGCCTTGGCGCCGGCGAGCACGAGCGCGAAGCCATCGGTCGAGCCGATCGCCTGCTTGACCTGTTCATCGGGGCTGCCGGCAAAACCGAAATTGCGAACCTCGACAAAGGTCGTGCCGCCCGGCATCTCGGTAAAAGTCCAGACCACCGTGGTCGGCGGATCGCTCCATTGTATGACGATCTTTTCGTTCCTGACGATCTCGCTGACCGTGACCGGCGCCGAGACGTCATACATGCGCCATTCCCAGCGAACCTCCTTGCCGCTGTCGAGCCTGTCGCTGCCATGAGTGAACCAGAATTTCCGGGTGATCGCCGGATCGACGATGGCTTCGAACACCTCTGCGACCGGCCGCCGGATCAGCATGCCGGCTTCGGCGGTAGGTGTCTCGCGGATTTCCATGTCGTCCTCCTTCTCAAGTCGATGCCGCCCCTGTCGCCAGGCGTCGGGGTCACCAGGCGTCGGGTTCGCGCACCAGGTGGATAATATTGGCCGGATTGGTGATCCAGCCGCCGCGGAAATCTTCGCCGAGCGCCTCGATGGCGTCGCAGCGCACGACGCCGGCCTTGGCGAGATGATCGGCTGCGGCCGGAAAATCATCGGTGAACAGCTCCAGCCAGACCTCGGCCTGGCTCAGCATCGGCGCCTCATCAATCCACAGGCGATTGGGGCCGAGCTCGAAACCAACAGCCGGCGCTTTGGCTGTGAACGGCTTCAGCCCGACGACATCCCGATAGAAGGCGATCGTGTCCTGATATTGGTGGGGCGGCACTTTCATGGCGATGTTGATGCCGCCGGTGATCTTCGCAGTCATTCTTTCCTCCGTCTTTTCAGATATTGTCTTCACTGGCCGGTTCGCCCTTCATCTCGCTGCGGTAATAGCCGTCGCGCAAGTTGATCCCGTATTCGACATAGGCCTTCATGCAGGCCAGCATCTGCGACCAGCCCTCGCAATTGAGATAGGACTTCTTCAGGCCGACCGCGTCCTCGTGCCAGCCGGCCTCGGCGATGGTGACGAAGGTGCCGCCGTCGTCCAGCGGCTCGAAATTCATCTCGACGCGCGTCTTGTAAGCCGGCTTGCCGTCGGCGTCGGTGGCATCCCAGCGCAGCACGATGCGGTTGTTTTTCTCCACCTCGTCGACCTCGACCGGGACCTTGCCCCACCAGACGACCTTGGCGCCGGCCACCAGCGGGGCGCTGGCGCCGCCGATGGTGGTAAAATAGCCGCTGAGCTTCTTCGGATTGACGACCGCATCGAAGACTTCGGCGACCGGTTTGCCGATGCGGCCCGAAACCCTGAATCCAAGAGACATATCCACAGCTCCTTCCTTGATCAGATCGGTATTATGTTATAAAAATATAACATGTCAAGCAAAGCGCAGGACGACAATGTTTTCAAGGCGCTGGCACATCCGCGCCGGCGTGCGCTGCTGGACGAGCTGAAGGACGCGCCGCGCACCACCGGCATGCTGTGCGATGCCTTTCCCGACATGGACCGCTGCACCGTCATGCTGCATCTGAAAGTGCTGGAGGAAGCCGACCTGGTCGTAGCGCGGCGCGAGGGGCGCGAACGCTGGAATCATCTCAATGCGCTGCCGATCAAGCAGATCCACGACCGCTGGATCAGTCAGTACGCCACGCATGCGATCAGCATTCTCGACCGGCTGAAGTCCGATCTGGAGGGGTGAATGGCCGCAGGAATGCAGCTGGCAGGCACGTTGCGCGCCATCCTTACGGCGCGGCTGGACGAATTGAGCCGATTTATCTATAAGCCGGCCATTCCGAGATAGAGCGCCGTACGTCCATCCGGACGCACCAGGAACGTTCTGAAATTTTGACTTCGGAGCATTTTGGCCAAAGGCGAGATCTCGCTGCAGGATGCTCTGCCAAGAAGACGACAGGGGTGCCATGGCTGGCCATTCACAGTTCAAGAACATCATGCACCGCAAGGGCCGCCAGGACGCGGTGCGGTCGAAAATGTTTTCCAAGCTGGCGCGCGAAATAACCGTCGCCGCCAAGAGCGGCACGCCGGATCCGTCGATGAACCCGCGCCTGCGCTTGGCCGTGCAGAACGCCAAAGCGGTGTCGATGCCGAAGGACAATATCCAGCGCGCCATCAACAAGGCGTCGATGGGCGACGCCGAGACTTACGAAGCCGTGCGCTACGAAGGCTACGGGCCGGGCGGCGTTGCGCTGATCGTCGAGGCGCTGACCGACAACCGCAACCGCTCGGCGTCGAATGTGCGCGCCGCCTTCACCAAGGCCGGTGGGGCGATGGGCGAAACCGGCTCGGTGTCGTTCATGTGGGACCGTGTCGGCGAGATCTTCTATCCGGCGTCAGTCGGCAGTGCCGAGAAGGTCATGGACGCGGCGATCGAAGCCGGTGCCGACGACGTCCAGTCGGACGAGGACGGGCACACGATCTATTGCGCCTTCGAGAACCTCGGCGAAGTGTCAAAGGCGCTGGAAGGCGCGCTCGGCGAGGCTGAATCAGTGAAGCCGATCTGGAAGCCGCAAACCAACATCGCGGTCGACGAGGAGCGGGCACAATCGCTGATGAAGCTGGTCGCGACGCTTGAGGACGATGACGACGTGCAGAGTGTCTACGCCAATTTCGAGGTCGACGACGAGACCATGGCGAAGCTGAGCGCCGCATGAGCACAGCTCAGCCCAGACATGAGCGAGCTCAGCCCGAAGACATGAGCAAAGCTCAGTCCGAAGACATGAGCAAAGCTCAGTCTGACATGAGCGAGCTCAGTCCGAGATGACCCCACAGGCGCTGCCTCAGGTCCGCATCACCTATTGCACGCAGTGCCAGTGGCTGCTGCGGGCCGGCTGGATGGCGCAGGAGCTGCTCTCGACTTTCGGAACGGATCTGGGCGAGGTCACGCTGGTGCCGGGCACCGGCGGTATTTTCACCATTTCCTGCAACGACACGCTGGTCTGGGACCGCAAGCGCGACGGCGGCTTTCCCGACGCTGCAAGGCTTAAGGAACTGGTTCGGGACGTGATCGATCCGGATCGCCATCTCGGTCATGCCGATCGTAAGGGCCACAACTCGAAAGACCCTGCCTGACGCAAGGTCTTTTAGATTTCTGGCCTCATTCACCGCCACGCCACGATGAAGCAGCCCAGCGCCACGATGGCGGTAATGGTGCGGACGTGGTTCCACATCACCCAGTCCCTGAGATAGGTGGCCCACACGGCGGCGCCGTTGGCGCTTGCCGGATCGACGGCGGCCAGCGCGTTGTTGAGCGGCACGTTGAAGATCATGGTCACGATCAGGTTGCCGACGACATAGATCAGAGCGCCGGCGAGAAACCAGAACGAACCCGGCTGATTCCAGCCGAGAATGGCGCCGACAACGAGGACGAGGCAGACCAGTCCGGTGCCGAAAAGCGCGGTCATGAACATCGGCGTCACCGCAGTGACGTTGATCGAATTCATGGCGGCGATGCCGCCCGCGGCAGGCATGCGGGCGAGGCCCGGCATGACGAAGCTGGAAAAGGCGAAGAAGACACCAGCGACGACGCCCGAGCCGAGCGCGGCTACGAAGGTTAGGATAGGGAGCAGTTTCATGATCATGTCAGTTGCTCCAGATGCCCGTAGCGGCGGTTTCGATTGCGTAGGCGGAGAAGTCCCTTGGCGCTCGGCCGAGCACGCGCTCGACGCCGTCGGCCAGCGCCTCGTTGCGGCCGTCGAGCACCTCGGTGAACAGTTCGTTGAGCAGCCAGGCAAACTCGGCCGGCAGCGCGTGCGCGGCGATTGCGGCGGCGAACTCGGCATGCGAAATCTGCTTGAAGCCGATGTTGCGGCCAGCTGCCTTGCCGATCTCGGCGACCGCCTCGGCGAAGCTCAGCAGCCGCGGCCCGGTCAGCTCGTAAAGCTGGCCGATATGACCTTTCCGGGTAAGCACCGTAACGGCGGCGTCGGCAATGTCCTCGGCGTCGACGAACGGTTCTCCGACATTGCCGACCGGTAGTGCCACTTCACCTGCAAGCAGCGGATCGAGCAAAAAACTCTCGCTGAAGTTCTGGGCAAACCAGGCGCAGCGCAGGACCGTCCAGTCGGCGCCTGAGGCTTTCAGCATCTCTTCGGCGCGCTGGGCTTCGGTTTCGCCACGCCCCGACAGCAGCACCAGCCGGCGCACACCGCGCTCCACGGCAAGGTTGGCGAATGCGCCGACCGCTTCGGCGGCACCCGGCACCGCAAGATCGGGATAGTAGCTGATGTAGACGGCCCCGACACCATCAAGCGCGGGTTCCCAGGTCGTGTTGTTTTCCCAGTCGAAGGGCGGCGTGCCCGAGCGCGAGCCAATCCGCACTGGCAGGCCCTGCGCCGTCAGCCGGTCTGCGAGACGACGGCCGGTCTTGCCGGTGCCGCCGAGGATTAAAGTCGGTTTCCGTACTGTGTCGATCATGGGTGATTTCCTTTGTTCACAAACATGAGTAATCCTCACATTTGCAAAACGTGATAAACCCTCGTATTTTGCGAGTCAAGCCAATTTGTTGATCATTCGCTTGGAGACAGTGATGGAAGGCTCGACCGTATCGGGTTCACAGGATGGCCAGATCGCCTCGCCGCGCCGGGCGCCAAGCCAGCAACGCAGCCGCGAACGGGTCGAACGGATGCTGGCCGCCGCCTCCGCTTTGATCGCCGAGCAAGGCAGCGATGCCATGCGCATGGGCGAAGTGGCGGAACGGGCCGGCGTGTCGATCGGCTCGCTCTACCAGTTCTTTCCGGACAAGCGGGCGATCATCTGGGCGCTGGCCGAGCGCTACACCGCTGAAAGCCAGGCCTGCATCTCCGCAGCACTTGCGGAGGTTAGCGACGCGGAAGGGCTGCGGCGGGCGTTTTCGGAGCTGGTGGATATCTATTACGGGCTGTTCCTGGCGGAGCCGGTGATGCGTGACATCTGGTCGGGCACACAGGCCGACAAGGCGCTGCGCGAACTCGAGCTTGCCGACAGCCGGGCCAACGCCGAATTCCTCAGGGCGGTGCTAAAACGGCTGCGGCCTGCCGCCGATCCGGCGGTGCTGGAAACGACGGCGTTTCTCATCTGGCAGATGGGCGAGGCCACCATGCGGCTGGCAATCTCGGTCGGGCGGCAAGAAGGCGACGACCTGGTCGCCGCCTATAAGCGGATGGCGCTGCGCGAACTGGTCGGCGAATAGAGCCGGAGACTACCGGCCGAAATAATCCCGTAGCATTTCCGTGCGCTCATCTTCCGCGCACATCGCCATGCGGCCGAGGCTGAACCGGCCTCTATGAAGGGCGACAACGGCCAATGCGCAGTTTACGGTCGGGTCGTCCGCCGAAACTGCCAGATCCCGCAAGGCCAATTCGAAAAGGATCTGCCACGCAGTTTTGTAGTGTGGTTCGATCCAATCGGGAACCGGCGGGTTCCGGTCGTAGGCCAATCGCGCTTCTTCGATCGTCGCGGCCAGACCGTAAGCTCCCCAATATACTGGAGTTTGGCCTTCGGAGATGCGAGCCAGTTCCACAACCGCGGCGTAAGATGCGTCTCCAACATCGCCCTGATGATGCAGTTCGTTCCAGAGCTCGTCCCAGACCGACTTGTCATCGTAGTGAACGGCCAGCCTTCGCAAGGCCGGTCGTGGATCATAAACGACCTTGTATCCGCCCGTGAGGCCGGACCATCGTTCATCGTTGAATGCCATCATGTCGCCGCCCTTCGCCAACCAGTCGACCCTCCTGTGCCGGGTGGCTCCAGTCAACAAAAAACCCGCCACGAGGGCGGGTTCTTGATCTGCGAAAAGTCTGCGGCTTAGAGGCCGAAACCTTCGAAACGCTTCTTGAACTTCGACAAGCGGCCGCCGCGGTCGAGCAGGGTCTGCTGGCCGCCCGTCCAGGCCGGATGGGTGGTCGGGTCGATGTCGAGGTTCATCGTGTCGCCCTCCTTGCCCCAGGTCGAACGGGTCATGTATTCGGTGCCGTCGGTCATGACGATCTTGATGGTGTGGTAGTCGGGATGGATGTCGGTCTTCATTGTGCTATTCCTGGTTCGCCGGCGCTGCTGACGGGCATAAGCCTGCGTCGATGCGCCCCTTTTTAAAACTCGAAGCCGCAGCTATTGAGGAGCTACGGCTTTTAAAAACGGTCGGCGAGCCTATACATCAGCCGGAATTGAATCACAAGGCCGCGACAAGCGCATATTAAGGCGCATACAAAAAGAGCCAGAGGAAACGGTCATGGCGCACACCAGCGGCGATGCAGACGAGCGTAGGCGCTCGCTCAAGCCGCTGCGGCGCCTGTTCCCCTATATCACCCGCTACCGGAAGATGGTCATTGGCGCGGTCGTCTCGCTGACCGTAGCGGCGGCGACGACGCTGGCGCTGCCGCTGGCCGTGCGGCGCATGATCGACCACGGCTTTTCAGCTTCCGATTCCAGTTTCATCGCCGAGTATTTCGCCATGCTGGTGGTGATGGCTGCCTTGCTCGCCGCGGCGTCGGCCAGCCGCTACTATTTCGTCATCACGCTGGGCGAGCGCGTCGTCGCCGACATCCGCAGCGACGTGTTCCGCCATGTCACGACGCTGTCGCCGTCTTTCTTCGACACCGCCCAGTCGGGCGAGATTGTGTCGCGGCTCGCCGCCGACACGACGCAGGTCAAGTCGGCGGTCGGTGCCACCGCTTCGGTGGCGCTGCGCAATGTCATCCTGGGGCTCGGCGCCGTGGCGATGATGGTCTTCACCAGCCCGAAACTGTCGGGCCTCGTCATTGCCGCTATCCCGGTGATCGTGCTGCCGCTGGTCGCCTTCGGCCGCTCGGTGCGGCGCAAATCGCGGCTGGCGCAGGACACGCTGGCCGACGCGACGGCCTATGCCAGCGAGCAGATCGGCGCGGTGCGCACGCTGCAGGCCTTCACCAACGAGAAACTGGTCACCGGGAATTTTTCATCTGCCGTGGATGCCGCGTTCGAGGCGGCGCGATCTTCGATCTTTGCCCGATCTTTCCTCACCTTCTTCGCCATCTTCATGATCTTTTCCTCGGTGGTGGCGGTGCTGTGGTTCGGATCGCGCGACGTGCTTGGCGGCACGCTGTCGCCGGGCACGCTCGGCCAATTCCTGCTCTATTCTGTGTTCGCCGCCGGCGCGCTCGGTGCGCTGTCGGAAGTGTGGGGCGAGCTTGCCCAGGCGGCGGGTGCTGCCGAACGGCTGACCGAGATCCTGGCCGAGAAGCCCGCGATCCAAGCCCCCGCGCATCCGAAACTGCTGCCGGCGACGGCCAGAGGCGCAATAAGTTTCGACGACGTATCCTTCTCCTATCCGGCTGGGCCCGACCGCGCCGCCGTCCACGGTCTGAGTTTCCAGGTCAAGCCCGGCGAGACGGTGGCGATCGTCGGCCCGTCGGGCGCCGGCAAGAGCACCGTCTTTTCGCTGCTTCTGCGCTTCTATGACCCCGAGATCGGCAAGATCATGATCGACGGCGTTAATGTGCGCGAGGCCGATCCCGTCGCCATACGAGAGCGCATCGCCATTGTGCCGCAGGATGTCACCATCTTCGCGGCCAGCGCGCGTGACAATATCGGCTTCGGCCGTCCGGACGCCAGCCAGGCCGAGATCGAGGCGGCGGCCAAGGATGCGCTTGCCGACGAGTTCATCCTGAAGCTCGAGAAAGGCTATGACAGCGAGGTCGGCGAGCGCGGCGTGACGCTGTCCGGCGGCCAGCGCCAGCGCGTGGCGATTGCCCGCGCGATTCTGCGGGATGCGCCGATCCTTCTGCTCGACGAGGCGACCTCGGCACTCGACGCCGAAAGCGAGACGCTGGTGCAGACGGCGCTGGAGCGGCTGATGCAGGGCCGCACCACCATCGTTATCGCCCACCGGCTGGCGACGGTTCTGAAGGCCGACCGGATCCTGGTCATGGATGGCGGCTGCATCGTCGAGGAAGGCACCCATCAAAGCCTCGTTGCCAAGGGCGGCATCTATGCGCGGCTGGCCAAGCTGCAGTTCGAAACCGGGTCGAATGCTTTCAGAGGTGCCGCGGAGTAGATCCTTCCACTGGCGTCAGTTCGCTTCGGCGTCCGAATAGGCGAAATTGTAGTTCCAAGCCGAGTTGTCGTTGATCTTCTTGAGGGATTTCAAATAAGGGCCGATACTCTTGGCGGGAATCCGGTCATTGAGAGTCTTGAGAAACCAGTCGACCTGAAATTCGGTGGAGGTGCTCGTCCAACGAGCCTTGAATGCAACGTAGGGCGTAATCACGTCGTCATTGTCCTCGGGGCCTACGAAGTGGGCCTTCAAATTTCTGACGGTGCACCGGTGTCGTCGAAAGATCGGGCTGCCTAGCCAGATTGGCGCGCTCCTTTCGAGGAGGTCGGGCTCCGGCAAATATCTGATGCCGACATCCGATTTCAGAGCAAAGTCCTTGGAGAGGTTATCGGCATCGAGATCGCCTGCCGAGAGATCGTAGGATTCGGTTACCGAAACCAGATTCTTGTCGCGGCTGTCGTTCGTCACCAGCGGCCCCAGGCTTTTCATTCCGGGATACTGGCGATTGTAATATTTGAGATAATCGTCCGCGATCCTTGCCGCCGATTGCGAGACAAGCTTATAGCGCATGCTATCGGCATCTGCGCCCCAATAGGTCGTGGTGACGGTCAGTTTGAGCGGCTCGCCTTTGCGTTTGGGGAAATCGAATACCTCATTCACAAAGGTGGTCGGCTGGTAGAGCTCCTTTCGTTCTATCTTTTCCATTCCCGCGTTGTCGGCGACAATGGGCAGAGCAAAGCCGTAGTCGGGCGGTATAAGATTATCTGCCCTGCCTCCCTGCAGATAGTTGGTCGCGTCTATCCAGTAGGTCTGGCTGTCGATGGCGACCTTCACGATAACATGGTCAAACGCCCTTATCGTCGGGAGTATCGTGGCGAGAGCAAGCCCTTCGTCAAGATCGGTGAGAGCCACGTCCGCGTGCATTCCCAGTCGCCGCAGGCTGGAGGCGAGAAGCAGCGCCTTGTCCTTGCAATCTCCGAAGCCGCTTGCCACCACGGTCGTCGGGCTGCGCGGGATATAGGAACCACGGCCCATGGACAGGCTGACATAGCGGATGTTGTCCTGGACCAACCGCATCGCCTCGATCATCCTGTCTTCTGGCGCATCGTATTTCGCGGCAATGGCATCGAGCTTCGCTGCGAAATCTGCCGGCAGTTCCTGGTCGAGCCGATAGTACGGAAGAACCGTGTCGACGATATCTTGCCATTTAGACGTCGAAGAGATTTCGATGGATGGGTATGTGAGAAAGTCTGGCGGCAGATATTCCTGCGATTTCACCGGCGTCGGGTTGGCGCTTTGCCAAAGATAGGTCGTCGTTTCTCCGGTAGACTGGACATCCGGGCGTATGTCCGTCCTGACCTGTCGGACATTCAGGGGCTGCACCGTTGGCCACGTCACTCTTTTGCGGATCAAAGCGATTGGTTCGTCCCAGGCCACGGCAAAGGAATGGAAAAGAAGATCCGTGCCGATAATCGGAGTTCTGACCGTGGTCTTGCCATAATCGATGATGTCTCCGACCCGGACATCGTTGAGGTTCAGGTAAGCGGTCAGCCAACCATCGAAGAGGCCCTTCTCCGCATCTCTCTCGCGCCGAAACACGTCGAAATCAGCATCGGAAAGGTGCTTGATCACCACGCCGTCACGAATGATGTCGATCCAGTTCACGGTGACCTCGGACGTCGCAGGATCGAATTCAAAACTTATGCTGGCGCCGCGTTCCAGGCCGGTGCGGTCGACGATCTTGTAGGCATAGCGGTCGAAGACCTCCAATCCGCCGGGACGCTTCCGGATCTGATAATCCGACAGCAGGTTGGATATGCCGTTCTTGATCTGGCTGTCGAATTGCGGATCGGCCTTGGGAAGCGCGACTGGCTCGATCCAGTCGCCAACGCTGCCCTTGTGCACGTTCGTACCGGCCATGGCCGGCCAGCAGACCGTGCAAATGACAATCAACACGGTGAGTCTTGCCAATATAGTAAGTCTTGCGGCCACTGTTGTCGCCGCCTGAAAGTGCCTCGCCCGCCCCATGCCCTGCACGTCCCCAGATACAGTCGAATGCCACTAGTGATAGAAAAGTAAATTGCGTCCTGCAAGGCAGGGTGGCTCGGCTAGGACCGAGAATGGTGAATCATCTTCGAGAACCCCAATGACCGGTCAGGATGGATGGGAGGGGGTGCCGTCCTATGCGCCGTAGCGCTTCTTCAGGTGATCGGTGAAATGCGCGGCGTTGAGTTTCTCGCTGGTGGCGCGTTCGAGCAGGTCGGGCGTCGACCAGCGCGAACCTTGCGACCAGATCCTTTCACGGCGCCAGTCGTTGATCGCCGCGAAATTTCCCGTGGCGAGGTCTTCGTCGGCCGAAGGATGGTCTCTGGTCAGCGCCGCCCATTGCTGCGCCGCCATCATTGCGCCCAGCGTATAGGACGGGAAATAGCCGAAGGCGGCACCCGGCCAGTGCACGTCCTGCATCGGCCCGTCGGCCGGGTTGTCGATGGTCGACAGGCCGAGATAGTCGCGCATCTTGGCGTCCCAAGCCTCGGGCAGGTCGGCGGCCTCCAGCCGCTCCGAGACAAGCTCCTGCTCCAGCTCGTAGCGCAGGATGACGTGCAGCGGATATGTGACCTCGTCGGCGTCGACGCGGATCAGCCCGCGCTCGACCCTATGAACATGCGGCAGGATGTCGTCGATCGACCAGGTCTCGCCCAGGTGCCGTTCGACCACCGGCAGCGCCCAGCGCCAGAATTCGGGGTTGCGGCCGATCTGCTTTTCGACGAACAGGCTCTGGCTTTCATGCACGGCCATGCCGCGCGCTTTGCCAAGCGGCCAGTGCGCCCATGCGTTCGGCAGGTTCTGTTCGTAAAGCGCATGGCCGGTCTCGTGCAGCACTCCCATCAGTGCCGACAGGAAGTCGGAGGTCTTGTAGCGGGTGGTGATGCGCACGTCGCTCGGCACGCCGCCACAGAACGGATGATGCGAAACCGAAAGCGAGCCGTGGGTGAGGTCGAAGCCGACCGCCGCCATCATGGCGAGGCCAAGCTCGCGCTGCTTTTCGATCGCGTAGCTGCCCGAAAGCGGCTTCAGAGGGTTTCTCGCCAGCCGCTCTTCCTGCACGGCCAGTGCCTCCGGTACGAAATCCCTAAGGAAGGTCTTCAGCTCGGCGAAGACCGGAGTGATGTCGGCGGCGCGGTTGCCGGGATCGTACTGCTCCATCAGCGCGTCGTAGGGATCGAGGCCGAGCACGTCGGCGCGAAGTGCTGCTTCCTCGCGCACTAGCGCCACGACGCCTTCGAGCGCCGGCAAAAATCCTGCCCAGTCGTTTTTCGCCCGCAGGTCGCGCCAGAGCTGCTCGGAGCGCATGCGCGCGGTCGTTTGGCGCTCGACGAATTCAACCGGCAGGCAGGTCAGGTTGGTATACTGCCGCCGGAACTCCTTGACCGCTGCCTGCTGTTCTTCGTTCAGCGTTTCCTGCTCGGCCGCAGCGATCCAGTCGGCGATCTCCGGCGCGGTCGCTTTGGCGTGATGCATGCCGGCCAGCGCCGACATCGCCTCGGCGCGCTTTTCGCCGCCGCCCACGGCCATATGGGTCGCCTCGTCGGCGCCGAGAATGGCGAGCGCATGCTCCAGCGCTTCGAGCTTGTGACCGAGGTCGTCGAGTTTTTGAAAGGACATGGCAGGTTCCGCTGAATTTGAAGGCGGGAAAAGATACCAATGTGCGGGCATTGGCAACCCTGAAGGCCGTTCTGCGACGGGCGCTTTGATCGCCCCAAACCGCGCCGCACGTCCCAAAGGACGCGCGGCACCGTAGTGAAAGAAGACGCCCGCGGGGCAAAAGCTCCGAGGGCTCCGGGCAGTCCCTTCCTCAATGATCAGCCGTTTGGATTTCCGCCATCGGTGTTGTCGCCGATATTGAAGGCGTTACCGGTGTCGAACAGCAGCGCCTGGTCGACATTGTCGAGCCGGCGCAACAACTGCCGGTATTGCGCGCCCGGTATCCTGCCATGATCCGCAGTAGCCACTTTTTCGGCGGCCTGGCTGATACGGGCTGCCCGCATGTGCAGCCTTTGCGCCTCGGCCGGCGTGATCGTGTTCTCCTGCCTCGCGTCCGCGATGCCCTTGTCCACCCCCTGAACCTGATCGATCAAGCCTGTCACGCGTGGACCGGAGAAAACGGTCGGCGTCGCCTCGTCGAGGGCGCCTTTGTGATGTCCGGCGGCATAGGCGCCAGCGAACGGAACAGCGATGAGAGATGCGGTGAGGGTTGCAATCCTGAGAGTCTTGAAAGAGCGCATAGCGGCGTCTCCTTATCAGGGAAGGCGGCGGCTTGGTCGCTCCGCCTTCCGGTCCCGGGCCGTCCGGTTCCGTCGCGTCGCGATGAGGGAGGCATCGCCGGCGGTTCTCGGTCTTGCAACGAAGCTAGGAGCGGGCCGCGGCAAAGTGTAATTAAAAAAAGATAATCTTTTCAGGGCTTGCCGGCCGCGAACCGGCGCCCTAGCCGGCACCGCAATCACCGCCCGGGCCTGGCGGGGCCGTCTCTTGATCGCCGCGGACGCGGACGCCAAGGGCCAGTCTGAGAAGAACCACAAAGGCGGAACGAACGACGGCGTCTCAAGCGCCAATCCTCGCGTGATATCCGGAGAGGATGCCGGCGACGCCACGTTTCCGCACAAGCGGAAAAAGTAGAACGCCGCATGAGCGACGCAGAGAGTGGCCAGTGCGGTGCTCAGCATCGCACAGCTGAGGCAGAGCGCTACCTAGTGCGGCGAGGATGGCGGAGCGGCACTAGGCGCGCGCGCCGTAGCTCATCA